>DASXLL010000370.1:0-69205 GCA_036496265.1 Pirellulaceae bacterium | reverse complement strand
ACCTAACCACCGCCGCCACCATGGTCCTGCGCATCTTTCGCAGCCCAGCCGAACCCCTCCGCGCTCACGCCGATTACATTAACTGGGACCCGTGCCAAGGACTCGAAATCCTCGGCCTAACCTGAGAATGCAATCCTCCTGCTTGCCAAGTCGCGGTTGCGACCTACAAAAGCAAATCCCCGACCAACAACCGGCTAGGTGATTTTCCCGAGAAAAACCCAGCTAGCACGCCAACTCAAACCGGTAGAATCTACAAACTTGTGGGCAATACTCAGCCCTAAAGCCCAGACTACAAATTCGCATTTGAACTCAATCTAACCAACTGTCCACTGCCGCACCGGCGGCCACCAAGACCTAATAGATTTCTCGATGCAGCTTAAAACGCAACAGGATGAAATACCCTCTTTGTCGGCTGATGCAGGCCGGTTTGATGTACTTGCTCGGCAGGGACCGGAAATGTGCGCGCGGCGGGGAATGTTGGCTTTGGTAATTGCGGCTGGCATTTTCAACGTCGCAGCGCTGCCAGTAATCTGGTTAATCGAGGACAGCGATGCCATCATGTTTATTGCATCGCCCACACTCGGCGTCCTGTTGGCAGAAGCCGGGGCTTTGGCTTCTTGGTTAGTATGGGGTGAGGGCCCCTTTTTGAAGCGGCTAGCTGTGCATTGGGCAATTGGAGTGATACTCGGAGCCGGCGTGCTTTCTGGCACGGCTTTTTTCAATCTGTTTGACGACGTGCCAGCCTACGCAGTACCCACTCTGAGTTTAGCGGTTCAACTTCCCCTTTGGCCGTTTCGTATTTATTTCGGCTGGTACGTTGAACCACAAGGAATGCAGGGAACTGCTGTGAATTCACAGCCGCTCAAGATTCTGGACATTTTTTCGGGAACGGCGATAGTTGCTGTGTCGCTAGCCCTGATTCGAGTAATGGAACCGTTACATGCAGAATACGTCTGGGTGAACATTGCCGACGCGAGTTTGTTTGTCTTAATCGCCAGTTTTTTGCTACTTCTACCGGCTGCCTTTATCATTCTGCGAGCGAAAAAATCCATGACTGCATTTGGTTACTATTTCGGGTATGTGCTCGCCATTGGGATCTTGCCTTTGTTGCTGACGCTGATGGTCGGACCAGGCGTAGAAGTCGCGTTGGGAATATTTTTAGGAGGTTTTGCCTTTGCAGCAACACTTGCGGCGCCGCTGTTGGTGTGGCGGGCGTGCGGGTATCGGTTGATGTGGGGGAGGGAGCGGAGATAAACGTAGTAGAGCGGGCTCGGAATGGAGAACTGTTTCTCCCTCGCTTGCACGTCGGGTTGGTGTGGGATCTTCAGGCTTTGGCTCAAGACTCGACATCCGGAAGATGGCTAGATAGCTCGTCCACGGTGCGGTAGTTCGTGAGTGCGTGCACTACTTGCGGTAATGGAGTAGGAAAAACGTCGGGTAAATCCATTTCACCTGGTGTTTCGATATTGAACGCGAGTCGTTCATGCGGCGGATCGAATTGGGCGTTTACGGTGGGCTTGTTTCCGCGTGAGTCGATCCGGTACCAGCCGATGTGGGGGGAGGTGCATGGCATTCAGGCCGTGCAGACAAAACTTGCCGTCGCCGAGGCTAAGGCGTTGATAACACAAGCCGGCAGGAATTGAATTGGCGCGAAGCAAGGCGGCGAGGAGATGCGATTTGGCGTAGCAGAAGCCGGTGCGGGCTTGAAGGACGTGCGACGCGGTGCAAGTGATCGGGTTTAGATGGTAATCGCCGCTGTGTTTGATTTCGTCACGGACCCATTCGAAGCAGTTTTTGGCCGTGGCCTCAGGCGTTGTCGCTGCAAGTTTGCGCGCTAGATCGGCGAGGCTAGGATGCTCCCAATCGATGATTTCTGTGCATTCCAAGTATTTGTTCATAAGGCGTATCGAGTGCCTCAATGGCACTGGGTTTCATAATGCGCGGCGCAGAGCAGAATAGGTTTGCGTGAAAAATGCGCTTGCAAATTGCCGCCGGGCATGGCGACAATGAGTACGGCTAGTTCTAGCCAATAGTGCCATTTAACCTTTCGGGCACATCGGCCATGCATTCGCGGTTTGGCCTGACGTTAATTGTTAACCACGCGTGTAATCTGCGCTGCACATACTGTTATACGGGCGATAAATTCCGGCGGTCGATGCCGCGCGAGGTGGCGACAAAGGCGATTGATCGGGCGATTTCGTCGATTGAGCGCGGTGGAGCGCTTGATCTGGCGTTCTTTGGAGGGGAGCCGCTTATTGAGGCGGAGTTGATTCTTGACCTTATCCAGCACGTACGTCGCAGGGCAGCCGACCACGATGTCGAGATCGCGTTCAGCATGACGACGAACGGGACTTTTGATTCGCCGGCGGCTTGGTCGGTCGTGATGCAGGCGGACATGCGGCTAACGCTCAGTCACGATGGATTGCCAGACGTTCACGATCGGCATCGTGTAGCGATCGATGGTCACGGAAGCTCACAGCGGGTCTTGAATACGATGGGTCGGCTCGGAGAGCTTGGCAAGGAGTTTCGTGTGGTGATGGTGGTTCAGCCTGGCACGGCTGACTCGCTGGCGGCTGGGCTCGAGTTTCTCTACGAGCACGGTGTGCGGCAGTTTGATCCGTCGCTCAATCTGTGGACGGTTTGGACTCGTGCCGACGGTGAGCGGCTAAAGAGTTCGATTGCCGAGGCGGCGGATTTTTGGGTAGCGCGGCTGCCGGAGTGCAGCGTGAGCTGGTTTGACGAAAAAGTCGCTCGTATATCCAGCATTCCAATCACAGAAACAGCGCGCTGCGGTTTCGGGTTTGGCGAAATCGCGGTCACTCCTGCGGGGAATTTATATCCTTGTGAGCGGCTGGTCGGCGCGGACGAGCCGACGAATGCGATGCGATTGCCGGGAAATGTTTTTGATGGCGACGATTTTCTCAGTATTCGAAACGAGGCGATCCACTCGCCGGATGAATGTTCGCCATGCATGATTAAGTCGCAATGCAGCACGATGCGTTGTCGCTGCAGCAACTATGTGCGGACAAACGATGTTAATCGGCCCGACGGGCTGTTGTGCTTACTGGATCAAGCTTGTTATCGAGAGACTGTGCGCGTGATGGAGTCGCGAATGGTCGTTAACACGTGAGGTGAGCAATGGACGAGCAGAAAAAGAGCGAAGAATCACAGGAGGAGTCGTTGGCGTCGGTGCCGCCAAATCCGTATGAACCGCCAGTCAAGCCCTTAGCACCGCTGGTGAAAAAGGCTGGCGTTGAGGCCGCTTTGTTTTTGGCGGCTGGGACGGGAGCCTTGTTTTTACTCGGGGGGATGATGTTGCCAGCCGTGGGTGCAACGCGGTCGGCCAAGTTGAAATGGGGAGAACGGCAACTCGAAATCGAGCAGGCTGAAATCGATGCTCAAGCCGGTAACGCCGAAAAACACGATTGAAGCCACTTCGAAGGATCGTCGAACGCTTTGGCGGTCGATTCTTCGCTCACTGGAACGCGGATTGGCGTTCTTTGGGGCAATTGTCGCCTTTTATTGGCTGACGATGGATTTTTCGGTCGTAATCTCGCCTTCGATGTCGCCGACGCTGCAAGGCACGAATCCTGATGAAGGTGATCGGGTGATCACGGAGAAGGTCAGCCGGTGGTTTCGGCGGCCGCGGCGGTGGGAGGTGATTACGTTTCTCAATGACAACGGCGAGAAGCGGATGAAACGCGTGGCTGGCTTGCCGGGCGAGAGCGTGCAGATGGTTCGGCGGGGTGAACTCTTGATTAATGGCGAGCCTGTGGAGTGTCCGAATGTCCTCGACCACAAGTATCTGAAGTTCGGGAATCTGGCGGACGGCAAGCCGGTACCGTGTGGCGATGGATGCTATGTGCTTGGCGATGATTTGAAGGATTCCGACGACAGTCGGTTTAATGGTCCAGTGCCTGCAACGCGGTTGATGGGTCGGGCGTGGTTGATTGTGTGGCCGTGGAAGCGAGTTGGATGGGTAAAGTGATACGGATGGCAGGCAGGATGCCTGCCCCACTTAGGCGGCTGGCTTGATGGTGCCTTTGGGCGTGCGGAGGTTGAAGAGGCCAAAAATTTCGGATTGGGAGAGGCCGAGGGAGGCGGGGGCGGAGTTTTCGCCGATGATTTGGGCGAAGAGGTCGCGTTTGTGCTCGAGGACTTCGTTGATCCGCTCTTCGATGGTGGCGAGGCTGAGCATGCGGGTGACGGTGACGGCGCCGCGGGCACCGATGCGGTGGGCGCGGTTGATGGCCTGGTCTTCGACGGCGGGGTTCCACCAGCGATCGAAGAGGAAGACGTATTCGCAGAACTGCAGGTTGAGGCCGACGCTGCCGGCGCCGTAACTCATGAGGATGACGTGCTTCGAGGGGTCTTCCTTAAACTGCTGGAGGACGCCGTCGCGTTTGTTGGACGGAATTTTTCCGTGGTATTCGAGCGGGCCGAAGCGGCGGAGCTGGTGCTTGAGAATGTCGAGGCACTTGACCCACTGGCTGAAGATGATGGCCTTTTTGCCGCTGGCGGCCACTTCTTCGAGGTCGGCTTCGAGGCGTTCGAGCTTGCTGCTGGCGCCGGTGGCGGGGTCGAAGTTGCAGATTTGCTTCAGCCGGAGGACAAGCTCGAAGACGTGCTGGATGGTGATTTCGTCGCCCATTTCGTTGAGCTTCATGACGCCTTCGTTTTCGGCCATTTCGTAGCTGGCGCGCTGCTGCGGCGTGAGATCGAGCTCGGCGTCGCGGAAGAGTTTTGGCGGCATGTCCGTGAGGACCATGTCTTTGGTGCGGCGCAGGATGTGGTCGCGGACGAGCTCGGAGAGGCGTTTTGGGCCCATGCCGGGCCGCAGATAGCCGGGGGAGAGAAATTCGAAGATGCCGACGATGTCGTCGGGAGAATTTTCGATCGGCGTGCCGGTGAGGGCCCAGGAACGGCTGCGGCGGATCGAACGGCTGATCTGGCTCGTGGTGCTATTCGTGTTTTTGATACGCTGAGCTTCGTCGAGGATGACGAGGTCGAAGTCGAGGCCTTCTTCGAGGAGGTCGCGATCGCGGAGGAGCAGCTCGTAGTTGGCGATGCGGACCGGAATGTTCGTTTCGAGCCACTGCCATTGGCGCTTCGTCGAATCGCCCTCGATGGTCGCGATCGGAATTTCCGGGGCCCAGAGATTGAACTCGCGCCGCCAGTTGCTGACGAGCGGCTTGGGGCAGATGAGCAGGACGTTTTTGATTTCGCCGGCACGCAGGAGCATTCGCACGGCGGTAATGGCCTGCATCGTTTTTCCGAGGCCCATTTCATCGGCGAGGATGGCGGAGTAGCGCGGATAGAGGAAGGCGACGCCTTGAAATTGGTAGGGAAATGGCTCGAAGGGAAAGTGGAGCGCGTCGGATTGGAGGAGCGTTTCGAGCGGCGGCTGGAGGAGGTAGTAGAGGCGGTCTTCGAGTTTGATTACGTCGCTCGGGGGCTTGATGCGGGTGGGCTTCTTTTCCGCGGTTGAAGTCGTCTGTTGGTCGGGAGTGGGAGAGGGGGAGAGGGGGCGAGGGGGAGATTGCGGGGCGGAGGGGCGGAGAGAGGGAGTGATGGCGTCGGGGAAAGTGAAGCTGAAGATGCGGGTGGGAGCGGGGCCGAGTTTTAGGGAGAGGGATTTGGGTTGGTCGGCGATTTCGGAGAGGGTTTGAGAGTGGGCGGTGAGTTCGGATGTGGATTCGGGCGCGAACCAGGATTCGAGCGATACGAGAGAAGCGAAGGGCGCAAACGTCTCGGCCGCTAATGGCTGTATCAAGGCGCCATCGCCAGGGGGTCGGGAGTCGATTGCGGTTGTGTTTGTCCACATGGAAGAACTATCTCGCAATCGACTCCCGACCCCTCTCGTCTTTCCATGCAATTTGGGGACAGGCCTGGAGGCCTATCCTACGTTAGGCTGCTTGGCGGGCGGAGCGTTGGGCTTCGTCGAGGGCTTCGCGGATGCGGTCGAAGGGTTCGAGGAGGTCGAGGTGATCGGCTTGAGGGGGCCATGTGGCGCGGATGAGTTGTTCGTCGTTCGAGTAGCCGTTTGCGACTGCGACTTGGTTGGTTGCTAGCTGGAATTGAAAGCAGCATCCTATTCCCTCGCTCACGCGTCGGGTTAGTGTGGCAGGGCCGAGTGCTGTTCCCTCGCTTGCGCTTCGGGTTAGTGTGACAGGAGTGGCTCCCAGGACACATACAACGGGTATGTCGGTGAATTCGCGGACGGCGAGAGTAGGTTCGCTATCGGTAAAGACGACGAGCGGCGACAGCTTGGATTTTGTGAGCAAAGTTTGCCCAATTTGCTCGCCAAAAAGAAACGGTCGTAAGGTGGGACCGTACAGAATTTCTTGCGTGCGGCTGGCGCGGATGGGGGCCGTGCAGTGGAATTCGAGTGGGCGGCCGGCGGCGTTGAGCAGCAAATAGCCGCCGAGAAAGCCGTGTTCGGCGTTTTCCAGAACTGTCAAAAAGCCGAGACAGGGCTGCGAGGGCTTGCTGAAAGCGGTCATTCGGAACGACTGTCGAGGGCGAAGCGTCCAAGTTGCGGCATCAAGAGGGTCGCCTAATGGGATCGTCGCAACCAGCAAGCGAGTTCCGGTGGCGGGGTGCCGGCCGCTAAAGCTCGCCCAGGCTGCACAACCGGCCAAATGCTCGACAGTAGGCGTTGTCTGTGTATATTAAGTGAAAAGCCAGGAGCCCAATTGTTATGTCTCAGGACCCTCGCCTGTTTAGCCCGGTTTTCAGCATCGACGTTTGCACGGACGCTCATACGGCGGCCGCTAGCACGAAGATTGACGCCAACGAACTGATCGTCAACCTCTTGCAGAAGCTCGTCGATGGGCAGCAACACGAGTTGAAGCTGCTTTCCGAGATCGCTCACTGGACCGGCCTGAGCCACAAGCAGCGGGCGCAGGAAATCACGTCATGGAAGGACGCGAATCCGGATTTGGCTCGCAGTTGCCGGATCGCCAGCGAGGCGCTGCTCAAGGTGCAGAACGACTATATCCACAAGCTGACCGAAGAAGCGGCCGACGGTTACGAGACGATGATGGACAGCGAGTTCATGCTGCAAGAGTTCATCGACCGGTTTGGGCCGCGGATGGCGCATTTGGGCGGCGTGCTGCACATGGTTTCGAGCCTGGGTGCGGCGAAGGATGCTCCGCCGGCTGCGCCGGCGCAAGAGTCGTAGTATCGTGGGGCAGGCATCTTGCCTGCCACTGCGTTTCATTGGCAGGCTAGAAGCCCGCCCCACGTTCTTTTTGGCAGGCTGGAAGCCTACCCCACGGGCATGCACGTCGAACTTGTCCGCACGGTTACGCGCGATGGCTTGCGGCTGGATGGGGCGCTGACGCCAGCCCGGCACGCAAGCGCGGACGATTCGGCTTCTCCAGTTGTATCGGCGGCCATCCTGCTGCACGGCGTCGCCAGCAACTTTTATACGTCGAGCACGTTTGAGCCGCTGATTGGTCGATTGAATGAGATTGGCTTTGCCGCGCTGTCGGTGAATACGCGCGGGCATGATTTAGTATTTGGCGCGAGCCTGGGAACGGTTCGCCGGCGGCTCGGCGCTTCGTACGAGACGGTCGATGATTGCCGGCTGGATATTGCGGCCTGGATTGGTTTTCTGAAGAGCCGCGGACATGAGCGAATCGCGTTGATTGGGCATAGTCTGGGGGCGGTGAAAGCCGTTTATGCCACGGTTCAGGAAAAGTTTGCGGAGGTCGTGGCGGTCGTTGCCATTTCGCCGCCGCGGCTTTCGTATAGCGCGTTCATGAACGCCGCGGATAGCAGCCAGTTTTGGGAATCGATAAACACGGCGCAGCAGATGGCCAAAGCGGGCCAGGGCGAAGAGCTGTTTACGAGCACGTTTCCGTTTCCGCTGCTCGTGACAGCCGCGGCCTACATCGACAAATATGGCCCGGCTGAGCGCTATAACATTCTCAAGTTTGCGGCCGACCTCCCCTGCCCTGCCCTGTTCGCTTATGGCGGCAAGGAATTGACGAGTGGCGGAATTCCGTTTGCGGGTGTGCCCGAGGCGCTGCAGTCGCTACATAGCGCGGAGAGGCGATCGATCGAGGTGATTGACCGGGCGGATCATGTTTATACGGGTGTGAGCGCGAAGCTGGCGGACACGGTTGCGACGTGGCTGCAGCGACAGTAGGTCCAGCTTGCCGAGCTGGACCCGGCGTTTGATGGCAGGCGGATTGGCCGTGTTAGGTCCCGTCCGGCAGACGGGACCTACTTGGGCGCCAAAATTGCTTCTGGTGGCAAGCCTGTTGCGGCGACGAGGTTGGCGGAGGCTTGGGCGAGCTCGTTGAGGGTGTCGAGCGCGGCGCGGCGGGCTTGGAAGAAGCTCGTGCGGGCCGTGACGACGCGGACAAGATCGATTTCGCCGGCTTTGAATTGCTCTTCGAGCTGCTGCAGCTCTTTTGGTAATGCCTCGCCGCCTGCCGTTTCGCTGTCGGCGGCGATGGTGAGGGCCCGGTCGTAGCGATCGAGCGCGGCTTGAGCTTCGAGCGTCGCCCGATTGAGCGTTTGCTCCCAGATGACCGAGCGCTGCGTCAATTCGGCGAGTCGCTGGCGAACCATGGGCGTGCCGGTGTTGAGGACGGGGATGTCCATTTGGGCACGAAACCCGAAATACGTGACGGGATCGTTGTTGCGTTGGTAATAAGGGCCGATTTGCAGGTCGGGGGTGCGATTGGCGCGGGCGAGGTCGAGGTTGGCGCGGGCGGCGTCGGCGTCGGCGTTCGCGGCCCAGACATCGGGGCGGCCGGAGGCGAGCGAGCGAGCGAGGAGCGCGCGGTCGTCGGTGACGGGCATTTCGAGGCAAACGAAATGCGTCCACGTTGACGATTCGCTCGTGATCGGCTGCCAGCGAAAATCGCTGAGGCGGCCGGCGAGCGTTAGCGGCGCCGAGGCGGGCAAGCCAAGCTGGCGTTTGAGGTCGAGCAGGGCTGTGTTGTAATTCGCTTCAGCTAAGGCTGCTTGCCGGCGGGTGCTGGCGTTGTCGAGTTTGATAATCGCGACGTCGGCGCCGGCGAGCGTGCCGCCTTCGAACTGCTTGCGCGAGGTGGCGAAGAGCTGGTTGTTGACTTCGGCGTTGGCTTTGGCCAACTCGGCGATGTCGCGTTGATAGAGGGCGGTGAAATAAAGGCGCTGTGTCTGGGCGGCGCTGGTCAGCTTGGCTTGAACATAGTTCCAGCGAACGCTGTTGAGGGTGGCTTCGGCGGCGTTGGTCCGGTGCCGCCGCTGATGGGCGAGCTGAAGTTGTTGCATTAATAGGACATAGTGATTCACCGGCTTGGTGTTGATGATCGGATCGGAGCCTTGCTGCGACGGCGTGACCTGAATTTGCACCCAGGGATTGAACGGATAAGTCTCCGCTACGCCGACGGCTTCTTCGCCGACATTTTGCGCATATTGCAGCGCCACGAGGTCCGGATTTTGGGACAGGCCCATTTCGACGGCGTCGAAGAGCGAGAGATCGAGCTGCTGCGGAAGTGGGTTTGGAATCGACAGCGGTTCGGGAGGCGCGTTGGATTGCGGCGGCGGTTGGCCGTCGGCGGCTAGGGCCGGCGCGATCGCTGATGCTTGTTGAACGCCTTGATCGCCGCCAGCAATCGCAGAATTAGACGTAGTAACGGAAGACTCAGCGGTGGATGTGGTAGCAGCACCCTGCGACCAAGAGCCATCGCGGAAGAATTGGCGGTTGTTTTGACAGCCGGCGACGAGCGCGGCGACGAGCGCGAGCGGCAAAAGTCGCGTTGTGTGTCCCCCCGCCATTTCGGTTGTCTACTTCGAAGTGCTTCGTGGCAAACCTTGCTATGCGCGCAAGGTCTAACGAAGAATCCTTCGGCCAGCCGGTAGTCGCGGAATGAGTAGCGGCGCGAAAATGTAAGGGTTTTGAGGAAGGAAGGGACGATAGCTGCTAGCGTGACGTCTTCGAATACGCGGAACGCCACGGAGGGCGTTCCCTACAGAATCACTCGGCGACGCGCTGGACGCGGCCGAAGAGGGCGTAAATGGGTGGGAGCAGGAAGAGGTTGAGAATGGTGGAGGTGGTGAGGCCGCCGAGGATGACGACGGCCATGGGGTATTCGATTTCGTGGCCGGGGAGGTTGCCGCTAACCACGAGGGGGACGAGGGCGAGGCCGGTGGCCAGCGCGGTCATGAGGATGGGCGTGAGGCGTTCTTCCGCGCCGCGGAGGACGAGCGGGACGCCGAAGGGCTCGCCTTCGACTTCTTCGAGATGGCGGTAATGGCTGACGAGCATGATGCCGTTGCGGGCGGCGATGCCGAGGACGGTGACGAAGCCGACGAGTGAGCCGAGCGAGAGAATGCCGCCTTGCAGGATCGCACCGAGGACACCACCGACGAGCGCGAAGGGAATTGTGAGGAAGACGAGGAGCGTCAACCGCCAGGAGCGAAAATCCATGTGCAGGAGCAGGACGATGCCGAGGACGGAGAGCGCTGAAAGGGCGAAGAGGCGCTGCCGCGATTGTTGGCGGGCGGCGTATTCGCCGAGAAATTCGGGGTGATACTCGGCGGGAAAATCTAGTTTTTTCACCGCGGCTTCGATTTCGCGGGCGACAGAGCCGAGGTCGCGGCCGGCAACGTTGCAGGTCACATCAAGGCGGCGAGAGGCAGATTCGCGTTTGATTTCGTTGGGGGCAGGCTCGATATAAACGTCGGCGACGTCTTTGAGCGGGGCGAGGCCGCCGCTGGGGAGGTCGATCGGCAGTTCGCGGATGGCCTCGAGATTGGCGCGGACTTTGGGGTCGCCGCGGACGACGACGTCGTAGGTTTTTTGGTCTTCATAAACTTCGCCTACTTTGGTTCCGCGAACGAGCGTCGCAACGGCGTGGCGCACCTGGCCGGGAGAAAGGCCGAAGCGTGATGCTGCGTCGGGGCGGAGACGAACTTGGACTTGGGGGACGAGGACCTGGGCTTCGACCTTCAAGTTCGTGACGCCGGAAACGCCTTCGATCGTCTTTTTGATCTCGTCGCCTTTGGCGCGGAGGATGGCGAGGTCGGGGCCGTAGGTGCGGACGACGATCGTGGCGCCGGCACCGGAGAGGACTTCCTTGATGCGCTCTTTGAGATAGGTCAGCAGGTCGCGGTAGAGACCGGGGTAGCCATCGACGGCGGCTTGGATCTTCTTGACAGTGGCGGGCAGGCTGACGTTGGGATCGACGCTGATCCAGAGCTCGGTAAAGTTGGGGCCGTAGACTTCGTCGGCAACTTCGGCGCGGCCGATATGCGAGCCGAAATTGCGGACGCCAGGAATCGATCGCAACTCGCCGGCCGCTTTTTGCGTGATGCGGACCATCGAGTCGAGCGAAGCGCTCGGCTTCTCGACCCAATGCATGAGGAAGTCGGTTTCCTGGAAATTGGGCAAAAACTCTTCGCCGAGGCGAGCGACGGCGATGCCGGTGCCGATGAAGGCGACGATGACGATGGCCAGCGAGAGTTTGGGTCGAGAGACGAGCGGCGGCAGCAGGTGGCGGTAGATGTTTTTCAGGACGTGGGCCAGTGGCGCGTCGTGGCGCTTGCGTTCAGCCGATGGCAGAAGCAAGAGCGACAACGCCGGAGTGACGGTGAGCGCCGTGAGGAGCGAGGCGAGTATGGCGAGGATGTAGGCGATGGCCAGGGGGCGGAAGAACGAGCCGGCGAGGCCGTCGAGAAACAAAATCGGCACGAAGACGAGCGTGACGATGAGGCTGGCATAGACGACGGCACTGCGAACTTCGAGCGAGGCGGCTAGGACGACTTGAAACGCCGACTGTGGGTGCGGCGACTCGCGGTTGAGCTGCAAGCGGCGGAGGATGTTTTCGACGTCGATGATGGCGTCATCGACGACTTCGCCGAGCGCGATCACGAGGCCGGCGATGACCATCGTGTTCATCGTGCCACCGCGGAAGTGAAGGACGAGGCCCGCGGCGATCAGCGAGAGCGGAATGGCAGTCAAGCTGATGACGGCGGTTCGCCAATCGAACAAGAAGACAAACAAAATGACCACGACGAGGCCGCAGCCGAGGACAAACGCGTGCGAGAGGTTGTAGAGCGAGCGTTCGATGAATGTGGCGGGGCGAAAAATGGTCGGATCGATTTCCAAGTCTTTCAGACCGGGCGCGAGAGCTTTGAGGGCCTCTTCGACTTTGTGCGTTACTTCCAGCGTGTTTCCCCAGGGCTGTTTTTCGACGATGAGGAGCAGCCCGGGCTCGTTGCGGTCGCTGCCGAGGACGCCGATGACGGCGTCGCCGATGGGCGGCGGGTAGCTTTCGATCACGTCGGCCACGTCGCGCATTCGCAGCGGAGCGCCAGAGCGAAAATCGACTTTCACATTGCCGAGATCTTCGGCGTCGTAGATGCCGACTTGTTGCCGGAGGGCGAGGCGCTGGTTGGGCGTATCGAGAAAGCCGCCGCCTTCGAGAATGACGGCTTCGCCGGCGGCCCGCTCAATCGTGCCGAGCGTGACATCGTGGGCCTGCAGGCGTTCGGGATCGACGATGACCTGGAATTGCCGGTCGCGCTGGCCCCAGATGGCGACGTTGGCGACGCCGGGAACGGCCATCAGCCGGGGGCGGATCGTCCAGCGGGCCAGTTCGGTCATCTCCATCTGCGAGAGCTTTGTCGAAGTAATTCCGATTTTCATCGCCCGGCTAGTGGAGGAAAGCGGCGAGAGGATGACCGGCGGCCTGGCGATAGCCGGCAAACGGCTGGCTTCAGTCGCGAGACGCTCTTGAACGAGCTGGCGGGCGCGAATGAGATCGGTGCCGTCTTCGAAAATGAGGACGACGGAGGAGAGGCCGAGAACCGACTTGCTGCGGATGATTTTCTTCCAGGGTGTGCCGTTGAGCGCGTTCTCCAGCGGCATCGTGATCATGCTCTCGACTTCTTCGGTCGAGATGCCGGGGGCTTCGGTTTGGATTTCAACGAGCGGCGGCGCGAATTCAGGGAAGACGTCGAGCGGCGTTTTGCGCAGCGTCTGGATGCCATAGACGATGAGCAGGCACGAGAGGGCCAGGACGGCGACGCGAAGGCGGAGGGAAGTGGAAACGAGCCAGGACATTACAAAGAACCAAGAACCAAATTATTTTGCGAAACCCATTTCGGTGCCGAACAATTCCACTGCGCCGGCGGTAACGATTTGGGCACCTGTGGGGGGGCCGGATTCGAGGACGGCGAGGTTATCGACGATGTAACGGACTTGGACGCGGCGGCGGACGTAGGTGTGATCGGCGGTTTTTTCATAGACCCAGGTGCCGCCGTTGATGTCGTGGATGACCGCGGACCAGGGAACGACGCGCTGGTCGGCGGCGCCTTGCAGCTTAATATGGATGCTCATTCGCTCGCCGGGCCGCAGGCGACCGTCCTTGTTGGCGAGCTCGTAGTACAAATCGACGGTCGCCGCGAGCGAGGTGGCGGTGGGCGGCGCGGCGATGGGTTTGGCCGTGTAGCCGTGGCCTTTTTCATCTGAATTGAGCGGCACGACATCGGCGGGCTGATCGAGCGCGAGCTGCGCGGTCTCGCCCGCATAGACGGGGACACGGACCCAAACGGGATCGCATTTCATGACTTCGAACAGCGGCGCGCCGGCGGCGACGACCTCGCCGGAAGCGACGTGCTGCGTGCGGACCATGCCGGATTGCGGCGATTCGATGACGAGCGGCTGCTGCTGGCCGGCTTCGCTGCCATCGAGGCTGATGCTTTCGACGGCCTTTTGCGTTTCTTCGGCGGCTTCGAGAGCCTTGATCGCGAGGTTCGATTGCGCGCGGGCAGTATCGACGGCTTGTGCGGTGCCAGCCGAGTCGCGGTAGAGTCGCTCGGCGCGGTCGAGAGCGATTTTCGCGGCGGCAACTTGCTCGCGGGCCTGGCCAACCCGGCCGGCGGCGTCGATGCGGGCGGTGAGAATCTGGTTTTTGGCCTGGGCCATGTTGATGCGTTCGGCGGGCGTGAGCACGTCGCGCTCGGGCGAGAGAAGCGGGGTCAAAATCAGGAGTGGCTGGTTCGCGGCGACGAGCGAGCCGGCGGCGGGCATGTTGCCGCTGGCGGCGGGCTGAATGCGGCCGCTGACGGGAGCGGAAATGACGAGCGATGCGCCGGGCGGCAGGGCGATTTCGCCGCCATAGGTGCGGACGCGGCTGATTGGCTTGACTTCGATTGGGGCGAGCGTGATGCCGAGGCGGGCTTCGGCCTCTGGCTTCAAGACAATGCGGTTCAGGTCCGCTTCGGCTTGGACTTTATCGACTTTGGCCGGCGGCGGAGCGGGCTCGGGTTTCTTGGCGGGCGGTGTGCAGCCGCAGAGGCTGAAGGCGAGGCAGAGCGAGCCGGCGATGATGAGCCAACGGTTCATAGAAAGCAAAAACGCACGATTGCGATTGTCAGGCAGCGTTAGCTTACCGGCGGACTTACGTCCCCCGCTCGCCAAGAAGGCAGCCTAATTGGAACGCGGCCGGTTATCCAGGCGAGTTTGCGGTTAAGGAGGATTACGAACATTACGAATCGGGCTCGATATGGACGAGGGCGTCGGCGATGCGAAGTGGTGAGGACCGTAACGCGGCCCGGACGGCGCCGCCGATGGCGTGGCCTTCGTGGACGGTGGCGTTGCCGTTTACTTGCACGTGGATATCGACGAAGTAATTGAGACCGCTTTTGCGAATGCGGCATTTTTCGATGCGGGTGACGCCGGGGACGGCGGCGGCGATGGCTCGCAGTTGGTCTTCGAATTCGGACGGTGGGGCGACGTCGAGGACTTCCTTGGTGGCGATCCAGAGGAGGCGGCCGCCGCTGGCGGCGATGACGAGGCAGGCGACGAGCGCGGCGTAGTCGTCGGCCGGCTCGTAGCCAGGGCCGCCGATGAGGCCGATTGAGATGCCGATGAAGGCGGCGAGCGAGGTGAAGGCGTCGGACCAGTGATGCCAGGCGTCGCTGGCCAGGGCCGTACTGTTCGTTTCCTCGCCAATGCCGCCGATCCACCGGGCGAGGGCCATTTTGATCGCGATGACGCCGGCCAGGACAGCGAGCGTGGACCAATGCGGCAGGTGATGCGGTGTGAGAATTTCGTAGACGCTGTGGTAGGCGATTGTGGCTGCGGCTGCGAGGAGGGCGATCGCGCCGATGATACCGGAGAGCGATTCGGCCTTGCCATAGCCGTAGGGGTGTTCTTCCGTAGCCGGTTGGGCTGCGACTTGCAGGCCGCCCCAGACAATGAGCGAGGTGATGATGTCGGAGGTCGATTCGATGCCGTCGGCAATGAGGGCGTAGGAGTTGCCGAAGGTGCCAGCGAGGATTTTTATCGCCGCGAGCGAAGCGTTGACGGCGATGCCGACGAGGGGGGCGCGGGTCAGGTCGGCGTTTGCGTTGGTCGAGTCGTTTGCGGAGTTGTCGGTCATGGTGATTTCACGAGGGCGGGCTAATTGTAGCTGCTAAGGAGAACGGAGTTGCGGGAAACAGAGCTGGCAATGAAGATTGAGGAATGCGACGAATCTGGTTGGCGATTATCGTTTGTGCTGTTCTCGCGCCGAGGTTCAGTTTGGCGGCGGAGCGGTATGTGGCGTGGCTCGCGGATGGGACGCGGGTGACGACGAAGTCGTTGACGGCGTGGCCGCTGCCGGGGTCGTCGTTTCGATTGGAGAATCGCGAGATTTTGGAGAGTGAAAATCCGGTGCGATTCATTCGCGATACGGGCGTGACCGTCGAGTTGAAGCCGCCATTGATAGTGATGGCGAATGGCGATTGCTTGCCGGGAACGCTAGTGGGATTGGAGACAGCGAATGGCCAAGGTGGGCAGTCGCGGCGGGTGCAGATAGAACTCGAAGGGCCGCTCGTGCCGGTGAGCGGGGCGACGCTGGCGGTGCTGACGAGTGCCATTGAGCGAATTATCGTTGTGCCGCAGGCCGGGCAGGTGACGCCGGGGACGGTGCGGCTGATGGACGGCAAGCAACTGACGGCACGGGCGATTCGGTGGAAGGAGCGGGGATTGAGCTTGTTGACCATGGAGGGAATCGTCGAAGTTGATTTTGGCGATTTGGCGGAAGTGGTTTTTCCGGGAGTCGATCGGACGAGCGCGGTGTTGGCCGACAATGCGTGGGCAAATGGCGGACGGGCGGCGATTGGGCGGTTTTCGACGCGGGGAGGTGCGGTTGTGACGGCGGCGCGCGTGAGCCGGGAGCAGGACCAGGGCCGGCGGCGGGGGCGGCTATCGAGCGAGGTGCTTTATTACGTGCAGCCGGCGTGGGCGGATGAGCCACTGGCAGTTCCGGAGGAGGAAATCGCGTCTTGTGGGTATCGGGCGTCGGATGAAGTGCCGCTGTCGTGTTTGCCGGCGACGACGATCGCCAATCGGCGGCTGATCGGGCCGGTGGAGATGTGGACAGCCAATCGCAACGCGGGCGGCGGTGTTCTGGCAGCGGGGGGGCTGGAATCGGACATCGGCATTGCGGCGCATGCGCATAGCGAGATTGGCTTTGAGCTGCCGGTGGGTGCGGCGAGTGCGGAATTGGCGGTGGGTTTGGAATCAAGCGAAGGCGGGTGCGTGCGGTGCAAAGTCTTGGGCCAAGGCGCAATCGAAGCACCCTCACCCCAGCCCTCTCCCAGCGGGAGAGGGAGCGATGAAACGGCGGGCGAGGCGATGTGGGATTCGGGTGTGTTTCAGGGGCGGGATGGCATTCAGCGAATGAAGGCAACCGATGTGGCGGGGATGAAAAGGTTGGTGCTGGTCACCGAGTTTGCGCATGAGGAGCGGCCGCGGGGGGCTGATCCGTTTGATATTCGCGATAGCGTAGTGTGGCTTGCGCCGCTGGTGAAATTGGATGCGTCGATCGCCGATCCAAAGACGCGATTGAAGACGATGCTGGCTGGTGCGGCGGAGTGGGATCTGGTTGGCGAGGGCTGGAATAGCGCGCGGCTGCGAAGCGAGTTCAATTTGCTGGCGAGCACGTGGTATCCGGCGATTGTCTTGCCGAAGGGCGCGGTCGCGTCGCTTTCACGGCGGCTAGTGGTTTCGCGGGCAAGCGATGTGGTGGAACTGCTAACCGTTTGTCCTGTGGATTTGGAGGAACATGAGGTTCGGTTGACGGTGAATGGAGAGGTCGTGCCCTGGCATAACAATGCAGATCGCAATCAATTGCGGCAGTGGACGGTGCGGTATAGCAAGCAGCGGGCGCGAGATGGCGGCGGGGAGGAATCGAATTTGTCGGACCGGCTGGCGTATTGGTGGGATTTGCAGGCGTGGCGCCGGCAGGAGGTGACCGTGCAGCTTGACTTGGCGGGGAAGCGGGAAACGAACGAGATTGTGATACGCAGCTTCATGGTGCGGGGGGCGATTGGGAATTTGGCGGCTGGTGGTGAGGTGAAAAAGCCGGATGTGGCGTTATCGTCGGCGGCAGTTGCAGGCGGTGGAACCGCGTTGCAATTGGGCAGCGTGCGGCTCTTAGGGCAGAAATTCGAGGATGGCCTTCAGATCGCAAGGAATGGGAGCGTGCGATGGGTGCTCAAGCCGGAGTACAAGTCATTCGTCGCGGTGATTGGGTGCGCGGACCAGGTGGCGGGGCCGGTGCAATTGCTCGTCGATGATCGCGTGGTGTGGGAGCGGACGGCGATCAACAGCTTGGCGCCGGCGGAGCAGGTGGAGATTGCGCTGCCGCCGGGAGCGAAGACGCTGATGCTGAGAAGCGGGGCGGAGGCGCCGTATTATGGGGCGATGGTGGTGGTGGAGGCGGGATTTGTCCTGAAGTGATCGTTATGCCAGCGACGTCGGCGACGTGCCAGGCGCATGGTGTAAGTGTCGTGCAAGAATGAACCGTCTGCGGCAACGTTTATGGCGGCCCAGTTCTCAATCTGGCAATAAAACTACTGAGGAAGGACACCGTCGTAGACGTGTCGATTGGGGTTCAATACTCGATAATTACGGAGAAGCTTGGATGCTTCAATTCACGATTCGCGAGATGTTTTTGGTAACCACGGTGGCAGCTTTGGCGATCGGTTGGTTGATCCATACCCATTCGGAACAGACGGAAGAGCAGTTCCTGCAGATTCACATGATGGACGAGAGGCTGGCGGAGGCGAAGGATTTAATCAAGCAGTTGCAGGCTGTCAAAGAGAAGGACGCTACCGAAGAGGCGAATATCGCGAACATGACACCCGGGGCACCCGCTGTGTTGGAGCCAACCGCAAACCAGCAGCCGGCGGGCGGGGGATGGCACGTTCGAGTCGTGCATCGCAGGTTGAGCGGCGAGTTGTAGCGGATGCTGATTCGCTCCGAGGCCGCGCTATCGTGCTCGGCGGGAGGTTCGCCGTTTCGCCCTCCCAATTTCTTTTCGGCAGGCTGGAAGCCTGTCCCACGTTTAGGCTTTGTTCTTCTTTTTGGCTTTGAGGCCGGCTTTTTCGGCTTGCTCGGGGGTGAGGACGGCGCGAAGGTCGCTGGTGAGCGTGGCTTGGGCGGATTTAAGGTCGCTTTCGGCGCTGGAGAGCTTGGATTTTTGCTCGGCGGTGAGCTTGAGGGCGGCGTCGAGCGAGGCTTGCAAGTCTTTGCGCTTGGCGCCGCTGGATTTGGCTTCCTTGGCGACCGTGCGCTTGGCTTGCTTTTGGTCGCTCGTCAGGATGGCGTCGATCTTGGCCTGGGCTTCTTTGAGCTTGGGCGAATCGTCGGCGAGGACTTTGTTGACTTTTTCGCGGACTTCAGAAGGCAGGTCGGCGGAGTCGAGCTTTTTCTTAATGGAGGCGGCAGGGTCCTTACCCTTGTCTTTGTTTTTCTTGGCGGCGAACGCGGGGGTGGCGATGGCCAGGGCGGCGAGGATGAGGAGGGAGAGGTGGAGAAGGCGGCGCATGGGAGGGCTCCGTGTGGTACGGTAGTTGGTAATTCGCGACGCAGAGCGTCGAAAACGTGCGTTCCCACGCTGAGCGTGGGAACGAGATTTTTATGGCAGGCTGGATGCCTGCGCCACGTATAGGACAGGCCGGGAGGCCTATCTCACGCAAGTAACTTGTTGATGATGTGGCCGTCGCGGACGATGGTGATGGGGCGGCCGGTGTTGGAGTGGTATTCCTTGGTGTGGTCGATGCCAAGCGTCTTGTAGAAGGTCGCGGCGACATCGTCGGGCGAGAAGCCTTCGTGCTTGGGAGCGGTGGCGGTCTCGTCGGATTCGCCGAGGACCTGGCCGCCCTTTACGCCGCCGCCGCCCATGAGCATGAACATGCAGCGGGCGTGGTGGTCGCGGCCGCCTTCAGCATCGCGGCTGTTGATCTTGGGCGTGCGGCCGAATTCGCCGGTGACGAAGACGGTCGTCGTGTCGAGGAGGCCCTTTTCGGTGAGGCCGTTGAGCAGGGAAGAGAGGCCGACGTCGAGCTTCGGCAACAGGCCGGTCTTCAGCTTCGTCCAATTCGATTGATGCGTGTCCCAGCCGCCGAGCGTGAGGGTGACGAAGCGGACGCCGGATTCAATCAGCCGCGTGGCGAGGAGGCAGCTCATGCCGAAAGCGTCGTCGCCGAATGGCTTCGCAAAGGCCGGCGATTCTTTGCTGACATCGAAGGCTTCGCGGGCGCGACGGCTGGTGATGATGGCGTGAGCCTGCTCGGTGAAGCGGTCCAGGCCGGTGAGGAGCTGGCTGTTGGATTCGACGGCGGCGAAGGTCTTATCGAGATCGGCGAGCAAGCTGTTGCGGCGCTCGATCTCTTCGATCGTGATGCCGTTACCAAGCGAGATGCCACGGACGCCGTAGGGCTGACCGGCCTTGGGTGTGCTGGTCGTGTTCAGCGGGGCGTATTGAACGCCGAGGAAGCCCGGCCGCTGATTGCTGTTGGGGATGGCGACGAAGGGCGGCAGATCCTCTGGTCCGCCGAGCTCTTTGGTGACGACCGCGCCGTACCCGGGATATTCGAGCGAGGGAAGCGGGCGGCTGCCGGTGTTGACATATTCGGTGCCGAGCTCGTGGGCGGCGAGGGTGTGGCTGACGCCGCGGAGGATCGCGAATTTGTCGGCGCACTGGCCGAGCTTGGGCAGGTGCTCGCAGAATTCGACGCCAGGGACGTTCGTTTTGATGTTATTGAACTTGCCGCGGACCTCGGAGGGGGCGTCGGGCTTGAGGTCGAACGTGTCCATGTGGGATGGACCGCCGGTGAGGTTGATGAAGATGGCGGCTTTGGCTTTGGCGCCTTGCACTTCACCCGCGGAGGCCAGGCGGAGATAGCTGGAGAGGCCGATGCCGGTGCCGAGAGCGCCGATGCGGAGAAAGTCGCGGCGTTTGATACCGTCACAGGTGAGGGAGAAAGCCATGAGAGTCGTCCTTGGTGGTGGTGGGAGTGTTGGTTGGATGAAATCTCAAATCACAAGCATCAAATTACAAACAATGATCAATGATTAAGCACCAATGGCCAGCGTCATTTGTCATTTGTCATTTGTCATTTGAATTTGTTTGTGATTTGGTGCTTGGTTCTTGGTCATTCCGCCGTGAGGCGGTGTTAGTGGTTGACGATGAATTCCTTGGTGTTCAAAAGGGTCCAGAGGAGGCCTTTGGCGCCGGCGAGGGGAGATTCGGCCTCGGCGAGATAGCCCAGGCAGCGGTCTTGCTCGTCGGCGGTGGGCAGGCGGGTGAGGGTTCGCAGGTAGGCCTGGCGGACGATTTCATTTTCGTCGAGAGCCAAGTCACCGGCTTCGGCGGCTTTCGCCGCGTCAGCGCCGCCTTTTTCGAGTTGTGCGAGGCGCTCCTCGATTTTCTTGGCCTGCGCCGCCGACTTGCCCTTGCGCATCTGGGCGAGGCGAGACTTCATGGCCTCGATCGAGTTGCGCTGACCGCTGCCGCGAGCGGAGGATTCTTCAGCAACGGATTTTTTGGCCAGTTGGCTGATCCACGATGATTTGTCCTGCTCGATCGCTTGAATCACGGCGCTATCGTTTTGCAGAAAGACGGTTTGCAAGAGGCTGGCTTCCATCGAGCGGTCGCAATCGCAGTTGCTTTCGCGAACGCTGCGGCCGAAGACCTGGAGGGCGAAGCCGTTGGTGGCGCCGCCGGAATTGGGCCGGGCGGATGCGCCGGCGACGGAGATGGCCCGGCCTTTGAGGTTGGTCAGGTAGCCGGCGGCCTTCTCGTCGGAGCCGATGGCCATGTTGACGGCATCGACGGCGACTTCAGCGGCCAGACGCCGCGGAACCGAGCGGGCAAAGTTCTTTTCGTCCTTGACGTTGGTCTCGTTCGTCTGCCACGAGAGCTGATAGGTGCGGCTATTGCAAATCTCGCGGTGGACCCACTGCATATCGAAGTTGTGGTCGATGAAGCCTTGGGCCAGGTGGTCGAGCAACGGCTTGTTGCTCGGCGGGTTGGCGAGGCTCATGTCGTCCGCCGGCTGAACGATGCCGACGTTGAAGTAGTTGGACCAAACGCGGTTGACGAAGGCCTTGGCAAAGAACGGATTCTTCGGGTCGCGGAGCCAGTCCATGAGCGGCTGACGGGCGTCGTCGAGCTTCGTGAGGTCGATCTCTTCACCGCCGAGGACGCGAGCAATGGGGCCCGTTGGTCCTTCGCCTTGCTTTTTATTCATCGGCTTGCGTTCGCCTTCCTTGACACGATTGACAACGACCTCGGGGAACGGCACGACCTTGCCTTTGCGAAGTTGCTCGTAGAACTTCACGCGAAGTTGATTGTTGCGAAGATCAGTTTTTTCGAGGCCGAGGTCCTTGAGAATGGCCTTGTAATCAGCCTGTGACTCGCGGTCGGGCGGGGCGACGTAGCCCGTGGAGCGAACGGAGGCGAAGAAATTGCGGAAGTCGTCGAAGTCGGACTTCGACCATTGGTCGAAGGGGTGCTTGTGACACTGAGCGCACTGGATGCGGATGCCGAGAAAGGCGTAAGCGAAGCCGATGGCCCGCTCTTCGGGTTTGACGAAGTCGCGGCGAGCCCAGTAATACGGCATGTCAGGGCGCTCGGCGTAGTTAGCCTCGCCCTGCGCCGTTTTGGTCATGTAATCACAAAACTGGGCGTACGATTCGCCGGGAACGCGGCTGACACCGGTGACCAGACCATTGATGATCTTGTCGTAGGACACATTTTCGGTAACGCGCTTGTAGATCCAGTCATACCACTGCTGCGAGGCGCCGCCGCCGCCGACATTGTTGTTGCCGTTGAGGACGCCGAAGTTGTTGAACTTGGTATCGTTGTTGCCGGTCCAGTCGCAGAGGCGAGTGGTCCACCAGGCGGCGTAGGCGGGCGTCTTGAGCAACTCGTCGATTTTGGCAGAGCGTTTGTTGGGGGAAGAATCGGCGAGGAACTTTTCGACTTCGGGGGCGGTGGGAAGCGTGCCGGCGAGGTCGAGCGTGACGCGGCGGATGAATTCGGCGTCGGTGCAAAGATCCGACGGGACTTCGCCGAGCTTTTTGAGCTTTTGGACGACGAGCTCGTCGATTTTTGTGGGTGTCGGAACGTTCGGATAACGATCGCCTGTGAGTTGCGAGACGGGGCGGATGACGGGAACGGCGATGACGGCACTGTCGTAGGAAATGATGACATGGGTGTCGCCTGGCTCGGTCGCTGTGACGAGGCCGTCGGTCGTGATTTTGGCGACTTGCTCGCTGTTAGAGCCAAAACGGCAAAGGCAGGTGACGTCTTCACGTGTGCCGTCCTGCCAAACGGCGACGGCTTTGAGCTGGACTTGCTCGCCGGGAATGCTGAACACGATTTCGGCCGGTGTCAGCTCGAGGTTGACGAGCTTTTGCACGTCTTTCTCTTCGCATTTGACGCCGGCTTCGAGCCAGCGGCGGATGACGTTGTATTCCCAGCTTCCAACCTTGTAGCGCTGGCCGCCTTCGTGCATGTCGGCGTCGGTTGGCTTGACGATGATCAAGCTTTCGAGCGGCTTCTCTTTGTTGGCGCGGATCGGATCGCCTTTCAAAAGCTCTGCGTAGTCGGCTTGGAAATCGTAGCCGAAGAGCGAGAGGCGGAAGCCACCGCGGCCTTGGAAGCTGCCGTGGCAGCTACGACCGTTGCAGCCGAGGCGGCCGAGCAGCGGGCTGATGTGCCGCTGGAAGTTGGGCTCTTCGGTGACGTCAGCCGGGGCGAACCGCTGGCTGATCGGGGCGGCGACTTCGGCGTCGGCGGCTGAGGCCGGGGGACAGAGGACAGGGGACAGGGGACAGGAGACAGTGGCCAGAAGAAACAGGTAAGTGAGGCGTCCGATCCGCATGGTTATGCTCCGCAAACTTCAGACAGGAGGGAGGTTGGGGTGGGCAGGATTTATGCAAACGGTTTTTTGCTGACTGGGAGGGAACCGTTTTTTGCTGTAAGTGATTTGGTGGAAGGGATTTTTAGCTTAACCGACAATATGCATTTATGCACGATTTGTGCATACGGTCGGGGGAGTTGTCAAGTTATTTGTTAGTGGAAGTGGTTGGCTTCGACTTTGTGGATGTCTTGGGCGGCAATTTGCCGGGGCGGGCTTCGCCGGATGTGCGGGTCAGGATTTTCAATTGTCGGTCGATCACATCGTCGCGGTCGGTTTCGAACCGGGCGATGTCGCTGTCGATTTTGGAAAGGCGATCGGAGGCTTTTTGCCGTTCGTGCTTGAGCAGGGCGAGCTTCGCTTCGTTTTGTGCGGCGAGGGATTCGCGAAGTTGTTTCATCAGTTCGCTGGTCGAGCCCATCTTGAGCTTGGCGGCCAGGAGTTGAACGCGCGATTGGGCGGTCCAGGCGGCAACTTCGAGCTCGTATTGGAGCGGGTCGCGCTCCTGGATTTGATTGATCCGATCGAGCGTGCGGAAGATATCGCGGATGGCGCGGTCGTATTCTTCCGGCTGGCTGGTTTTGAGAACGGCGAGCAGGTCGGCAAGCTCAGCGTGGTTGCGTTGGACGAAGGTGAGGACCGCGGCTTCACGTTCCGGGGTGATGGAGATCGCGGGCTTGGCAGCGTCGTCTTTTTTGGGGCTGCCTCTTTTGGATCCGTCTTTCTTCGCGCTGGCAGAGCCGGCGACCGGAGCTGAGGTTTTGGCGGAGGGCGGTTTTTTGGTGGAGTCTGGCTTAGCGTCGTCGCCGCGGGCGCAGAACAAGCCGGCGGCGAGGAAGGCCGCGGCGGTGATCGCTAAAATGGCTCGGAGTTGCATTAACTGTTCGAATCGGGGCTGTTCAAATCGGTATTGGACGATTCGGCAGGCGAGCTGCTGAGCAGGGCGGCGGTCATCCAGGTAGGAGCTTCGTCTGCGGAGACATCGAACGCGACGGCAGACGTGTTGTAATCGTCGGTATCGGTGAGACCAGCCGGCAAGAAGCTGACTTCGCGGACATTGGCAATTTCGTGGTTGGTTTCGGTCCAGGCAAAAGCCAGGTTTTGCTTGGAAAATGAGCGAAGTTGGGCGGTGTGCCAGGTGGGGCCGATGACGCCAGACCAAAGCATTGCCAGTAGCAGCGAGGCGAGGCCGCCGACGGCCATCCAGGAGAGGCGGCCGTTCCAGGTGGTATGCGTTTTGGCGGCAGGCACGACGTAATTGCTACTTTGAATTTCCGCGGCAGCGACGACCTGGCAGAGTTCGACGGCTCGCGCCAAAGCTTCGCGGGCGGTTTGGTCGTCAGCCAGGCGAAGCTCGAATTGCTCGGCTTCGGTGGGATTTAACTCGCCGGCGGCGTAGGAAAACGCCAGCCAGTCGAGGTCGTTGCTATTGTCGGTGGTCATTGATTTTTGTGATTGGATCGAGTTTCGCCCGCAATTTAATGGTTGCGGCTCGCATACGGCCCAGGGCCGTCCCCAGCGGAATTTTCAACTCTTTGGCGATCGCTGCAAAGGTCTTTTCTTCGTAAATTCGCATCCGCACGACCTGGCGTTGCTCGGGCGGGAGCTCGTCGAGGGCCTCGCGGACGGCTTGGACCGATTCGAGCCTTAATAAGGGCTCATCGGAAGGGCCGGCCGCTCCGTTGGTGTGCCACGCTGGTTTTTCACTAGCGACCCGCCGAAGCACCTTGTCGCCAACCCCCTCACGGCGGCGATAGGCCATTGCTTCGTGGTAGGCCACGCGGAACAGCCAAGCTTTGCGGGTTGCCGCTTGCGTCTCGTGCCCCCGCTGGACCATCTTGGCGAAGGTCATTTGCAGGACGTCGGACGCAAGTTGAGCATCCCGAAGGATGCCGAGCAGGAACCGCCGCAGCTCTTCCCCATGCTGAACATACAGTTCCGCGACGACGGATGGGTCGAGCGGGTTGTTATTTATGTCAGCGTCCGGCTGACTTTCCGCAGGGTTGGGCACGCGTCGAGCTCCTGCCACTCGCGGCAAAGCGCTCGCTCACAGTACTAGATGCGCTGTGGCGGGGGATTATTGGCGGGATTTAGAAAATAGCGCAAGTGCTTTAATAATAGCAGGTTATGGCCCAAGCGGCGGGGGAGTAAGATAAAGAGAAGGATTAAGATTAAGAAGGTGATTAAGAGCAAGAGCAAGAGAGAGATTTGGAATTCGCCTTGTTCTTAATCGTGCTCTTAATCCTGTTCCTAATCTTAATCTTTCTCCTACTCTTGCTCCTCTGCTGCGAGCTGGCGACTGCTGCTACGAGAATTTGCCAGACAGGGGCCGTTCTCAGTCACCGCGAATTGACACTGAACTGGTAGTCTAGTCCGCTTCGTAGCACGAGTCGATTAGCGTGGAGGACGAAGGGCTGATGCTGATTGGTCCGATTTTTTCTCGCGAACTGGTTACCGCGCCGCGGCGAAGCCAACACTTCGTTTATCGCGGCGTGTATGGCACGGCGCTGTTCGTCTTGATGTGTACGGCGTGGCTGGTGCTCGCGGGGACGCAGATCATTCGCGGCGTCGGCGACATGGCCAAGTTTGGGTCGATCTTGTTCACGATTTTGGCCCCGCTGCAGTTGGCGCTCTTGACGTTCCTGGCGGCATTGCGGGCGGCGAGCGCGGTCGCGCTGGAAAAGGATAAGAAGACGCTCATTCTGCTGTTGATGACGCGGCTGACAAACCACGAGGTGGTGCTCGGCAAGCTGCTGGCGAGTTTGCTCGATGTGATTGTGATGCTGATTACAGCAGCGCCGATTTTCATGTTGCTGACGTTGTTTGGCGGGGTTTCGCCGGCGCAGGTGGCGCGCGTGCTGGCTGTGACGTTGGCGACGATGCTGGCGGCGGGCAGCTTGGGATCGACAATCGCGCTGGCGCGGGACAAGACATTTCAGGCGCTGGCGATGACGGCGCTGGTGCTAGTGATTTGGATAGGAGCGTGGGAGGCGGTTTATGCGCTGGCCGGGGATGCGGCGATTGGCGGAGTCAGCCTGAAGTCGATTGCGGCGGCGGCGAGCCCGATTCGGGCTATTTTGGTCGCGGCTCAGCCGGACCGGGATGTCATTCCGGCGCTGGAAGCGGCGGATACGTGGTTTTTGATCGCGGCGATGGGGATCGCGGCGGTGCTGAATGGGGTGGCGATTTTGCGGCTGCGAGTGTGGAATCCGGGGCGGGAGGTGATGCAGCGTGCGCCGGAGGTGGAATCAGAAGAACCAAGAACCGAAGAACCAAGAACCAAGGAAGCGGTGGCAGCCGCCCGGGCGGGGCATGTGGATGCTCGGGTGCGGACGGTGAATGAGAAGAGCCGGCAAGTGTGGGATAACCCGGTGCTGTGGCGGGAAATGTGTACGTGGGCTTACGGACGGAAGGTGCTGGTGATCAAGGCGGTGTATTGGCTGCTGTTTTTCATGGCGGTGGCGGCGATTTATGCGAGCATTCGGAGTGGCGCGGCGTATTTGCGGGCGAGCGAGGCGATTATTCCGCCGGTGGCCAATTCGCTCGCGCCGTTTTTTCTCGTGAGCCTCGTGATCGTGAATGCGTTGGCGGTGACGTCGATCACGAATGAGCGCGATGGTGGATCGCTGGATTTGCTCTTGGTGACGGATTTGACGCCGCGGGAATTTTTGTTTGGCAAGATGTTGGGAGTCGCGTATGTGACGTGGGAGATGGTACTGGGACCATTGGTCTTGTGTATCGCGCTGCTCGCGGTGGGCGCGCTGACGTTTAGCAACTGGTTTTATTTGACGATCGGCCTGGTCGTGATGGATGTGTTCGTCATCACGCTCGGCGTGCATAGCGGAATGAACTATGCCAGCTCACGGACGGCGATTGGCGTGAGTTTGGGGAGCGTGTTCTTTTTGTTCCTGGGTGTCGTGACGCTGATTTTGTTCATGATTAGCTTCAGCGGCAGTTTTCAGACACAGCTCGCGCCGTTTTTGGCGTTTATCGTCGGCGGGAGCGTGGGATTGTTCGCGGCGCTGGGGATTCGCAATGCGTCGAGCGCGATTGGGTGGGCGTCGCTGTTGTTGCCGTTTGCGACGTTCTTCGCGATTACCAATTTTTTGGTCGATCACGTCGCGGCGGCGTTTTTTGTGACGGCGGCGACGTATGGGTTTACGACGGCGGCGATGCTGGTGCCGGCTTTGAACGAGTTTGATATCGCCAGCGGGCGGACGCGGATGGCGGCGGAGGAATAACGTGGGGCGGGCCTCCGGCCGGCCCAAAAAGACTGGGCAGGCCGGAGGCCTATCCTACGAATCGGCCTATGGCCGCGGGAGGGCGGGCCGCTAGAATTCCTGGGCCATGACGGCGGTTTTGCCGCATGCTGCCGCGGCTGAAGGGCTGCGGCAGCTACCCAATTCGCTGAAAAACTACGCGGACTTCGATCGGGTTGTTGAGTCGCTTGCTAACGGCCGCCCCGCCTCGATCGACGGAGTCCGGGGCTCAGCCTGCGCGCTCGTTGCGGCTGCTCTTGCCGAAGAATCTTCTGGGCCGCTGGTCGTTATCTTGCCCAGCCAGCGCGAAGCCGAAGATGCGGCGGTCGATATTGAGCTGTTTGCGGGGCGTGAGCCGGAGTTTTTTCCGGCTGCGGAGGCGGAGCCGGGAGAGCGAGCCGCTGGCGATGAGACTTTTGGGCAGCGGCTACGGGTGCTGAAGGGGTTGATGGAGAAAGGAGAAATTCCAAGAGCCAAGAGTCCCGAATCAAATGCGGAAGTTCGGCGGGGGAAAGGGTTGGCGCAGTTTATAAAGCGGCGGGACGTTGAAGCTCAAGCGGTGGCTGCGGAAGAAGGGACTCTCGCTCCGGCCCTCACGCAGGGGGAGGGAGAGTCGTCGCTAAGCATCCGACCACTCTTGGTGACGTCGATCCAGGCCTTGCTGCAGCCTTCGCCGCAACGCGAGGCGATCAAAGCGGCGACACGGGTTCTGAAAAAGGGCGAGCGGATTGCGATCGATGAATTTCTGCGGTGGCTTGTGGAGCGAGGATTCCACGCGACGAGTGCGGTGGAATTGCCGGGGGAGTTTTCGCATCGCGGCGGGATCATCGATATTTTTGCGACCGATTGGCTGCTGCCGGTTCGCATTGAGCTATTTGACGACGAGATCGAGTCACTACGGTCCTTCGAGGTGGCAACGCAGCGAAGCCAGGAGACGCTGGAAGAAATCGAGATCACGGTTTTGAGCGACGACTCAACGGCGAGCGGGGGCCGTGAGGCCCCCGGTAATTCTGACTCGGAGCGGAGGCAAAGTGACCGGGAGGCTGACGCTTCCCGCTCGCCTGGGGCCGGCCATCTGACGGATTATTTGCCGCCAAATAGCTGGATCATGCTCGTCGATCCGCAGCGGATTAGCGATGAGGCGAAGAGCTATTTGCTGCGGGTGGAAAAGGCGGCGGAGTTTCATTCGCTGCCGGTGGTGCTGGTGGAATGCGGGCGGTTTGCGGTAGCGACGACGGCGGAAATTCAGACGGAAATGGCGGGCGTGCATTGCCATCTGCCATTTGAGTCTGTGGAGCGGTTCAGCGGCGATATTGGGCGAGTACGCGACGAGCTGGATACGATCGCGCATGGGGACGAGGTGTTTATCGTGTCGCCGACGGAAGCGGAGGTCGAGCGGCTAAGAGAGATTTTGTCGCTGACGAAGTTGGCGGGTGCGGGGAGGCTGCATTATCCAATTGGGACACTGCAGGCGGGGTTTCGGTTACGCGCTGTAGGGCACGCCCTCCGTGGCGTGCCGGATTTCGAAAGCGGGATACCTCTTGCAGCGCCCGGAACGCCACAGAGGGCGTTCCCTACAGAACGACGTGGCACGCTAGTTCTGACGGCGAGTGAGCTGTTTCATCGCGGGGAATTGCGACGGCTGCCGAGGAGGCGGTTGGGGAAGGCGATTGATTCGTTCCTGGATTTGCGCGAGGGCGATTTGGTCGTGCATCTGGCCCACGGGATTGGGCGGTATCGCGGCTTGAAGCTGATTGAGAAGCAGGGGCAGAAAGAAGAGCACCTGGAGATCGAGTTCGACGGCGGGACGAAGATTTTTGTGCCGGCGATCAAGATCGACCTGGTGCAGAAATATGTCGGTGGGGCGAAAACGCGGCCGGCGCTGGCAAAAATCGGCGGCAAGACGTGGTTGCGGCAGAAGGCGGATGCTGAGGGGGCGGTCGTCGATCTGGCGGTCGAGATGTTGGATATGCAGGCGCTGCGGCGAGCGCGGCCGGGAATTGCGTTCAATCCAGATAGCGAATGGCAAAAGGAATTCGACTCGTCGTTTCCCTATCGCGAGACGCCGGATCAACTCACGGCGATTGCGTCGATCAAGGCCGATATGCTGCGGGCGCGGCCGATGGATCGGTTGCTGTGCGGCGATGTCGGCTTTGGCAAAACCGAAGTCGCGATGCGGGCGGCGTTCAAAGCGGTCGATAGCGGGTTTCAAGTTGGGATTCTCGTGCCGACGACGATTCTGGCTGAGCAGCACTATCACAGCTTTCGGGCGCGGATGGCCGAGTTTCCGTTCGACATCGCGAAGCTCAGCCGGTTTTGCACGCCGGAGGAGGAGCGGGAGTCGCTGAAGGGATTGAAGAGTGGGAAAGTGGATATCGTTGTCGGGACGCATCGGTTGGCGTCGAAGGATGTCGAGTTTCACAACTTGGGACTGGTGATCATCGACGAGGAGCAGCGGTTTGGCGTCGATGTGAAAGAGCGATTGAAGGCTCTGCGGACGATGGTGGATGTACTAACGCTCTCCGCGACGCCCATTCCGCGAACGCTCCACATGTCGCTGGTCGGCGTCCGCGACATTTCGAACCTCGAATCGCCGCCGGAAGACCGCCTGGCGGTTGAGACGAAGGTGACGCGATGGGACGACGGGCTGCTGAAGCATGCGATTCAGCGAGAACTGGCCCGCGGCGGGCAGATTTATTTTGTCCACAACCGCGTGAGCGATATTGAGATCATCGCCAACCGGCTGCGAGATATTGTGCCGGACGTGCGGCTGCGAGTCGGCCATGCGCAGATGCCGGATGATGAGCTGGAAGAAGTGATGGTCGATTTTGTCGATGGCAAATTCGATTTGCTGCTTTCGACGACGATTGTGGAAAGCGGGCTGGACATTCCCAATGCGAATACGATCTTCATCGACGAAGCGGACCGCTATGGACTGGCTGATTTGCATCAGCTGCGCGGACGCGTGGGGCGCTATCGCAATCGGGCGTATTGCTATTTGATTGTCGAGCCGCATAAGCACCTCACGCCGAATGCGGCGCGGCGGCTGCGGGCGATTGAGGAGTTCGATGAGCTCGGCGCTGGCTTTGCGATCGCGATGCGGGATTTGGAAATTCGCGGGGCGGGCAACTTGCTGGGCACGCAGCAGAGCGGGCATATCTCGAATGTCGGTTACGAGCTGTATTGCCAGCTTTTGGAAAACGCGGTGCGGACGCTGCAAAAGCAGCCGCCGAAGGTGAAGCTGGAAGTCGATATCAATCTGCCCGGCGATGCGTTCATTCCGGACGAATACGTGCCAGACTTGCGGCTGAAGATCGATTTGTATCGCCGGCTGTCGCGTGTAAGCCGGTTTGACGAGTTGGACGATTTTCGAACGGAGTTGGTCGATCGGTTTGGCGAGCCGCCGCGGCCGGTTGAACGCTTGCTAGACCTGACAGCACTCAAAATGGACGCCACGGTGTGGCACATTTCGAGCATTTTCATCGAAGGGGAGTTCGTCGTCTTCAAATACGACAATCGTCAGCGAATCGAGCAACTGGTGCGACAGCAGAAAGGGAAGCTGCGGTTGGTGGATGAGCAGAGCGTGTATCTGCCGTTGCCGCATGATGTTACGGACAAGGACCGAATTTGGCGGATTGTAAAAGTCGTGTTGCGGCCGGCAGCGGTGGCTACTAATATCTCCGCGCCGAAAGTGCCATCGCGCGCGCTGTAGGGCGCGCCTTTCGTGGCGAGCCGCGTGGCGATGGACCGCGTATCGAGCACGGAACGCCACTAGTATTCCGGTCGGAGTACCGATCGGCGTTCCAAACAGATACCTCATGCCATTTTGTGCGCGATTGACGATTGCGTTGCTCGTGATGGTCGCGGTATGCGCGGCGATGGGACAGGATCCCTATGCGCCGCAGGCAGGGCAGCCCCGACCGCAGTATAGCCAGCCGGCTCAGTACGCCCCGCCGGGAGGGCGGTATCCATTGCCGCCACAGGGACAATATCCATTGCCCCAACAGTCTGCGCCGGGTCAGCAGTATGCGCCGGTCCAGCCATATTCGCCGCCGCCGCAATACCAGCAGGTGCAACAGCCCGCCCCGGCAGTGCCAAATCAAACGTTGCGGTATCCGCTGCCGCAGCCGACCGCGACTACACAAAGGGCCGTGCAGGGCGTTCCCTACAGTGCTCCACAAACTCAACAGCCTTCCCAGCCCGCGGCCGCCCCGACTGTCCAGGCGGCAAACAATATCGTCGCAGCCGCGCCGGAACCGGCGCCGCAGGGCGAACTGTTCAAGCCTGGCCAGATCGTAGCCCGCGTTGGTGATAAGTCGATTCTTTACGCCGATGTGGCGCCGACGGTCGAAATGCGGCTGCGAAACATTCTGGATAAGGCGAAGACCCCGGAACAGCGGCAGGCGATGGAAGCGGCATACCGCGAGCCGCTCACGAAAAATGTTATCGAGCAGGCCGTGTTCAACAAGCAACTGCTCATGGAGTTCGAGCGCGGCATCCCGCCGGAAATGCGGAACGATCCGAAGAAAAAGTCGGAGATGGATAACAAGCTCAAAAAGCAGATTCGCAGGCAGTTTGAGCTCATGCTCACGAACTGCCGGGAGAAAGTCGATGCGGCTACACCCGAAGAGCTCGAATCATTCATGAAGCAGGATTCGACGATGGTCCGCCTGGCGATGCTCATGAAGGATCGCCATTTGGATTCGTATGGCGAGCTGGATAAGGCGCTGAAAGAATATGGCACGTCGCTCGAGCAGCAAGTGAAGGACTACGGCGAGTACATGATGGGGATGGAGGCGGCGCGGAGCAAAATCAATGGCGAGGATGGTCCGAAAGGGAAAGGCGGCAAAGGGCCGCCGCCGAAGAAAGAAGTGACCTACGACGATTTGTCCGATTACTATCAGGCCCACCAGGCCGACTATTACATTCCCGCGAAGGCCCGATTCGAGATTTTGACCGCGAAATTTTCACGATGCGGCGGCGACCGGCAGAAGACGTGGGATTTAATCGCGCAGATGGGCAACGAGGTGCTGCTCGGCGGCACGCCGCTGCCAGCCGTCGCGAGAAAACACTCGCATGAGCCGCACGCTTCTGATGGCGGCTACTACGATTGGGTCACGCCGGGCAGCCTGGCGTCGAAGCCAATCGATCAGGCGATTTTCGCGGTGGAAGTCGATAAGCTGAGCCAGATCATCGAAGACGAGCAAGGCTTCCACATCATCCATGTGTTGGAACGCAAAGAGGCCGGGCAGATTTCCTTCCAGGAAGCGCAGCCGAAGATTCGCGAGAAGATCGAGAGCCAGCGGCGGGCGGATTTCCAACAGAAATACCTCGCGACAATCAAGACGAACGCAAAGATTTGGACGATCTACGATCCACCGGAAGATGCGAAGCAGCAGACTTCCGGCGGGCAGCAGCAATAAGATTTCTGGCTCGCCCAGTGATTTTGCTCTATAATCGGCTGGGAGGCGATTGCCATGGGAGAAGTGTTGACGATCGCGGAAATTGAGTCGCTGTACCGCGACGAATGGATCCTAATTGCGGATCCGCAAACCAACACCTCATTAGAAGTGCTCGCCGGAAGGGTGCTGTTTCATAGTGCCGATCGTGACGAAGTTTATCGCAAAGCGATCGAGCTTAAGCCACGCTCCTGTGCGATGCATTTCACCGGCCAAATTCCGGCGAATGCGGCTGTGGTTCTATGAGCCTTCGTTTTGATCCGACGAAAGGATTAATCGTCGTCCGGACGGCGTTAACGGGGCCCAGAGGGACGTGGTTCGCTCGTTTGGCTTTTGATACGGGTGCAACGACGACGCTTGTTAATAGGGACGTGCTCATCGGCCTTGGCTATGATCTCGTAACGGCGATCGATCAGGTCCAAGTGACTACGGGAAGCCGCGTTGAATTTGCTCCCAAAGTAACAGTTCAACGCTTCGAAGCATTGGGAATCCGCCGTGAATCGTTTCCTCTGTTGGCGCATACTTTGCCTCCGTCCGCAGGCATTGACGGTGTCATTGGCTTGGATTTGGTGCGGGGATTCAAGGTCGTAATCGATTTTCGCTCGGGAAGTTTGTCCATCGAATGATGATCCGCGGAATTGCATCGATTGCGATTCGGTAAGGTCTGGTCCAAAGGGCGGCCGGCGCTTCTAAACCCAGCGGTCGGCCGCTATACTGCGGCAGTAGCGCCCCCCTGCCCTCCCGCGCTATCAGCCAACTCCGCCACCGCCCTCAGGCAAAAATTCGCCCATGAGCTCCGTTCTGGAGAAGCAATCTCCACCCACCGAAGCGGCCCGCCTGCAACTCAACGGTAAAGAAATCGAGCTGCCCGTCGTCGTCGGCTCGGAGCAAGAGCGGGGCATCGACATCTCGAAGCTGCTGGCGTCCACCGGCTGCACGACGCTCGACGAGGGCTATGCCAACACCGGCTCGACCGTCAGCAAAGTCACGTTTTTGGATGGCGACCGCGGGATTTTGCGTTATCGCGGCTATCCGATCGAGGATCTGGCGGCGAATTGCGACTTTTTGGAAGTCGCCCATTTGTTGATTTACGGCAGTTTGCCGACGCAGGAGCAGCTTGATAATTTCCGCGGCGTCATCCTGCGGCACACGATGCTGCACGAGGAGATGCGCGAATTCTTCAGCGGCTTTCCCCGCGACGCGCATCCGATGGCGATTCTGTCGGCGGCAGTTAGCGCGCTGTCCACGTTTTATCAGGATTCGCTCGACCCGAATGATCCGCGGCAGGTTGAAGTCTCGATTCACCGTCTGCTGGCCAAGCTGCCGACGATCGCGGCTTACAGTCACAAGAAGTCGATCGGTCAGCCGTTCGTTTATCCGCAGAACGACTTGTCGTACTGTGCGAATTTTCTGCAGATGATGTTTGCGGTGCCGTGTGAGCCGTATGAGGTCGATCCGGATGCGGTTGCCGCTCTCAATCTGCTGCTCATCGTACACGCCGATCATGAGCAGAATTGCTCGACCAGCACGGTGCGGATGGTTGGCTCGTCGAACGCGAATCTTTTCGCGAGTATCTCGGCCGGGATTTGCGCGTTGTGGGGACCGCTGCACGGCGGCGCTAACGAAGCCGTCGTGCTGATGCTGGAAAAAATTCTGGCCGACGGCGGGAATGTGAAAAAGTCGGTCGAGATGGCCAAGGACAAGCGGAGTAATTTCCGGCTGATGGGTTTTGGTCACCGGGTCTATAAGAATTTCGATCCCCGCTGCGTCATCATCAAAAAAGCCAGCGATAAGCTGCTGTCCAAGATGAAAATCCGGGACCCGCTGTTTGATATCGCCCAGGAGCTGGAGCAAACGGCGCTCAACGATCAGTATTTCATCGAACGGAAGCTATATCCCAACGTCGATTTCTATTCGGGCGTGATTTACCGCGCATTGGGCATCCCCGTCGGGATGTTCACCGTGCTATTTGCGATGGGCCGCCTCCCCGGTTGGATTGCCCACTGGGTCGAGATGCACCAAAACCCGCAAAAGCGGATTTGCCGTCCGCGGCAGGTCTATATGGGGCCGCAGCAGCAGAAGCTGGTGCCGCTTAAGGAACGGAAGTAAGCGTAATTGCCAAGCCATGTCGGCGCTACATCATTTCAATGTACTCGACGATGCTGCCGTTGACATTCTGCGTCGCATGACGACAGTTCAAAAGTTCGCTGTCGCACGTGATATTTGGATTGCGACCAGACACTCGATCGAAAATCGTTTGCGGTTTGAGTATCCCCACTGGGGCGCGGAACGATTAATGCCGGAGATTGCTCGGCAAATGGAACGTGCGGAGTATTACCCCTCGGCCACAGAGCTGGCTGCCTATCTGCACACTTCTTGAGTGGATGCTCTATACTAGCGCAATTGTGCCGCGGTTTTCTTGAACTCGAATTTGCCATCATCTATGACCACTCAACTGCTCGCCGCTCGTGCCGGTCAAATCACGCCGGAAATGGAATTTGTCGCCAAGCGGGAAAACCTCGCGCCGGACCTTGTTCGCGATGAGGTCGCGGCGGGGCGAATGGTAATTCCAGCGAACAAGGTGCATTTGGCGGGCCGACTGGAGCCAATGGGGATCGGCATTGCGGCGAAGTGCAAGATCAACGCCAACATTGGCAACTCGGCGGTGACGAGCAATGTGCAGGAGGAGCTCGATAAGCTGCACATGGCGGTGCATTATGGCTCGGACACGGTGATGGACCTCTCGACCGGCAAAGACATCAACCACATTCGCGAGGCGATCATTGAGGCTTCACCGGTGCCGATTGGCACGGTGCCGATTTATCAGATGCTGGAAGAGCTGGGCGGCAATATCGAAGACATGCAGCCGCAGCATTTTCTAGATATGGTCGAGCATCAGGCCAAGCAAGGTGTCGATTACATGACGGTGCACTGCGGCGTGATGATGGAGCATTTGCCGCTGACGATGGGCCGCGTGACGGGCATTGTCAGCCGGGGCGGTTCGCTGATCGCCAAATGGATGATGGCCCATCGGCAACCGAACCCGCTGTATACGCATTTTGACGATCTGTGCGACATCATGCGCGAATACGACGTGACCTGGAGCCTTGGCGATGGCCTGCGCCCCGGCTCGATCGCTGATGCGAGCGATAAGGCGCAGTTTGCCGAGTTGAATGTCCTCGGCGAGCTGACCGAACGCGGCTGGAAGAATGGCACGCAGGTTATGGTCGAAGGTCCCGGGCACATTCCGATGGACCAGATCGATATGAACATCAAGGAGCAGATCCGCATCTGCAAGGGCGCTCCGTTCTATGTTCTCGGTCCACTCGTCACCGATGTGGCCCCCGGCTACGACCATATTACGAGTGCGATCGGCGCGGCTCTCGCCGGCTGGAGCGGCGCGGCAATGCTCTGCTACGTCACGCCGAAGGAACATTTGGGACTGCCGAACCGCGAAGACGTGAAGCAAGGCGTCATCGCGTATAAGATCGCCGCTCATTCGGCTGACGTCGCTCGTCACCGCAAAGGCGCTCAGGACCGCGACGACGCGCTCAGCCGGGCGCGGTTTGCGTTCGACTGGAACGAGCAATTTCGGCTGTCGCTCGATCCCGAAACTGCGAAGGCCTATCACGACGAGACGTTGCCGCAAGACACGTTCAAATCGGCCCACTTTTGCAGCATGTGCGGGCCGAAGTATTGCTCGATGAAGATCACAGAAGATATACGGAAGATGGCGCAGCAAGGAGAGCTGTCGGTGATCGAGCCGGCTAAGGCGTAGAGCTGGAATCCCCCAATGCCGACTTGGCCGCAGTGGTATGATTGGGAATTAGAGTTTAATGCTCACCTCGAAGAGCGAATGAAGGATCGCGGGTTTGACGAAGTTGATTTGCGCATAATGATTGAAACGGCGATCGGTTTTCGGGAAGATCACGTTCACGGTCGGTGGATTATTGACACCGTCCATGATGGATGTGCCTGGGAAGTGATTGTCGAGCCACTTCACGACGAGCAAAAGCTAATGGTTGTAACTGCCTACGCTCCGGATTAGCGACGGCAGTCATACCGTATCGATTATGAGTCAACGCTATTTACAAGTGACCTACCGGAAGGGGCAACCGCTCGCCGCCTATTTGTATCTGCCGCGGAAAATCGGCGACAAAAGTGTTCGATCGGTAAAGTGTGGCGATGGACTCGTATTGGATTACGCCGTTGACGGCCGTCCGATCGGGTTGGAAATTTCTGTTCCACGATCCACAACCCTCGAATCGCTGAATCGAGCCCTCGCGTCCGCTCAGATAGAACCGCTATCCGCTGAAGAAATCCAACCGCTCCTGGCGGCGGCCTAATGCTATGGGCCGTTATGGATAACCTCACCGAATCCTGCAAGCTCGCTGAAGTCGCACCCACCGATTCGTGTCGCACACTCCTCTTCCGCGATCGCTCCTTCTGGGGCATGACGGCGACGCAGTTTTTTGGGGCGTTCAACGACAATCTGTTCAAGCAGCTCATGCTGCTGTTGGCGATTCCGGTAGGCGCGGCGGCTGCTCTCAAGGCCGACGAGCAAGGCCTGGCGACGATGATTTTTTCGTTGCCGTTCGTGCTGTTCTCGGGGTTTGCTGGCTATCTGTCCGATCGCTATAGCAAGCGGACGATGATTGTCGTCTGCAAAGTGGCTGAAATTGGGATCATGCTGCTGGGCATGATCGGATTTCTGGCGTATGGCACAACTGGCTATCGCGGTTTGCTTGTCGTGCTGTTTCTGATGGGCACGCATAGCGCGTTTTTTGGGCCGGGAAAATACGGCATTCTGCCGGAGTTGTTTCACGAGAAGGATTTGCCGCGAGCGAATGGCGTGATTTTGATGACGACGTTTTTGGCGATCATTTTTGGCACGGCGTCGGCGGGACTTTTGAGCTATTTGCTGTCCGATGCGGCGGGGCAACGCGTGCCGGAGCGGCTGTGGATTGGTTCGCTGATTTGCATGGGCATTGGCGTCCTGGGGACGATTACGTCGCTGATGGTGCGGCCCGTGCCGGCGGCCGTACCGGATTTAAAGTTTCAACTTTCCGGCTTGACGATTCCGGTGGCGACGCGTTCGCTCTTGGCCAAAGATAAGCCGCTTTTGGCCGCGCTCGTTGTCTCGTGCATGTTCTGGCTTGTGTCGGGCGTGGCTTTGCAGTCGGTCAATTCGCTGGGTATGACGCAGCTTGGTGTGGGTGAAGGGCCGACGAGCTTGCTGACGGCGGTCATCGGCCTGGGCATTGCGGTCGGCGCGGTGCTGGCGGGGCGGATCAGCCGCGGCAAAGCGGATTTTCGGCTGGTCACTTGGGGTGCATCGGCGATGGCGGCCGGTTTCTTCCTGATGGCTGTGTCGTTGCCGATAGGCGCTGGTGGCGGTTTTCGACATTTGCTCGGATTTGCCGGCAGCTTTCCGGCATTGGTTTTCCTGGGCGGCGCGGCCGGGATGCTGGCGATTCCCGTGCAGGTTTTCATTCAGACGCGGCCGCCCGACGATCAAAAAGGGCGGATGATTGCGGTGATGAATCTGACGAATTTCATTGCCATATTGCTCTCCGGCGCGATCTACATGGGTTTCGATCGGCTGATCGAGGCGATGCACTGGCCGCGGAGCGTGCTGTTCGCGTTTGATGGGCTGCTGATTTTGCCGGTAGCTATTTTCTATCGGCCGAAACCGGAATGACGGTGGAAATATTTGCTTTAAGCCATCCTCTGTACTCAGTACTAGGCACTCAGTACACAGTAGTTGAGGCAAGCACGCATCAAATCTTCAACTTTGGACCTCGGACTTTAGACTTTGGACTTTTAACTCATGCTCGGCGCCACCCTCAACCTGCCGTCGTATCTCGATCGCCTCAATCGCGAAGTGTCGCGGCTCAATCAGGCCGATATCCAAAAATGGGCCGACCTCGTTTTTGATGCCTGGAAAAACGGCCGCTTCGTGTTCATCATCGGCAATGGCGGCAGTGGGACGACGGCGAGTCACATGGCCGAAGACCTTGGTAAAAGCTCGCTACGGCCGGAGGATCTGAACGACGAATTGAAACAGCGGCTGAAGGTTCTTAGCCTCACCGATAACGCCGGCTGGCTCCTCGCGGTTGGCAACGACTGCGGCTACGACCAAATCTTCCTCCAGCAGCTCATGAACTACGGCTCCAAAGGCGACCTCCTGCTCGCCATCAGCGGCAGCGGCAACAGCCCCAACATCCTCACTGCCGTCGATTGGGCCAACCGCCACGGCTTAACCACCTTCGGCCTCACCGGCTACAGCGGCGGCAAGCTCAAGCAGATGCAGCAGCATGGGTTACATGTTGAGCTGGATGACATGGGGATGGTCGAGAGTATTCATCTCTGTGTCTTCCACTGGGTCCTCAACGACGTCTTCGCCCGCATCAACCGCGAAGGGCGGTATCAGTAGTGTCCATTCTTCGATTAGTGCCCCTGAAATACGTTTCCATAGGGAGAATGTTGTTGAAATAGAATTCGTTATTGGCATAATCATGCTCGACTGATTTGGTCGCGGATAAGTTTATAGGTGATTGCTCGGCGCGCTGTTACTGTCGCGCACGGGCTCTTCTGTTTGCAGGCCCAAGGGGCCTACCTTCGTTAGCCCAGGCCAAGCGGAGCGTCGGCCTGGGACGATGATCGCGTGTAAATCGTTACAAGCCCCAACGGGGCGCGCTGGGTGCGGCACGCCGACGTTGAGGCGTTAGTCCCACACGTATCGTTCGTCGATGGGCAGGCCGTGTTTGTCGCAGAGGGCGCGGAATTCGTCTTGGTAGGTGAGGCGGCGGTGATGTTCTTCTTGGCGCTGGATATATCGTTTGACTTCGGGGGCTTTGGATTCGCTGACGGAAAATGCGCCGTAGCCGCGTTGCCAGTGGAAGCCGCGATAATCGCGGCCTTTGGTTTTGATCCATTTGGAGGTGCTGGTTTTGATCCCTTCGATCAGGTTCATGAGTGCGATTTTTCGGGAGAGGACGCAGAGGATGTGGATGTGGTCGGCGACGCTATTGATTTCTAAGGACGGACATTCGAGGGAGTTGAGGATAGTAAGCGTGTAGGCGTGGAGTTCGCCGCGGATCGATTTGTCGCGGAGGAGGGGTTCGCGGTTTTTGGTGGAGAAGACGATGTGGATTAGGACGCGGGCGAGGGATTGGGGCATTTTTTACCCGTCGTGGTTGTCGCGAATGTGGCAAGCAGGAAATAGAAATAGATTGCGTCGTTCGGTAGGTAGATTTGGTCGCGGTTAATGTCGTTTTCCGAAACGCGATTTCGCCCCGTTGGGGGTTGGGAAAATATAACGTGGGATTTGTGGCCCCGTTGACCTAGGGCGTTGCCCTAGGCTGACGAAGGTTGCCGCGTTGCGGCAAGCCGGTGGGCTTACAGCCCTTGTTTCACGACGTGAAGCAGTCATGTTTTGCCAACCCCCTGCCCTGCCGTGCCAAATCGGGACATAATTCAAGATTCATCCAAAATTTGGCTCGGCGGGAGCCTCGCCCTCCCAAAACCGCCGCGTGGACGCGGCGGTTAAACGGTGATGGTGGGTTGAATCGGCAGTTCAGGTCCCGCCCGGCAGGCTGGACCTACACGGAGGCATTGATGCAAGACAAACTCATTCGCAACGCGATCACGTTCGACGATGTACTCTTGGAGCCGCGGTTTAGTGAGATCGTGCCGGCGGATTGTAGTGTGGCGACGCGGCTGACGAAGCGGATTTCGATCAACATTCCGCTGCTGAGCTCACCGATGGACACGGTGACGGAACATGAGATGGCGATTGCGCTGGCGAAGGAGGGTGGGATTGGGATCATTCATAAGAACATGTCGGTGGAGCTGCAGACGGATGAAGTGAATAAGGTGAAGCGGTCGGCGAATGGCATCATTACCGATCCGGTGACGTTGCGGCCGGAGGATCCGGTGAGCACGGCGCAGGCGATGATGAAGACGAAGAACGTGAGCGGGTTTCCGATCACCGATGCTAGCAACAAGCTGGTGGGAATTCTCACGCGGCGGGATTTGCGGTTTTTGGAGAACAGCAAGCAGCCGATTCGCGAGGTGATGACGAAGGATAACCTCGTTACGGCGCGGGGAACTGTGACACTTGAGGAAGCTGAGAGAATTTTGACGGCTAAAAAGGTCGAGAAGTTGCTCTTGGTTGACGATACATATTGCCTGACCGGCATTATCACCATCCGCGACATCGACATGATGAAGCGGTTTCCCCATGCTTGCATGGACAAGCTAGGGAGACTGCGTGTCGGCGCGGCGGTGGGTGTGCATGACTACGAGCGTGCCAGCAGCCTGATTTCGACTGGCGTGGACGTGCTGGTGGTCGATTCGGCTCATGGCCACTCGAAGAACGTAGTCGAGACGGTTCGCGAGCTGAAAAAACGTTGGGACAATATCGACGTCATCGCGGGGAATGTGGCAACCGGCGATGGCGCTAAAGCCTTGATTGCCGCCGGCGCCGACGCCGTGAAAGTCGGAATTGGTCCGGGGTCGATTTGCACGACCCGCGTGATCAGCGGCGTGGGCGTGCCGCAGATCACGGCGATTTATGAAGCCGCCCAAGCCGCGAAGGCGAACAACACGCCGATCATTGCCGACGGCGGGATTCGTTTTTCCGGTGACATAACCAAGGCGATCGCCGCCGGCGCACATTGCGTGATGATCGGCGGATTGTTTGCCGGCCTGGCCGAAAGTCCGGGCAAGACGATTTTGTACCAAGGCCGCACGTTCAAAGCTTATCGCGGGATGGGTAGCCTCGGTGCGATGGTGAAAGGATCGAGCGAACGATATCGCCAGGCCGACAGCAACGGGGGAACCGGCAAGCTGGTCCCAGAGGGAATCGAAGGACGCGTCCCGTTCAAAGGGCCGCTCTCCGATTTCGTCTATCAGCTTGTCGGCGGGTTGCGTGCCGGCATGGGTTATTGCGGAACACGAACGATTGACGAGCTGCGTACGGATACGCGGTTCATACAAATCTCAGCCGCCAGCGTGCGGGAGAGCCACCCCCATGACATTGCTATTACGCAGGAAGCACCGAACTACAGCCCCGAATACCATGATGGTAAGGCGGACTGAGGACGAGGAGACAGGGGACAGGGGACAGGGGACAGGGGTGCTGTCCGTGCCGTCTCCTGTCGCGTGTCTCCTGTCTCCTGGCGGGCGACTCCTGCCGAACGTATGCGCAGCGATTTCTTTGAGTTGGTGCTCAATCGTATTGGCACAGTCGGCGGAGCCGCAAACGTTGCCGCAGAATGTGGACGCCCGGCCGATCGAAGACGCGGCTGGCGATTCCAATGTGCTGCGGTGGCAATCGAAGCCGCAAGCTTCAGCCGGGTGGAATATTACGCGGATCGATCCGAGCGTGAAGCAGGCTCAGTATGCCAATCCGTTCAATGATCCGTTTGGGGATCGGAAGCCCAAGGCGGAGCCGGAATTGGTGCTTCAGCCGACGCAGGCGGAAGCGACCGTTGAGGAGTTGCCGGCGCCAGGGCGATTTTCGCCGGTGCGACGGGCTGCTCCTAGCATCGAGCCGCCCGCGATGACGGTGGCCCAGCAACCAGGCGGCGCCCGGAGCGCCCCGAGCGGCTCTTATCAGTCGCCCTATGGCGCGGAACCCTTCGAGCGCAGTTCAGTCCCTTCAGCACCCTGCGACCGCGTTTATAACGACCGTAATTGCTGCGATTTGGAGACGAACTGCCACGCGTTTCGCGATCGGCTGCTTTCCGATTCGATCCGCAACATCTCGCTCGACATCACGCCGCGCTTTAACCCCGATTTGACGGCCGAAGAGGACGAGGCGGATCGGGCGGACAAGCTGCGGCTGTTGGAAACGCGCTCGTGGACCGACCGCCGCGGCCGTGTGGTAGCCACCGGCAAGATGCTCTCGCTCAGCAATAACGCCGTGGTCATCGTCGATGATGCCGGCAAGGAGCAGCGGCTATCGGTCAGTGAACTCGGCGAGGATGGCCTGTGCTATATCACCGCCTGGTGGCGGCTGCCCCCTGAATGCCCGCTGGGCGGCCTGCGGACGCAGGAGCGGACCTGGCTGGCGAGCTCGTTCCACTACCAGGCGTCGGCGGTCTGCCATAAGCCGCTATACTTCGAAGAAGTGCAGCTCGAACGCTACGGTCACACGGCCGGCCCGGTGCGTCAGCCGATCCTCAGTGGCTGCCACTTTGTGATGAACCTGGCCTTGCTGCCCTACCGGATGGGCATCAACCCGCCGACGGAATGCCAATATGCTCTGGGCTATTACCGTCCCGGCAGTTGTGCTCCCTGGATGATTCCGCCGTTCCCCCTGTCGCTCCGCGGGGCCGCGACCGAGACGATGGCCGCGCTGGGAATCATTGCGATTCTGCCGTAGCCGCTTAATAAAGAACTACTGAGGACAGGCGAGACGCCTATCCTACGACAAGACTCCGTTCGGGAGCGATTGGCAAGCAAACGGCGCGATTCCTTCGCTGGAATCGTGCCGTTTTGCATTTCTTGATCGAATTCTGGGAACTATTGATCTCAACCTAAGGCAGTTCCTTGATCTCGACTTTTCGAACTTGCATCGTGGTGCCCTTCCCGCAACTGACCGCGACGGCACCCGAAGGTAAATGGTGACTTCGATCCTGATACCGAAGAATCTCCTTTTGGTTGACGATGACCGTGATCTCGTCGTCGATAGCGATTACCTCTTGTGAGAACCACTCGCCGGCCTTTATCACGCTGAGCGATTGACCGCCCTGTAAACGTTGAGGGAGGCGAGGCCCTGACTTCGATTTCGTTTGAAAAATGAGATCACCGCTTCCCAGTCGCACACGATAGCGACGGTCATTGCGATCATTAGTAACTCGAACAACAACCCAACCGAGTAGCTCGCCGGTCATATTGGCCTCGAGCCGGAGGTGAAAGTTCTTGAAACTCGATTGAAGTGACGTCATGGTAACCGTTTCATTTCCAATTGCGGGTCCCCCAACCAAAAGACCGTGGTCCAGCATCCACGGTCTTCCGCCGTTGTCTTTGAATATCAAGCTTCTTGTATCAGTTCCATTGAAAAGTGAAAGCCAATGTTCAGACGCAGTGGTAGGATTAGGTTTAGTAACAAATCGCTGCGAGTCTCCTAACAGTCGAGAATCTCGCGGTGAAGATGCGTTGGGAAAGGTCACATCGTTCGCGGTCATATTCGTTGGTTTGAGGGTTACTTTGACGCGTGTTGCTTCGCGGGGGCGAACGGAAATGATGTTCTGGTCGATGTCAAATCGGTCAGTGGCTCCTTCCACATGAACGTTGTAGGTGCCTTCGCGAGTGGAGATTCTCCAACCGCTTCTGGGATCCGCGGTTTTTAATTCGCCATTGCCCTCTACTTCTATCTTGACGTCGTCGGCTGGAACGCCATCGCCAAGTTCAACGACGATTTCGCCGCGAGGCGGCTGAAAGAAAGCAACGATGCCGAGTGTGCCGCATATGACTGTCGCTGCCATTGCCAGAAAGATTGCGTGGCGATAGGGCTTGCGTCGTGAAGGAAATAACTCCGTCGTGGAAGCCAACTCCATGGTTGCGGCTACGGGATCGACGGGATTGGGATTTGGGGTTGAGGACTTGGCACACGCGATTTCGATAACTGCGAGTGATTTGGCAATTTGGTCAGCGGACGACGGTCGAAACTCTGGCTCTTTGGCTACGAGTTTGGCAATCAAATCACTGAGAGCCGCAGGAATGTCGGGCGATTGATCGCCAATCGGCGGCGGTGTGTGTGTCGCGAGGGCTGCGAGCACTGCCATCGTGTCTTTGCCACGGAACGGGGCAAAGCCAGCGAGCATTCGATACATCACGCAGCCAAGGCTAAACAGATCGCACCGCGCATCAACGTCATCTCCACGGGCTTGCTCAGGCGCCATATACCCAGGAGTGCCAACTATAAATCCGGACCGCGTGATCTGGACATCGTCGGAATCGAGACGTGCCAGGCCGAAATCAAGCACCTTGACACGATCCCAGTGGAAGGCTGAGCACTCGTGTAAAGGAGCAGTTTCGTCCTGAAAGGCGACGCTAGTCTTTGGTGAAGACACACCAGCGGAGCGCTTACGCGGTGCGTTCGCCATTTCCAACCATACGTTTTCCGGTTTGATATCGCGATGTATAAGGCCACGCAAATGCGCGGCAGCTAAAGCTTCAGCAATCTGCCGCCCAATTTTTACCGCCTCTAAGACATCCAATCGTCCGTGCTGGTCTAATCGCGTCTTCAGTGACTCGCCTTCGAGCAATTCCATAGCCAGCCAGGGTGAGCCGTGGTCGCCGCCCACATGATAAATCTTCACGATGTTGTCGTTGTTAAGCGCAGCCACGGCCCGCGCTTCGCGAAGGAACCGGTGGCGTTCTTCGGGTGAGGCCGCCAAACCCGGCTTCATAACTTTGATGGCGATCTGACGTTGCAATTGCTCGTCTTGGGCCAGGAACACCGCACCCATTCCGCCCGAACCAAGCAGCTTCAAGATCGGATATGGCCCGAGACGGCCAATCTCGCCCGGCGACTTCGGTGGCGCAAGCAGAGCGATCACATCGCGCGCATATGTTGAATCGTCCGACTTATTGCTGGCTAGCGACATCGTGGCCGCCATTCTGCCATGATTCAGAATCAAGGAGCAAGCGAAACCAGCAAATTGTCATCATAGCTGTAAGTGGCTACCGCGGCGTAAATATTTCCCGCTAAGCGCGCCCTCGGAAGGCAATTTTGCCGGCTGGCCGTTGGTGACGATGACTTGGCCGTTGATGACGACGTGGTCGATGCCGGCGCAAGGTTTGGTCGGTTGTTCGTAGGTAGCGTGGTCGGTGATGGTCGTGGGATCGAACACAACTAAGTCGGCGAACGCCCCTTCGCGGATGATTCCGCGGTTAGGGAGGCCGAAGCGGGCGGCTGAGCGGCCGCTGAGCTTGTGGACGGCTTCTTCGAGCGAAAACACCTTGCGGTCGCGGACGAGGGGGCCGAGCCAGCGGCCTGCGGAGCCATAGACACGGGGATGGACGTGGCCGTTGGCAAAGTAGATGCCGTCGCTGCCAAGCATGGCGAGGTCGTGCTTCAAAAGCGGCTCGACGAGGTGGTCGAGCGGAGGGCCGGCGACGAGGAGCGTGGCGAGGTTGGAGTCGATAAGCAGATCGATGAGGGCTTCCTCAGCCGATTTGTTGGTCTGGCGAACGAATTCGTCGAGGGGCATGCCGTGAAGGTGCTCGCAGCGTGGGGCGGCGGTCCAAGCGATGTGGATTTGCGAGAGCGGCGTACCGAAAACAGCGAGGGCTTCGCGAAAATGGGCGCGGACATCGGGGCGGTCCAAGTGGTTGATGACGCCCAGTGGGCCGTCCTCCCAGACTTCATACGGCAAAAGAAAATTGACCATCGTCGAGCCTCGCTGGTAAGGATATGACTCGAACGAAAAATCGACTTGCTTACGCGCCTCGTTGTCGATGAATTCGAGGACCTGCTGGACTTCCTGCTCGGTTGAGCCCTTCAAGTGCGAGATGTGGACTTTCACGCCGGCGCGGCGGCCGATTTCGACCGCTTCGCGGAGCGCGGGCAAGAGGCCGATCTTGTAGCGGATGTGGGTGACGTAGAGGCCGTCATACGGCTGGATCGCCGCGCAAGCGGTGGCGATTTCTTCGATGGAGGCGTGGCATTGATCGATATAGTCGAGGCCGGTGGAGAGGCCGACGGCGCCTTGCTCCATTCCTTGTCGAATACGGACTTTGATTTCGCGCATTTGCATGTCGTTGGGCGCGGCGACGCGGCCGAAGCCGCAGGCCATCGTGCGGACGTTGGCGTAGGGCACGTGCGTGGCGGAGTTTTGGACGTTGTGGCCGTCGAGCAGGGCCATGTAGTCGGCGAGGGAGCGCCAGCCGCGATAGTCGGAAAGAGCGAGGCCGTTGAGCGAGCGAAGGTAATGCAGCCAGGGCCGCCAATTGTGGTCTTCGACGGGGGCATAACTGATGCCGTCGGCCATGAGAACTTCGGTCGTGAAGCCCTGCTGCGTTTTCCAGGTTTGATGCGGGTGGAGGAGCATCCAGCCGTCGCTGTGGTTGTGAACATCGATGAAGCCGGGGGCGACGACGCGGTTTTTGCAGTCGATGGTTTGGCGGGCGGTGGCGCCGGCGAGGCGGCCGACGGCGGCGATTTTGTCGCCGGTGACCGCGACGTCGGCGGTGATGCGCGGCGCGCCGGTGCCGTCGATGACAGTGCCGTTGGTGAAGAGAAGGTCGTACATAAGGGGGCAGAAGTCAGAGATCAGAGATCAAACGGAATGTTTTCGTAACCGGCACATCTTCACAAATCGGGGCCGCTTTCACCAGGCGCGGGGGAATAAAGTGTGCCGGTTAACGCAGCGGCGACGCTAGCTGGAACGCCACTTTCGCCAAGACATATAGACCGCCGATTTTCACAGTAGCTGCGCCCGCCGCGTCCGTTTTTTGCGCGCATTGAGAATGAAGGAACTTGTCTGATGAGCCGACAGGCGCGTGATTTTTCGTGGCATCTGGTGGCGCTGGCGATGGTCGTCGCGGGGCTGGTGATTTTGGCGCCGCTGGCCTGGTGGCGGACGCAGGAACCCCATGAATCTCGAGCGCGGCGAGTTGCGACGCTCGGTGCAGCAAGTTCGCGAGCCGCGACTCCCCGCGATCGCAATCCGGTCATAGCGACGACGGAGTTGCGGCCGCAGATGGCGCCGATTGGGCCGCTGATTGCGGATCAAATCAGCCTCGATCCATCGATTCATGAGACGCCGGCGTTGCCCGTTGCCACCGGACCGGACCTGGGCGATTTGCTCGAGACCTCAGCGATGCCGGATATTCGGCTGAGCGCGACTTTGGTCCGTCCATCGCCGCTGCCGCAGCCTCAAGAGCTTCAGCCGCAATTGCCGCTGCCGGCCAATCCGAGCCCGTTTCCGATGCCAGAACCGGCAGTTCCAGGCGCGCATGCGTGGTCGCACCCGATTGCTTTGATCGAGCAGCTTCAGTCACTGGTGACGAGCGTTCCGTCGGCGGCCAATTGGGCCGAGCAGACGATCGCCACGTTGGAGCGGATTGTCGCTACGAATTCGCTGAGCGATCCGAGGGTTGGTTACGAGTTGGCTAATCTCCGGCAGTCGGCAGATGCGGCCAAGACGCTGTCGCAACAGGCTGGCGATGATCAAGGGCGATCAAAAATACTTCGGGCCGGCTATTCGATCGTCCGCCGGATGGTGATCTGGGACATCGTTCATTCACTGGCGAAGAGCGATTCGACCGTTGCAGCGCCGATCGTCGATCGCCACGCGTGGATGGGTTCGCTGGCCGAGGTTGATCAGATGCTGCAAGCGACGGGGGCGGCCGCACATTGGCGAAAGTATCTGTTGATCGACCGGGCTTGCATCGAATTTGATTCCAGCAGCCGCACTCCGGCTGAGCAACGCGAGCTGGCCCGCGACATTTTGCATCGCCTGCACAGCACGCAGCTTTCGCACCAGCAAGAGAAGTTTTTGTGTACGCCGCCGTTCAAGTCGCTCGACGAGCAGCTTCAGGCGCGGGCAGCCGAGTTGCCGGACCTGCCTGCATTGCTGGCGGCGATCGAGCGGTATGAGCACGACTTCAAGGCCAGCACGGCGAATGCCCTCGCGCTCGAATATGACATTTTGCGGTGGTCGCCGGATGGGGCGGTGCGCGATTTGGCCGAAGCGGTGAACGCTTATTACCGAAACGCGAATGTCCGCGTAGCGATCTCGGACGATCTGGCGAATCGGATGATTCCGTCGCAGTCGCCGCAAGTCGAAGCGGTCGATGACACGATCCTGGGCGCGTGGGTTTCGGGTCAGGCCCAGACGAATACCAAAGTGAAGGTTGTTTTGACGCCGGATAAGCACCGCTGGAATGTCGGGCTCGAAGCGATGGGCGATGTTTTGTCGGACACGTCGTCGTCCAAGGGGCCGGCGACGTTTTATCAACGCGGCTGGTCGATGTTTCGAGCCCGCAAGCGACTGACGATCGATCGCCGCGGGATCCGGATGTTTTCCGCCGAAGCCGAGGCGAATTCCAACAACGATCTGGCCGATTTCGAGACGGATTTTGACCCCATTCCGCTCATTGGGCCACTGGTTCGCAACATCGCCCGCAATCAGTACGACAACTCGCAGATGGCAGCGAAAGGCGAGGTGGAAGGGAAGATTGTCGGCCGGGCGACGACGCAGCTCGATGCGCAGGTGGAAAAGCAACTTGAAAAGTCGAAGCAGGAATTTCAGGTCAAGGTGATCAAGCCCCTCCGCGATCTCAGCCTGGAGCCGACGCCGGTCGAGATGGAGACGACGGCGGATCGGCTGATCGCACGGTATCGGCTGGCGTCGCGCGATGAAATCGGGGCACACACGCCGCGGCCGCAGGCGCCGAGCGACAGCATGCTCAGCGTACAGGTTCACGAGACGGCGATGAACAATATCCTCGATCAGCTTCATCTACATGGCCGGCGAGCGGAGTTGGTCGAGCTGTTCAAGGAAATGACAACTCGGTTCAGTCCGACTCGGAAAATTGAAGTGCCCGAAGACCTGCCGGAAAATGTGTTCGTCACGTTTGCCGATGAGGACCCGATTCGCGTCGATTGCCAGGACGGCCACGTGCGGCTGACGATTCGGCTGAAAGAGCTAGCGCAGGAAGGCACGAAAAATCGCTGGACGAATTTTACGGTACACGCCTATTATGCACCGAGCGCGGACCAGTTGGACGCGAATCTCTATCGCGATGGCATCATCGAGCTGATCGGCGACAATCGCCCGCTCTCGCTTGGCCAGCGCACGGCCCTCAGCGCCATCTTCGCCCGCGTTTTGTCGCGGAACCGCAAGCTGCACGTCATCAATCAGCAGATTTCTCAGGCCCCGCAGCTGCGCGACCAGCAAGTGACGCAATTCGTGATTCACGACGGCTGGATCGGAGTTGCTCTGGGGCCGAAAGCACCGGGCAGGCAGGCGGCGATGACGCCGAGGACGCGGCTGCAGCGGGAATAGTGTAACGAATCGGGAGACAGGGCTCTGGCATTTCCCTATCCGCGCTTCCGCGAAGTATAATTACGTCGGTAGTCATGCATGCGATTGCAGACTCGGGAGGTCGGCATGGAAATCGAGGGAACTGTGAAAAATGGAGTCGTCGTACCGGACGCTGCAACTTCGCTTCCAGAGGGGACGCGGGTAAAAATCAGCACTCCTTCGACGGAAGCTGCTGTCCCGTTTGGACAGCGATATATCCAATTCAAGGGCGCAGCCGCTGATTTGCCGACCGATCTTGCCAAACAACACGAGCACTATCGTCTCGGTACACCCAAGCGATGATCGTTTTCGCCGACACCTTCGCGTTGATTGGCTGGCTCAATCCGCGCGATGAAGCGCACGCCCGCGTGGCAGGCTTCTTGGAGGAATTCACCGGCCGGCTCCTGACGACTGAGTGGGTCCTTATGGAATTGGCCGACGCGCTTTCCGCACCGGCTTCGCGCGGCACGGTGGCGGCATTTCTGCGTGCGGTACGCTCGGATCCAATGTTTGAAGTGGTGGGATATCAGCCGGAGATCTATGAAGCCGGTTTCGAGCTGTTTTGTAATCGGTCGGACAAAGCCTGGTCGCTAACTGACTGTATCTCGTTTGCGGTGATGGCCAAGCGCAAGCTCGTTGATGCCCTTACCGCCGACCGCCATTTTGAGCAGGCAGGTTTTCGGGCCGTGTTACTTGCGCCCTGAATTACAGCCAAGTCGGGTGTTGACATTTGCCCGTGGCATTTGTATTAATGAGTTAGTACAAGTGATCGATTGCCCTCGGCCGTTTGCGTCTGCCCGTGAAGCTCCACATCTCCTCCCACGATGGCGTGCCGATCTATTTGCAGATCGTGAACCAGGTGAAATATCTGGTGGCGTCGGGGCGATTGGAGGCGGGGGAGGAGTTGCCGCCGATTCGGACGCTGGCGGAGCAGCTGTTGGTGAATCCGAACACGGTGGCGCGGGCGTATCGGGAGCTGGAGTTGGCTGGTGTGGTGACCAAGCGGCGGACGGCGGGGACGTATGTTTCGGATACGACCTCACCGCTGGCCCGGCGCGAGCGGCTGAAAATCATTAATGAGCGCATCAACGCTCTCTTGGCCGAAGCGCGGCAGATGGACGTCAAAACGGAAACGCTGATCGAGTTGATTCAGCAGCGGGACGAGGAAATGGCGGCGGCCGCACGAACGAAGGAGAAATGACATGTACCAGAACGCAGTGGTTTCGCCTGACAACGTCGTGGAGATTTCGAATGTCACCCGCCAGTTCGGCGCGAAACGAGCGCTCGACAACGTGAGCCTGGAAGTGCCACGGGGCGTGGTCTTCGGCCTCGTGGGGGCGAATGGCGCGGGAAAAACGACGCTGATTCGGCATGTGCTGGGGTTGCTGAAGGCTCAAAGCGGATCGGTCCGCGTTTTCGGCCTCGATCCGGTGAAAGACCCGGTGAATGTGCTGTCGCGCGTCGGCTATTTGTCGGAGGAAGGCGACCTGCCGGGGTGGATGCGGGTCGATGAGCTGATGCGGTACATGCGGGCGTTTTATCCGACATGGGATGAGGGATATGCCCAGGATTTGCGACGGCAGTTCGCGCTCGATCCGGCGACCAAGGTGAAAAACCTGTCCAAGGGACAACGGGCGCGGGCGGGACTGGTTGTGGCATTAGCGTATCGGCCGGAGTTGCTGCTGCTCGATGAGCCATCGAGCGGGCTCGATCCGATCGTTCGCCGCGACATTCTGGGCGCGATTGTTCGGACGATTGCGGATGAAGGCCGGACGGTTTTGTTTTCGTCGCACTTGCTGGAAGAAGTCGAGCGCGTCTCAGACTGTGTCGCGATGCTGCGCGGTGGGCGGGTCGTGTTTGCGGGTGAACTCGACGTCGTCAAGCAGTCACATCATCGGCTGACGTTGCGTTTTGACGGAGAGCGGCGCCAGCCGCCGGCGCTGAATGGAGTGCTGAGCTGGGAAGGTGGTGGCCGCGAATGGATTGCTGTTGCCCGTGGCAGATTGGACGACTTGACGTTGGCCGCTTCGGCCGCGGGAGCCGAAGTCGTTGGGCAGCAGTGGCTGTCGCTGGACGAGATTTTTTTGGCTCAGGTTGGCAACTCCTCGGCCCCGGTTCAGGAGGTTTAGACGATGTTCTCGGCGTACATGCCTGTCCGCGCAATTCTGTGGCAGATCTATTGGCGCAATCGCTGGGGATTTGCGGTGGCCGCGGCCTACTTGCTGATGGCAATTACGACGAGCCACTTGCTCACGCCGTATGCCCGCACGCATTGGGGTGATGGGGCGGTCACGATGGTCGGCTTGTATCTCGGTGCTCCGTGTGCATTGATCATCGTTATGGTGATTGCGTCGTTTTGCATGTCGGGAAATCGGATGGGAGAAGTCTGTCCGCCTACGCATATGCTGGTGTTGCCGGTCTCGTCGCGGATGCTCGTGACGGTGCCGATGGCCGCTGGCGCGGCGACGGTAGCGGTCGTTTGGCTGATCGTGGCATATTTCGTGCTGCGGCCGGCGGATGTCACCGCGCCGATTCTGGCGCCGACCGCCGCGCTCACATTGTTCTTAACGGTGTTTCAGGCGCTGGCATGGACGCCGTTTGCGCAAAAGTGGATTCAGGGGATTTTGACGGTGGTGGCGGGTGCGGCGACGTTCGGCTGGGTGCTGGGGGGGATCGCGTTCGGCTTCAATCGGTTTGGACCGGCAGCGGAGCCGTTCGTGGCGGCCTTTTTGGTTTTGGCGCTCGTCCCGATCGCCTATTGGTTCGCGCTTAACGGCGTGACGATGGGTCGCCGCGGCGATTCGTACGACTGGCGGCTGTGGAGCCGGTTGATGGAGCGACTGGCGGCGTGGCGGAAGCCGGCGGAGCATCCGTTTTCGTCGGCAAGTGCGGCGCAAGTCTGGTTAGAACTTCGCTCCATCGGCTGGTATCCCCCCGTAATGACCTTAGGGGTGACGTTATCCTTCGCTCCAGTCGTGTTGCTCGCCGATCCAAGCGATTTGGGACAAACGTGGAAGTTCCTGGGCATATTTGTTGGCCTCGCAATCCTTATGGCGACCGTGTCTGGCGGTGCGATGGGGAACATCGGTGGTATCGATGTGTCCGCGAAATCGTCGTACGAGTCGTTTTTATTCGCGCGGCCCATTTCCAGTCCGGCAGTCGTTCGCGACAAGTTCCTGATGGGCGTGCTCAGCACGCTTGCCGTGTGGCTGGCTGCGCTGCCAATGGGGCTGTTAATTTTTCTGCGTCCGGGCTTCGGTCAGACGTTGATGGAGATTGCGCGGCAGACGCCGGCTTGGAAAGTGGCGGTGCTGCCGCCGCTGATTGCCTTCTTTCTGCTTTGTGTGACCTGGAAACAAATGGTCGAGGGGTTTTGGATCGGGCTGACCGGACGGCCGTGGTTGGTTCATCTTTTTACAACCGCCATGGTGCTGTTGATTATCGGCGGCATGGGATTCGGGATTTGGGTCAACATCTATACCGACTACCAGCCGCTGGCGAAGTCAGTCGTGCCGTGGATTGCGGCTGTTTGTCTGGTTGTGAAGTTGGTCGCGGCAGTTTTTGTGATGCGGGCTTTGTTAAGCAGCCAGCTGTTGCCAATCGAGCATGTCGGCGCGATGGTGGCGCTGTGGGTTTTAATCGTGGCGCTGCTGGGTTCGATCTCGCTGTGGCTGGTTCCATCCGGGGCCGCTTCGATGTTGGACATTCTGGGCGGGATTATTCTTCTGGTGCCGTTTTCGCGGCTGGCTGGCGCGCCGCTGGCCGTGGAATGGAACCGGCATCGGTAGCATCGGCCGATTGTCACTGGTGATCAATCGTCAATAGAATTGGGCCGCGGCGAATTCATTCAATTCGCAAAGCGAGCGTGCCCGATGGGATTTTATTCGCAAGTCATCTTTCCGCGGATTTGCGATTATCTGCTGGGTCAGCCGTTCATTGGAGGATACCGGAAGGAGTTGTTGGCGAGTGCGGAGGGGCGGATTTTGGAGATCGGCTTTGGCACCGGGCTGAATTTGCCGCACTATCCGGAGAGCGTGCGCAGGATTTCAACAGTGGATCCGAATGCGGGGATGCACCGGTTGGCGCTGCGGCGCATCGAGCAGACCGGGATCGAGGTGGATCATCATCGGCTGCGCGGCGAAGCATTGCCTTTTGCCGATGGGACGTTGGATTGCGTCGTGAGCACATTCACGCTCTGTAGCGTGGCCGACCCATGTCAGGCGACCAGCGAAATTTTCCGCGTGCTTCGGCCACGGGGCCGGTTTTTGTTCCTTGAGCATGGGCTGAGCCCGGAAGCGGCCGTTCAAAAGTGGCAGCGGAGGATGAGCTGGCTGCAATCGCTGCTGGGCGATGGTTGCAAGCTCGATCGCAATATCAAAGAACTCGTGGCGACGCAGCCGTATTCGGCGATCGACAGCCGCGAGCAGTATCTCGAAAAAATGCCGAAGATCAGCGGCTACGTATATCGCGGTATGGCGACGAAGTGACGAAGCAGCTTATTTCTTAAGATACTTATCGTTGAGCTTATCGCAGGACCAGAGCAGGCCGCGGGTGACGAGGTCGAGGTAACGCGGGTCTTCGACGGTGCCGTTGTTGTGGCCGAGCGTGGTGGCGAAGACTTTGGCGCCACGGTAGTTGTTCGTCCAGACGACGATGTAGTCGTTGTTGGATTCCTCACCCTTTTTGTTCTTGGCGGTTTGCTTACCGCGGGCGAGGGCGGTGGCGGTGGCGTGCAGCTTGCCGGCCGCGTTGTTGTAAAGCTCCTCGTTGATCGTGGTCCAATTCTCGAAGCCGTGAGCGATGGGACTGTCGGTTTTCAGGAATTCGACGCGAATCGGGGCTTGGGGGCCGTGGCCGGTGGAAACCAGGCCGGTGAAATCGAACCAGGGCGTGGATTCGGGCCAGCCTTCACTGCGATAGGTGTGCATGCCACAGTGCAGCACGACAGACGGCAAACCGCGACGATGGGGCTCCAAGATGCGATCGATGATCGCCGGGTCTTTGACCTGCGACGAGCATTCGTCGTGGATGATGACATCGTAGCCAGCGGCCCAATCGCTGCGCTCATAGACGGGATTCAGGTGCGTGTTGGTGGTGTCGGGATCGTAAGCGATGGTGACTTCGAGGCGAGCTCGGGCGGCTAGGCCCTTCGAAAGAATGTCTTGCTGGGTTTTGTAGTCGTGACAGCAGCCGCCGAGCACGAGAAGGGCCTTGATTGGTTTTACCGCTGTCTCTTGGGCAGACGCGGATGGCATGTTGGCGGTCAGACCGGCGGCGGCGATCGCCAACAGGCTCAAAATCCGGGTGCTGAAATGAGAACAACGTTGCATCGAATGGCTCCTAAACCTGGAAGTCCGTTGCTATCGCTAGGTGACTCAGTCGCTATCGCTCGGACGCCAGCACTGACGCCGCGGAACCGATAGAACCGCGTGAATCCCCGCAAATGTCGTAGCTGCGCGTGTTTTCGTGCCTGGATTGTGCTGTGCCCGCGGCTGCTTTGCAATCGGCGATGGCAAATTGTGCTGATAGCTCCGGAGGCTTGGAAGATAGGCAAAATCCGCTGGCTATGAGGGCAGTGCCGTTCGTGTCAATCTTTTATGTATTTCCCGCACGATAAGCATATCTGTCGTAACCGGCCTTGCGCCAGCGCCTACGCCGCGCGGCGGACAGCCAAGCACAACTTTTTCGGTGGCAGCCATGAAACTACTCTCTTTCCGACTGACCGCGGCCATTTTAGCGGCCGTGCTTGGCGTGACATCGCTGGCAATTGCCGCGGACGAAGCGCCAGAGACTAAGACCTCAGAGGAGGGCGCTAGCGCGCCAGCCGACCCAGCGAAGAAATCGCTGAACAAGAAGCCGCGTGGCGTCTTGGCGGATTCGTTCCTTTTTGCGGGTGGCGAGAAGCCAGCCGGCAAGGACGGCTCGACGCTGCCGGGCGTTGCCACGGGTCAACGAGGGATCCTCGCTCCGGTAGTCGCAGCCGCGGCGGCTGAACAGGTCCGCAATGGCGGGCCACGGGTCGAGCCTGTGCTCAATACTCCCGCTCCGCCGATCGTTGAAGCTCCCTCGCCGCTGGCTCCGCCGGTTGCGGTTTCCTACAACCAGCCGGCGCCGCCCACTTACTATCAGACAACTTCGACACCGTTCATTCAGCCGGCAGGGGCGTCTTACGTTCAACAGGCTGGGGCGCCCTTTGTTCAACAGGCTTCAGCGCCCTTCGCTCAACAAGGATCAGCACCGTTCGTTCGAACGGCTTCGTGGTCGATGAACGGCGGACCGGAAGTGCAGGCGGATGAGCCGCCGCCGATCAGCTCGAACGTCTCGTGCTCGTGCTCGGACGACGGCGGCTACACGAGCTGCGGTTGCTGCCCCAATCCGCTGTGGTGCCATCGCAACAACGTATTCCTCGATCTGCTGTATTTGCGGCCGGGTAACATCGATTATGTCTATGCCGTGGCGCAAACCGGTCCCTTGGCGACCGATGTGCCCACCGGCCAGACGGGCCGCGTCGGATTCGACGGCGCGCCCGGCTATCGCCTGGGTGGTGCAATGGCGCTTTGCGATTGTGCAAGCATCCAAGCCAGCTACACCTGGTACAACGTCGATACGGGAAGCTCGATTTCGGCCGCTCCTGGCAGCGTGTTGATCTTTCAGCCGGGCTTGCCGCAGATTCCGAACGTCGGATCGACAGCGATTACCGCTTCGGGGAGCTCAGCGTTGCGGTTCCAGCTCCTGGATATTGACTATCGCAGCCTCCTGTATGGTGATTGCAATACCGCAGTCAATTACTTTGCTGGTGTTCGCTATGCCAACCTGAAGCAAACGTTTCAGGCTCAGGAAGATGTGGGCGTGCCGGTCGGTCTTTCCACCGTGAATACGGCGATCAATTTCGACGGCTTCGGCATCGGCATGGGCCTGGATTACATGAAGCGGCGGTCTGGTACAGGCTTCTTGGCCTACGGCAAAAGCTCGGTGAGCTTTGTCTCGGGCGAATTCAAGGCTCAGTATCGTGAAGTGACCCAGTTTGGCCCGAACTCGATCATCGGCAACAACATCACCGACTACCGCGTGATGTCGATCTTGACCCAGGAACTCGGTCTCGGTTGGGAAAGCTGCTGCGGCCGTGTTCGCCTCCTGGCCGGTTATCAGTTCCAGAGCTGGAACAATGCCCTCACGACCGCGCCTTACATTTATGGCGTGCAGCACCGCCGGTTTGATAACATCAACGAGACGTTGACCTTCGACGGCTTCACCAGCCGCGTACAGTTCAACTGGTAAGTCCGGCTGGACGATCGTCGAACGATCCGAAAATCAAGAAGACCCCGGTTGCCGATGACAGCCGGGGTTTTTTCGTGTGATTACCGAGAGATCTAGTCCCAGAGAGGCAGGGGTCGGGAGTCGATTGCGGTTGCGGTTATCCAAATGGAACATCATCACCGCAATCGACTCCCGACCCCTTCGCGCGTTTGACTGGCGGGCCTAGTCCCACCACCAGGCATTGCGAGGCAAGTTCTGCGGCGTGCTGGCTTGTCGTTGGCCCGGGATCGCGCCGGAATCGTCGGTTTTGATCGCCTCGCGCTGGGTCAGGCCGCGCGGTTCGGCACGCACGCCACCGCTCACAATCGTGACGACATGCTTGCCGCCGATGATGCGGCGATTGAGGACCGATTCGACCTCGGTGGGTGCGTTGGCGAGGACGGGACGGTAGTCGCCGTCGGCGCCGAAATGAGTCAAATGCCAGCCAACCTGGCCGGGCAGGTCGTGGCTGTGGATGACGGCGGCGACGAGCGATAGATCGAACACGTTGCGCAGCTCGGCATAAATCGGGTATTTGACCGAGAGCTCGTCGAAGTGCTGGGTGAACGACTGGGCGAAGCGCTTTGTCAATTCGTCGCTGTCGCCGGTGTGGACTCGCTCGCCCTTCTCGGTGAGCAGCTCGTTTTCGCTGAGAACTTTGACACCAGGGCCGCGGAGCTCAAAGGCGTCGCGACTTTCGGTGGCGGCGACGGCGTCGTAATTGAGCGTAAACCACCAGCGGAGGACGTTCATGGGCGGGGGATTGCCGTTTTTGTCGAGCTGGATGGTGCTGAGATAGCTGGCGACGCCGGGGACTCCTTCTTCCAGGCCAGTGCCGACCAGTTTCATGCGGTAATCGGCTTCGATCAGCACGCGGCCGGCATGGGTGCGGCGATCGATGCCGTACATTTCGATATCTTGCCGTCCCAGCGCCGCGCGGAATTCGCCGAGCCACTTTTCGCGCTCGCCGGTTTTTAGCGGTCGCAGCGACCACTTTTCATTGACGGCTTTAGCCGCGGCGAGATTGCCTTGACGTGGCGTGATCGAGCAGCCGAAGCGGCCGAGATCGCTGTAGGCATTGCGGAGGGTCACGACGAGGTCGTCGAGCTGCAGAACGGGAGCAGAAGTGGCGGGATTGATGAAGCGGCCTTCGACATTGCGTCGCCAATCGCCGGCCGGACCCGCAATGACGATATCGCCGGTCGCCGGATAGACGAGGATGTATTGGATGCGCTGCAGGCCGGCTAGGGTCTGCATTGCCTCGGTCGGCGCGCGGCCTTGGGCTTGGAGGAGTTGCGCTTCGCGCTCCAGGCGCGTGAGCGAGACTTTGCGTAAGGGGGCGGCGCGGCGCGGGTCGCCCGTTTGGGTCACGTCCAGGCCGGCGCGACGCACGGCGACGAGTGAAGCATCAGTGCGCGGCGGCAGCTTCGACATTAGCCCTGCGGTATCGACATAGACGCCGCCGCGAAACTCGTCGATCGCGCCGGGTCCACCAACATCATCCCAGGAGTCGGGTTTGAGCGTGGTGGTGATCAGTTCGATGAGCGAGGTGAAATCGGCCATCGCAGCGCCGCCGCGAGCGCCCCGCTTCGAACCGCTTCCGCTGTTGCTTCCCGGGCCGCTTTGGGCGGCCATGCTGCTGAGCATGGCCTTGCGAGCGAGGTCGCTGTTGATATCGGCCGCGGTAGCGAGTGCCGCTTTAGGCGCGCCGGCGGCGCCTTGAGCAGCGGCGATCTCGCTGAGCAACTTGTCTCGCAGCGCCGGGTCTTCGACGCCGCGAGCAGCAGTGATTGCCGGACCGAATTCGCCGGCTGCCAATTGCTGCTGCACGAGATGCTGCGTTGGCGCGGCGGGATCAGCAGCGACCAATGAGGCGTGGCAAAAACTGAGACACGCTATCGCAACGAGCGCGTAGCGATTGACATGTAAAAACGGATATTGACGCATGGCACACCTTGTTTTCGCGAATCCGCCTAGGGTGCGGCAACCACGAGTGTGCTTGCGTTTGGTTTCCAAAACCACGTTTCTAACGATCTCATTACGCGGTTGTAATGCAGCAACATTACGAAACTTGCTTTTTGCCTAATAATGGCTGGAAATGCGTCAAAACCGAGGGCAACACTTACCGCAGCATTGCGAGGACGATCACCAGCAGTAGGACGACGACCGCGATGGCGAGCGCCGTGGCGGCAGCGATCTTTTTCACCGAAGTTGGCGCGGTGCCGGTGCATTGGCCGTTCTGACCGTTGACGAGGAAGCGGAACAGACGATCGCGGTAGCGATAGGCACAGATCCAGATGGGCAAGAGCGCGGGCTGGCCCGTGAGGTCCTGCACTCGAACGTTGACTTTCATGTTGCGGCAGTTTCCGGGAACGTGCCTGGTGCAAGCTCGCCGTTCAAGGTCTTCGAGAGCCGATTGGGCCAACGGGCGAGCATATTTGCGCTGCACGCGGAATTGTTCATAGACGACGTTGGCCAGATCGACCTGGTCGGGCGGCACAGCGGCCCCGAGATCGAAAGGGCAGATGGCGCTGGTTTCGGTCGGCGTGAGAACGCTGCTAGCGCCGACGAGGACGCCGGTGTAGTCGTTGCCATTCTCGCCGAAGAGCGGATACCAACCGGCCATCGCGCCGCTCGGAGTTTGGCTCGTGTCCGCCGTCCAATACGTAAACACTTTGGCCGCAAACACCCAGAACGGAACATAGACCTGCGTGAGCTTGGTGACGATCGCTGCTTGGGCCAGATCGCCGGGTCGCCAGAAGCCGCGACCAAGCCATTCGCGGAGGCGGGCCAAGGCCTCGCCTTCGCTGAGCACGAACGGCACGACGAACTCGGCCTCCAGCGTTTTGGCGTCCTGTTGCTCGTCCAGCTTCGTCGAGCCACAGAATGGGCAGCGGAGCGTTTGGGCCGATGCGTCGTAGCTCATGCTCGCGCCGCAGCCTTGGCACTCGAAGTTGTACTTCGAGTTGAAGGCACGCGTCGTGGTTGCCGGCTGTTCGGTTTTCGGCGCTTCGGTGCCGCAGTTGGCGCAGAACAGATCCTCCTCGTCGAGCAAGGCGCCGCAGACGGAGCATCTTGTGAGCGTATCAGGCACGGGACGAGTAATAGAGGTCAGAGATCGGGAGCTTACGGCGGCGCTTCGGCGGGCATCTCGGGAGTAGGCAAACTTTGGACTTTGGACCTTTGACTTTGGACTGCCACGATCGCCGCTGCCGCGAGCAGGATGATTAGCACGATTGCCGAAACAAAAAGTGCAATGCGGGTCGCTGATAGCGGTTTATCGCCAAACATCTTTCCGGTTTGTCCGTTGAGCAGATAGCGATAGACCTTGTCGCGATAGCGGTAGCTCAAGATGTAAATCGGCAGCAGGCACAGATCGGAACTGACGTGGCTGAATTCGGTCTGCAGCTTGACGCCGCTATGCGTGTCGCCCGGCAGAAACTTGCCAATATTGGCCTGCTCCTGCCGCTGAAACTCGGTTTGGCAAATGGCCAGGGCTTGGTCCCCGGCCACCGAATACTCTTCGGCCAGCCAGCCGGCCAGAAAATACGGCTCATAGCGTTTCAGCGCCGGTAATTGAAACGGCTGAATGCGCAGCGACTCTTTTTGCGGCAGGCCTTTGCTGCCGCTGACGAGATACCCGCTGTAAAACTGGTGATGGCGGCCGGAGAGTGGCCACCATTCCGTTTCTTGAACCTGGCGAGTGTGTGTCGTCGTGTTTCCTTTGGAATCGGTCGTCGTGTAGGTCTCGGTCCGATACCAATGCTCGCCGATTTGAGCGTGCCACTGGCTCTCGGCGAGCATCGTGAAAGACCAGAACGGCAAGTAGATGCCTTTCAGCTTGTCCGCGACGGATGCAGCCGCGAGATCGCCCGGCCGAAACCACGTTCGCCTCTTGAGCCACTGTTTAAATGCGTCTTGCGCCTGGTCAGGCGTGAGCGCAAAGCCGATGACGAATTCCGGGTCTTGGCGGCCAGTTTGATCGGGCGAGAACTCGAGGACATACGTCGAATCGCAGAACGGGCACACATACGAGCGTTGATCAGGGTCCGTGGCGACTTCAGCGCCGCATTGCTGGCACTTGAAATGCTTTTGTGCCACAGCCGTTCTGTCAGCCGGGAGCAAACCTGCTCCCGGTTTTTCATTGACCGATTGCTTCGCGGCTGCGTAGCTCGGATTCGACGTCCCGCAAGCCGGGCAAAACTTGTCAAGCGGCTCGACGGGAGTGCCGCAGGCCTCGCACGGCTTGCCGCTGGGGGCGGCGACTGTTGGATCAACGGACCGATCTAGGAGTGAATCGCGTGACAAGGCTCACATCACCACAAGAATCCGTTGCTTAGCGATCGGCAAACGATAGTACTGTGTACTGAGTACTCAGTACACAGTATAGAGGCGACATCGCGCAGGATGGGCTGTGCCCACCAAACGCTTGCCACCGGCTAGCCTCTGATGGTGGGCACAGCCCACCCTACATTAGCTGTGCATCCTCGGCTGCTCTTCGCCCGCGGCGATAATCTCGCCCTCTGCCTGGGCCAATTCGTTCAGTCTGCCGTGTACTTCGTCTTCGCTTTGAAAATATTTGGCGAGGCGGACATACGTGCTGTGGTGGCGGGCCTCCGATTCGAACAGGCTGCCGTAAAAATCGGCCAATTCGCGATCGGCCAGGTGGTCGCGGAGTAGGCCAAATCGCTCGCAGCTGCGGGCTTCGATTAGACCGGCGATCAGCAGCCGATCGACGGCTCGCTGCGGCTCGTTTTTGGTTACCAGCTCATGCAGTTTGGCTCCATATTCCGAAGGCGGCAGTTTGTAAAACCGAATGCCGCGCTGGTCGAGAATCGCCCGCACCTGATGAAAGTGGTTCAGCTCTTCCTGCACGATTTCCGTCATGGCCTTCGTCAAGTCGCTGTGCTCGACATACGAGAACAACAAATTCATCGCCACTCCCGCCGCTTTTTTTTCGCAGTGCGCGTGGTCGATGAGCAGCAGGTCGATGTGGTTTTCGACTTGCTGGAGCCAGCGAGCGGGAGTGGGGGCGTGGAGATTGAGCACGGTCACATTCTAGGATAGAACGAGCCATCCGCCCAAGCCTTTTGATTGCATTGAATCATCAAAGCGACATGAAATTTACAACCTTAATTCCCACTCGATTCAATGATGGCAAGCGGGTGCCTACTCGGCAAATGCGAGCTTTTCTGCAGGGGTTCGCCAGGCAGTTTGGAGGTTGCTCCAACGAAGGACTAACCTTGGGCCAATGGATCGATCCTAAAGATTCGATCCATTATCGAGATGAAAGCCAGCGCGTCACTGTGGTGTGCGATCGAATCATGCTGGACGAAGCGAAGGCTGCCGTAATCAGAATTGGGGTCGAATTGAGGCAGCGGGCGATGTATTTTGAAGTGCGGGACTATGATGGAGTACAATTCTTGGAGATGCCGTTGTCCTAGGGCTGCATGGAGAATAAACATGGATAAGAGTAATGCCCAACTGGCGCTTGAATTCTTTCGTGAGCAAGCGACGCACTGCAAAACCGCACAAGAACTTCACAACGCTTTTTTCGGGAACGGCGCGAAATTGTCACAATTGTTTCCGACCCGCACCGAACGAGACGCGTTTTGGCAGACGCCGGAATTTGCGGAAATCCGTCGAATTGGCGAAGAATTCGATGAATTGCACGATAGGCCTTATGAAACGGCGGTTTCGTAAGCTGGGAATCGCGGGCGAGTCATACTCTCCTTGTCGAGAATGAAGCAAGGCGATGAGTTGGCGATTTCAGTTCTCGTTGCGAACCATCCTCCTCGTAGTAACTGGGCTTGCCATTTCGCTCGCGATGCTCGTGCAAGTCCCGCATGTCTTTATTTTCATCGTCTGCGCCATCTGCGCCGTCGTGGCCTCTCTCGCAGCTTACCGATTCATTAAAAACTTTCGGCCACGAATCGGCTTCGTGTTTGTTGCGATCACCACCTTCGCAGCATCCATCGCCGTCTGGACTCTGTTCTATGTCTTGAGCCTCGGGCCTTTTATCACTTTTTGCGAAATGGAGCGGAAGATCACTGGGCAGCACCACCTGGGCCGGCTGGCCGATGTCTATCGCCCCGCGCTGCGGCTCAGTCATTTGGATTTTTTTCGCTTGGGTTTCTTTCGCTGGTATGTTGCCCAGTGGATTCCGCCGGATGCGGTTGGTTTACCGGCGTTGTATCCGACCAAGATCTCGCAAGAGCTGGTCGGAACATGGCAGACGGGCGGGACACAGGTCGTGAACTTGCGGTCGGACGGCACGGGGCGGGCGTATGGCAGCCTTACTACTTCGGACGTGCTCTACTGCGAATGGGCATCTGATGCCAGCGAGCTTGCAATTTATCAGTACGCTTCCAAGCGGAGCGCCTCCGCGTGGTTGGGCTGCGTCGTCATGAATGCCGCGCCGACGGACTGCTTTAGAGTCATTGAGTTGTCAGCGGACCATTTCACGCTGCGAGATAAGACGGGCAGGATCATTTCGCTCACGAGAAGTCACGATAATAAACTCGAATCAGCTCCATAAAGCGTCACCTGGTTGCTTGCGAATGACTAGGCGGAATTATTCAATCGTGAACAGGAAAACGGTAGCCGTTCCCACAACCTCGCCGTAGGAAGTTGCAATGACTGCCAGAAAGTTGACTTGGCCCGTAGTTTGTTTCGTATCGGGCCTTGGCCTTGGGGTCTTGTGGAGTCCGCTTATCGGCACCCAGGGTATGCACGGTCGCCGCGCGATCTCTAACGCAGAACTCAGTAAGTACGTTGCGGAACTGAGGCAAAAGGTTGGTGAGGAAGCAGCCCAGTTTGAAGAGCAATTCAAGGACATGACGATCCGGATGAATGAATACCCGCTTCTGGTATCGGCGGCGCCAGATGGGCGGTTTGTCATCAATGCCTTTGGAAACGGCGAGACGATAGCCAGCGACTTGTTCTCCCCAGACAAGGGCGGCGCGATAAACGAGTTGGTGCGCCACTACTCGTTTTCCTGCGACAAGCAGACTTATTCGTGCGATTTTGGACGCAGCGTCAAAGACCCAAAGATAACGGAAGTCCAATTTCACTTTACGGATGCGAAGGGAAGTGAGTTGGTCTATGTGGACTCCGATGGCGACGGTCGTTGGGACAGGCTCACCGACCTCACCCAAACGCCACCGCAATCGTACGTCGCACGCGGCCTTTGCTGGGAAAGCGTTACGAAGGACTCGCAACAGAAATAGTACTGCCAGGCTGTACCCAATACCAAAAACCTTGATTCATGCTTTTGCGTTCAATTTCGTTCCATTTGCATTCTTAAACTTCCCAAACACCGATCTGATTTTTTAGTATCAAGTTTTTGTATCAGTGATAAATCAGCATAACGTTCATCCAACATTACGTCGGCTGATCGACGCGCGCCGCAATTCGGGCCGCTCGCTGTTTGAAGACAGCGGCAGCCGAACGATAATGAGGCTAGCCCTGCTTAAAGGTTCGCCATGCGTTTCCGCCTCCGCACGCTGCTGATATTGGCCTCCATAGCACCGCCCCTTCTGGCAATCGCGATCAGCACGGTCGTCGTCTTCATGCGGAGCAAGTCGCCGCCAACGACGAAAGGATATTGGCCTGGCATGATGCTCACCGACTTTGAAAGCGGTGGCATGATTCACATTTTCAGCGACGGCCGGCGAGAAAGCGGTGTACCTGGTCTGATCGGCTGCTTAGATCATGAAAGTCCTGGCATCCGCAGATCCGCGGCTGATTGGTTGGCTGCCATTGGCAGTCCCGCGAAGGACGCGCTTCCCGCCTTGAAAAAGCTGCAAGTCACCGACGAGGACGAGCGCGTCCGCGACGCAGCTGCCAAAGCCATCGACAGAATCAACACTCCGGCTGTCCGTTAGAATCTCTTCCCATGTTCCGCTTCACGATCCGAGACTTGCTGTGGCTGATGGTGGTGGTAGGGCTGGCTTGCGGGTGGTTTCTAAATGACCGTGCTTGGCGGCGCTATCGCGATTACCGCGTTGCCTTTGCAGAGCAGGAAGCGCATAGACTAATGCTGGGGAACGCGGAGGCAAGCAGAGAAATTGACAGGCTCCTTCGCAAATATGGAGAAACGGAGAAACTCATGGAACGAACGCGGAAGGCGATGAGTGATCCGAAGGTTAATCGAGACATTCCCGTCCCCATGTTGGTGCCATGAGGCAGGTCCAGATAATCACCCATTACCATCCAACGGGGTCGTATTTCATGCGTTACCGCCTCCGCACGCTGCTGATCGTTTTGGCGATTGGGCCGCCGGTGCTGGCCTTCCTCGGTTGGTTCCTCTACATCGCCACCTATGGTCCGCCAATGGATGACGAGCCGCCGTCGGAGTTTAGGCGGCCCGTCGTCGAAATCATTACTGACTGGCCCCGTACTGGCTCTAGCCAATGTTTGTCCCCATGCGCTTCATAATCCGAGATTTACTCTGGCTGACCGCTTTGGCAGCGCTAGCCGTCTCGTGGTGGATCGACAACAAGCGAATCGAGAAGGCACTTGTCAAGATTCAGAGCGAACAAGCAAAGTTAGAGAAGTTGACTCAGGGTGTGGAGGACTCGCTCACAATTCTAGACAACTGGAACAAGCAACACGGGAATCCCCCGTCGGGGTACGTGCAAGCATTAGAACGTGAATGGGGAACACGAAACGGCCAAACAGCACCTTCAAAATAAGACGCTCCGCCCATGCGTTTCACAATCCGAGACTTGCTATGGCTGATGGTGGTGGTGGGGTTGGGCTGCATGCTTTGGCTCCAGCATTCATAACTGGCTACCAGGGTCCTCCCTGGTAACCTCCTAACGCGAGGGTCCTCCCTCGCTCTGGCTATCCCCAGCGCGGGTAGTGTGAAGGTGAAGACTTTTGAAGCACCGTCTACAATAACGTTCATCCAACAGTACGTCGGCTGATCGACACGGGCCGCAATTCGGGCCGCTCGCTGTTTGAAGACAGCGGCAGCCGAACGATAATGAGGCTAGCCCTGCTTAAAGGTTCGCCATGCGTTTCCGCCTCCGCACGCTGCTGATCGTCTTGGCTGTTGGGCCGCCGGTGATCGCGTAGTGGGGATGGCAGATTTTGGATGCCATGATAAATCCGTCACCCAAGGTGGGGCCGGGATTAGTGGTAGGACCTGATGGATTGCCTGATCTTGTGCCGTGGGAACCACCATCGCTTGAAGAGAGACTTAAAATGTATCCCCCAATCGGACCGTGCGGGGTTTCACGATCCGCAACTCCCACCGAGTAGCCCCATGTTCCGTTTCACGATCCGCGACTTGCTATGGCTGATGGTGGTAGTGGGGTTGGCGGTAGGATGGCTAGCCGATCGCCAGCTTAGCAATGCGAGACAATGGCGCTCCAGAGCAGAGTCGCTAGCAACAATCTGCCGTAACTATGGGTTTACGATCGTGTGGGACGGCGATGGCGTGAACGGCGAATACCCGCCCGCGAAACCCTGAACAGCAGTCCCACTTAACGACCCAAGATTCAAATTAGGACACTACCCGTCAGCTAGAATCAGGGCATGGCCCGCACGGTTCACGAGCTTACCGAAGAAGCCAAGCGGCGGTAATGTTCGGTTAAATGGACCCGTTGTCATCATCGGGGATCGTGCCTAAGCTGCTGGTCGGCTTCACCCTCTCATTGTCCTGGAATTCGGCGGCGCAGACTTCGTGTCAATGGCAATCCAGTCGATGAAATTGACGACGAGGCAAACGATCTACGTGACTCGCTTGCTTCGATGAATGCATCAGGGCCAAGCATCTCTCTTGAAGACTTTCGCCGCCAGCATGGCTTAACGTAATATTACGGCAACCTACGGGCTGTTGCCGTGCGATATACGATTACCATTAGGCCGCGGGACAGTAAGGATGCGCCACCCAGGCGCGGGCCGCTCTCCGATTTAGAGAGGGCCGCTTAGTTCAAGAGATGTGGCGTCCATAAGACGGTAACGGACGCGACTGGCTTCAATAGGTTCACAGAAGAGCGCAAAACTCCTCTACGGTCAATCCTGATGCCCGAATGAGGCTTCTCAGTGTGCCGCGCCCTAGCTCCTCGCCAGCGTGAACCGGAACTGATAAAAGAAATCGCCAGCCCTCTTTCTTCATGATATGGTGACTGGCGGCGGTACGGACAACGGCGAATCCGGCCTTCTCAAATGCCGCTATAGCCTGCTTTCCGCCAACTGCCGGCAATTCAGACATGAACGAGAATCCATCGTTCAATTGACCCTTTTGGCCGATCAATTACGACCTGCTCCCAGGGAATTGATTCTCCGCTCTCTTGATAGACCAAAAGAGTTTCACGGAATGCGTCTCCGATTCTCTCGGCAGCCTCTTCTGGTGTATCGCCCTGTGATACAACGCCAGGCAGCTTGAGTGCATGAGCAGAAAACCCGCCGTCCTCTTCAGGGCAGATTAATACGCGGCACTCAAATACCTTGGACTTGGCGTCGTCACTGATTTCCCAGGCCACAAATGCGTACGTTTCAGCGCGATCAGACGCTGTCACGGGATACTGTTCAACTTGGCTCATCAGCACTCTCCTGTTTCTCGTTTATCTCGTCTACGACTATTCTTAGCGAGCCAACCGGTTCGTCTTCGCAAAGCAGTTCCAATGCGTATACTCCCGTATGCGGAGTCGGCAGAGGCGGCATTGGCAATATCCCTTCCACGGCTGCCAATGGATCATCTGATTTGACGGTGAAGTTCGTATGTAAAAGCACTCTTTCGTCTTTAAGGTCCACATATCGGATCGTGCATGGAATCGTGCCGCGGACATCCGTCAGGCAAAAGTATGCATACGGTGAGCCGGCATTGACTCCGCCAGGAATTAAAACCCTTTTCGATCCTCCATCTTCAATGACCTTTGGCTGATGCAGCGTTTTTGAAAAAAGAAGCCGGTGAAAAATTCCGGCCACAATCTTCTTACCGCTTACATCCTGGTAAACGCAATCGGCCAACAAAAGCGCTTGAATTGTTGGCTTCACGATTCACCGCAGCGCAAAATTAAGGCCGCGCATGCTGACAGCATGGCGGCCGCTATTCCCTTACGTTCCATGGCTCCCTGATAACCCATTCGGTCGGAATCCTGCCGTGGGCAAAAATCGCACTGTTCACGCTAATACAGCGTGCGTATGAAGTCTAGCAGACACATAAGCACGGTCAATAGTTCATCGGCGATTCTTAAGTCCTTTCGTGAACGCTTCTTGCGCGCGAAAATGGGCTCGAATCGGCCGCATTTGGGACACTCCGAGAAAAACGCTCCAGACGCCGTTCTACGTGACATATGAGCATAGAATGTCGGTTATGCGTTTCCGCCTCCGCACGCTGCTGATCGTCTTGGCCGTTGGCCCGCCGGCGCTAGCCTGGGCGTGGGTCAATTATCCGCGCCCGGTGCCTGCCAAGACCTGGGAGAAGATCACCAGGGAGTTGGAGGCGGCCCTTGCAGCGACCGAACATCTATCGGTAGGGCCACCTTTCTGCGGATCATGTGAAGAATAGGGCCGCCCCATGCGTTTCACGATCCGAGACTTGCTGTGGCTGATGGTGGTCGTAGCGGTCTGCTGCGGATGGTGGCTGGAGCACCTCCGCTTCGTCGCGTATCAAGAAAGGATGACGATCAAATTCAATTTCAAATTCGCACCCGCGACGGGCGGCTCTACATCGGTTAGCACTGTTGACGAAAAATAAGCGGCGCTGCCCACTCGCTAAGCAGGTCCACTTAATCCAGCATTACCCAACAGCGATTACTGTACATTGGTACAAAATTTGCAGCTTCCAAACCGCGCGCCCCAATCTCTGCCATTGTGGCAACCCTGGCACACTTTCCTGTCAGCGACGTTCTTTCACAACTTACAGCGTCTCCCAGCCGCCGCCGCTCGCGCTAACACTTTTCAGAGGTTAGCGCTAACATAA
>DASXLL010000369.1:0-7011 GCA_036496265.1 Pirellulaceae bacterium | reverse complement strand
AAATTGAGGCCTAACTCGGCTGACTTTTGCTTCGCTTCGTCGTCGAGATCGTACATCACTTCCATGTGATCGGAAATGAAGCCGATGGGAACGACGACAACATCGGCGGCTTTGTCGTTGGCGAGTTTTGCCAGCGCTTCCCCGATATCCGGTTCCAGCCACGGCTGATTCGGCGGGCCGCTGCGGCTTTGGTAGGCAATTCGCCAATTCGCGTGCCCCAATCCCTCCGCCACCAGCCGCGACGATTCGCGGAATTGGGCCTCGTATTGGCAGTTGTTGGCCATGGCCAGCGGGATGCTGTGAGCGGTGAAGATCAAATGCGCGGCCTGCCGTCGCTCGGCGGGGATTTGATTCAGTGCATCGCCGGTCCGCTCGATCATCGGTTCGATAAAGCCCGGCAGATTGAAGAATGATCGCAACTTATCGACCTGCGGCGCGCCTTCGCCGACGACTTCCTGAGCCGCGGCGATGTTCTCGCGGTATTGGCGGCAGCCGGAGTAGCTGCTGAACGCTGACGTGAAAAAAGCAATTGCCCGCTGAACCCCATCTGCCTTCATTTGCGCGAGCGTATCCGGCAGCAGCGGATGCCAATTGCGGTTGCCAAAATACAGCGGCAATTTCAAACTAGCCGCCGCGAATTCGTCTTGAACGGCTGCGAGCAGTGCGCGGTTTTGAGCGTTGATCGGGCTGACACCGCCGAAATGATAATAATGCTCGGCAACCGCCAGCATCCGTTCCCGCGGGACATTGCGGCCGCGCAGCACATTCTCCAAAAACGGCAGCACATCCTCGCGCCGCTCCGGCCCGCCGAAGGAAATCAGCAGAAAGGCATCGTATTCCATGAACGGCGTCATTTCGGCGGCAAATTGCGTTTCAGCATGGGCTGCAACTCATCGACAAAGTCGCGGACGTCTTTGAAGCGGCGATAAACACTGGCGAACCGTACGTAGGCCACTTGATCGACGGTTGCGAGCCGATCGATCACCAGCTCGCCGATTTTCGAGCTGTCGATTTCCGATTCGCAGTTGGCATACATGTAGCTTTCGACGTGCTCGATGATGCCGTCGATCTGCTCGTCGCTGATGGGCCGCTTCCAGCAGGCTTTCGATAACCCCGAGCGGATTTTTTCGCGGCTGTAAGGCTCGCGGACGCCGTCCTTCTTCACAACCTTGATGCCCAGCTCTTCGAGCCGCTCGTAGGTGGTGTAGCGGCGCTTGCAATGCAAACATTCGCGGCGGCGGCGGATGACATAGCCATCTTCGCTGGCCCGGCTGTCCATTACCCGGTCTTGATCGAAGTGGCAGAAGGGGCAACGCACGGAGGATCGGGCTCTGGGAGGCGATTCGCGAAACAGCGGCTAATTCACTATACCGGCAGCCTGCCCGGTCACGGTAGGCGATTGGCCAGCTCCAATTTGCGAATCACGACCTCGCCATAGTCCTCGGCCGCGTCGCCTTTCTTCGTGTTCGACTGCGTATAACAGCCGGCTTTGAAGAAGCAGCCGTCGCGGCTCACTGGCCAGTCGAGCTTTGGCTCGTTGTCATAGAAAACATGGACGTGGCCGTTGCCAGCTTCGATTTTCAGGGCGAACTCGCTGCCCAGCTGGTAATTGCGATCGAGAATGACGCTGCTCTCGTTCGCCCGCTCGGCTTGCAGCTTTTTGCCCTCGAGGCGGATTTCCAACAGATCATCGTTGGCATCGTGGATTTGGGCACAGACGACATGCGGCTTCATTGCGGGTATATGCGTGATCGCCAGCGAAGCCCGCATGGAATGGATCATGTTATCCGTCGTGTTCCACGACGCCTCTTTCTTTCCGCCCGGCTGCATTTCACGCAGCTCGCAACGCGGATAGTTAGAGCCACTGGTCGTGATGCCGCCGCACGGCGCGCGAAATACGACGCCCATGCCGTCTTCGCTCGCCTGAAAAATACCGGCAGCGACAAAGTTGACAAGTTGCGGCGCGACAATCTCATCCGGCCGCCCCGGCTGCGGCGTATCGATCGGCAGCGTCAACTTCCAGGAGCTGAGATCGATGATTTGGCCCGGTGGCTCAGCGGCCAAACATATGGCGGAAATGAAAAAGGCCAACAGAGGCATGCAGGCTCGCAGTGTCGCGACAAAGAATCGCATTTTCATCTTCAGCGGTTCGCTCCGCCGGGTTGAAAGCGCCAATCGACCTTGCCGGCGTGGGCAAAGGTTTCATGAACCAGACTGTACAGGTCGAAATCGTAGTCCTTTAGGGCTTCACGAGTAAGAACCGGATGATCGGTGCCGGCTGCGGCGGCGTCTTGGCCGCGAGCGTCGAAATAAGCGAGCACGCCGGCCGTCCAATAAGCAGCGCGGTCATTCGCGGCGGATGTTCCGCGCCATTTTTGATGGGCAATGGCTTGCTCGTAGAGCGGCTTCAGTCGCTCATCGAAACGAATATCGAGCCTCTGGAGGCGCAGTTCATACTGTTGCCACACGTTGCGAGGCCGGTTGTCCCAATTCGAATCGACGGGGCGCGTGCCGGCGACCTGACTGATGGCCTTCGCCAACGTGCGAATCACCTGATTGTCGCCAATATTCGGCAGCCCGGGGTCGGCAACCACATTTTCCTCCGCCATATTTTCCTCCGACACGACGAGCAGCTTGGCGGTCGGCTGATAGTCGAGTGTTCGCGCGAGCAGATCCAGGGACGATTGGTCGGCCAGATTACGCAGCTCGGGCAAGTCGGCCAATTTTTCCTGGCGGCTAAGGACGACCAGCTTGACGCCGTCGGCGATGAGAGCCTTCAAAATGTCGTGGCGATACGCAAATACCTTGCGGATCGTGTCGTTGGCCTTAAGCAACGCGTCGTTGCTCGCCCCGCGACCGAGAACGACAAATTCGCGAGCCCACGTGAACTTCGTGTAGAAGGAGTCGATCTTGAATCGCGCCGGCGGCGTAATCACGCTCGGCTGCGTCTGGGCAAACGTGTACCGCCAATCCTGCTGAGGACTTAGCCGAAACGCGGTGCGGACAAGCTCATAGCCTTCCGGATCGTAGTCGCGCAGTTGCTCGCGCGTTCCAATCGGCCCGTGGTTCCAATTGTTAACTCGGTTGCAATCGAAATACGACTGACAAATCTCGGCCCAATATTCGCCCGGATTCGAAGCAGCATAGCTGTTTTCGTACAGCCCTTTGCGGCGGGCATTTTCATAGACGGCGTTACGCCGATCACTCCACGCCGGATCGAGACTGCGCAGCGCCCCGTCGATCGTGTGGCAAAACTCGTGAACCGCGATGCTCTCGTCGTCGTAGCGGTCCAGCGGCAGGCTGAGCAAGTTTTCTTCGCCGAAGCTCGTCGGCTTGCCGCCGGTGCCGCGCACCCGCTCATTCTGATAAGCCGGGTTTGGATGATTGCGGTATTCGGGCATGTCCGTATAGACCTGATCCCTGCCAATGATGATCAGGTACATGCCGCTGGCGGCCATGGCTTGGACGACATCGGGCCGCCCAGCCAACATCTGTCCTACAATTTCCCGCGTTCGCAGCAGTGCCAAATCAGCGACTTCCGTGGCGGCGACCACGGGAATGCCGCCTACGTTCAGGTATTTCGTGTAGAAGCCGCGAGCCGCATCTCGATCGCGCTCGCGGACGAGCGCGAAGAAAGAATCGGGCGGCGCGATTACCGGCGGCCGGATCGCAGTTCCTGATAATTGGCCATGGGCGCTGCCGATCGACAGCAAAACGCCAATCGCAAGCGTTGGGATGGCGTGATACATCGGGCACTTTCTTCACTTCAAGGAGAGCAGGAGAACACTGATCAACGCTAATCAACACTTATTAGTGAAGATTAGTGTCAATTAGTGTTCCCGTATCAGTTGTTACGAATGCGATTTGCCTGCCTGTCCCCAGTTAGACTGATTGAATTGCTGCGAACCGCCCTTGGGAATCGTTAGCGTGTTCCATTTATCGCCGGCATGATGACGCGCGAGTTGCACAATCTGCCCGACGTGATAGCACGTGTGGCCCAGCGACCGCGACATCGCCAGCGGCACCGAATAAGGCTCGCCGCGGATTGTGACAGTCTTTTCCAGGTCCGCCGCAGTCAAGCTCGTTAGTGCTTGCAACAAGCACGACCAGCCGCGTTCCCAGTGGGCGAGAATCTCCGCTCGGCTTTGAAAGTTATCCACAAACTCCTCATCCCGATTCCGCCCCGGCTTCTCGCCGTCTGTCGTTAAAAAATCCGTCCATCGCGACAGCAAATTTCCCGCCACATGCTTCATGATTACGGCGATTGAGTTCGTGTTTTCATCGAGCGCGGCATGCAGTTTTTCATCTGGCACCTGTTCCGCAGCCCGATCGGCTAATCGCTTATTCCCCTCAAAGGCGTTGATAATCGCCGCCACGAATTCGTCAGGCTTAGTCATGCTCGATCACTTGGGAGTTACTTTGTGCAGGCAACACTTCTTGTATTTCTTCCCGCTGCCGCACGGGCAGGGATCGTTCCGGCCGATATGTGGCGCATCGTACCGAATCGTGTCGGTCTGATGCGGCGAAAATTCCTCGGCTTCGTCATCGGCCATACTAGGATCGGATTCTTTAACAAGCGCATTAGAAAAGAGATGCGCTATCCGGCTTGTCAATTCGTTATCGAACTCCAACTCGTCAATGGGCCCCACCTTCCCGTCCAGCCATGACTCATCGCCCGACCAATGCCAAGGGCGCATCTCCTCGACGGCGTCGGCGACGATCGTTGGCTCAAGATTATCCAGCACCCTGTCGAACTCCGCCGCCTCTTGGCCGAGAAGTTCATCGACAAATTCCAGGGTTATGAATTCTTCGTCGATGACACCCGCGTGGTAGGCCCGCTCAATGTCCGGTCGCGCATCAACAGCTTTAAGCTCGGCCAACATATCGACGACCAGCGTGGCTGGCCAAATGGCTTCTTCGGCCACAAGCTTGAGCAAATAATCTCGCAAGCGTTGAACGAATTCTGGCCGCTGAAGCACGCCATCGCGAACCAAATACTTATGCGCCTCCAATGCCCCGGAACGCACGTACTCGTCCGCTTGGGAATCGGTAATCAATAGCTCCAATATCTCCAGTCGCTGCGTTGCGAAAGTAGCCAGAATGCGCGGCAAGTCCTCGGTGATCGCATCACCGAGTAGCGTGTCCACGACTTTGCCCGGAACTCGCAGAAAATTCACAATCGCATCGGTCGCCTGCGTCGCGCGGAACTCCGTCAGCAAAAACAGCGCAAACATCGCCGCGTTGCCGTCGCGAACGACTCCCTCGCAGCCTAGACGTGCTGTCTCTTGCAGTACTTCGATCAGCCGTGGGATCATTAAATCACGATGCTTTTGGCAATCCCGTAATGCTACCTCTGGGAACTGCCCCATTCCAGCATCGAGTTCGGCAATCAACTGCTCGGCATCAATGGTGATTTCACTCAATGTTGCCAATGACAATTCGCGGTTCTGTTCCTGCTGGTTAGTGGTCATGTTTTCCTCCGTGCGATAAATGATTTGCTAATCGTAGCGGCGTAGCACACGATTTCCAATTCAACTTGCTAGCAATCAGGTTGCTGGGAGTCGTGGTACCGCCTTTTCGACTGATTTGTTGCGAAAAACTGCCTTTGTGGAAAATCGACTCTCGCTGTGTTAGCGTGACAGCGCGCACCTAGCTGCTTTTATCCACCCAGGAACCGCAACATGCCGACCAATCCTCTCGTCAATCGTGAAGAGCTGATCGAAACCATCCACGAGCATCAAATCTCTCGCCGCAAGTTCTTGGGCCGCGGCGCAATAGTCCTCGGCTCGTGCGGACTCGCCGCGGGCCTGGCACAAATCGAGGCTTTTGCTCAAGAGGCGGCTTCCGCGAATGCGAGCAAGGCGGCTATCCCTGCGAAGTCGCCGCTGAAGATCACGAAGCTCGAAACGTTCATTCACAAGAACAGTTGGGTCTTCGTCAAAATCTCGACCGACGCCGGAATCGTCGGGTGGGGCGAAATGCTCAAGGACAAAAGCAAGGCCTGCGCGGCCGAGGCTCAAGAAACAGCCAAGTATCTCGTCGGCCAGGATCCGCGACCAATCACGCACCACTGGCAGGCCATTTACCGGCATGGTTTTTACCGCGGCGGCCCGGTGCTGACCGCCGTGCTCAGCGGCATCGACATGGCGCTGTGGGACATCAAGGGTAAGGCGCTTGGATTGCCGGTGTGTGAGCTGCTCGGCGGCCCGACGCGGCAGAAGATTCGCGTCTATGGCGGGCGGGCAGATGTTGAGGCAGGCCGCTGCACAGCGATGAAGGGTGCGCTGAAGGCTGACGATCGGGGTGCTTATAAATACGTGGAAGGCGCCGGCTACGTGCAGCGGGCTGCCAAGAGCTTTCAAGAGATGCGCGACCGGCTGGGGCCGGATATCGATATCGCCTTCGATTTTCACGGTGTCGTTCAGCCGCAGACGGCAATGCTGCTGATCAAGGCCATCGAGCCGTATCAGCCGTTCTTTGTGGAAGAGCCGATTCAGTGTCAGGACGTCGAGGGCATGGCTGAGATCGCCTCCAAGACGCACTTGCCGATTGCGACCGGCGAGCGAATTTTCACCAAGTGGGGCTTTCGCGACATCCTCGTGAAGCGGGCCGCTTCCATCATTCAGCCCGATATTTGCTACGCCGGCGGTATTACCGAATTGCGGTTGATCGCCGGCATGGCCGAGTCATACTACGTCCCTCTCGCGCCGCACAACCCGCAAGGCCCCTGCTCACTCGCCGCGAGTTGCCAGATCGACGCCGCGATCCCCAATTTTCTCATTCAGGAGCAAGGCGTCCGCACTCATGACAACCTGCTCAAAAATCCATTCAAGCCTGAAAAGGGCTATTTGCCGGTTTCAACTTCCCCGGGTCTTGGCATCGAGATCGACGAAGACAAGTTCATGGCCCAGGTTGGCGAGCCAGAGCCGTATCAGCGGACCTATGACAGAAACGATGGAAGTGTCGTTGACTGGTAGTGTTCCTAAGCATTCCTCAAATGCCGAAGAAGGG
>DASXLL010000368.1:0-7686 GCA_036496265.1 Pirellulaceae bacterium | reverse complement strand
CGTGCAAAACCGCGTCAACATCGTGCTGTTCCAGCTTCCGCCGCTGGTGGTCCGCGAGGGAATCCTCGTCCTCCAGGTCGTGCCCAGCATGCTCATGTATGTGAACATCTATAGCACCGACCCCAACGCCGACCAGAAAGACCTGTTCAACTTCGCCAACGTCTATGTCATGCCCCGGCTGAAGCGGATCAAGGGCATGGGCATTCCCAGAAACCTCGGCAACCGCATCTTTGCCATGCGGATTTGGCTGAATCCCGACCGCATGCGGGCCTACGACGTGTCGACCGACGATGTCATGAAGGCCCTGCGGGAGCAGAGCGTGATCGGCTCGCCAGGGCGACTCGGCCAGGCCACGGGGAAGACGTCGCAAACCAAAGAGTACGTGCTGACTTATATCGGGCGCTTCAACAAGCCGGAGCAATACGAAGACATTATTTTAAGAGCCAATCCCGATGCAGAGATCCTGCGGCTCAAGGATGTCGCCGAAGTGGAGTTGGGTTCCCAGTTCTTCGATATTTACTCCGACATCAACGGGCATCCCGCGGCGTCCATCGTTCTCAAGCAGGCCCCCGGCTCCAACGCCTCCGAGGTGATCGAGGCGATCAAGGAGGAACTCGAGAAGATCAAGAAGGAATCTTTCCCTCCCGGGATGGACTACGAATTCGCCTACGACGTCTCCAAGTTTCTGGACGCCTCCATCGAAAAGGTGTTGCACACCCTGCTGGAGGCCTTCATCTTGGTGTCGCTCGTGGTCTATATGTTCCTGGGGGATTTGCGATCCACGCTGATCCCGACGCTCGCGGTTCCGGTGTCGCTGGTCGGAACGTTCTTCGTGCTGCGGCTGATGGGCCTCTCGATCAACCTGATCACGCTCTTCGCGATGGTGCTGGCAATCGGCGTCGTGGTGGATGACGCGATCGTGGTGGTGGAGGCGGTGCATGCCAAGATGGCCCAGAAGCACTTATCACCCTACCTGGCCACGATGGAGGTCGTGCATGAGATCTCCGGCGCGATCATCGCCATTACGCTCGTCATGACGTCGGTGTTCGTTCCGGTGACCTTCATTCCCGGGGCGGTCGGCACGTTTTACCGCGAGTTCGGGATCACGATGGCCACGTCCATCATTTTGTCCGGCCTGGTGGCCCTGACGCTGACGCCCGTGCTCTGTGCGATGATTCTGAAGCCCCATAGCCACGCCGACGGTGACGCGCACGCGAGCGAGACCGATCCGAACGTCCCCACCGGCCACGTGAAAAAGCCGCGGGGACTAGCGGTCAGGCTGCTGGTGATGCTGGGCGGGCTCTTGGTCCTGGGCGGAGTCACCTATATCGCGTATGAGTTGTGGGGGCCGATTGGCTTTTTGCTCATTCTGCTGCCGCTGGTGCGTGGTCCTTTCGACCGAGCTGTGGAATGGGTCACGGAAGCTTATGCCACGATCGTGCGGTGGATCGCCACGCGCCGCCTGCTGACTTTGGCCGTCGTAGTGGGCTTTTCCGTGGGTATCGTCTTAGTCACCACGCAGCTCGCGACGGGTTTCATCCCCGGCGAGGACCAGGGCGTCATCTACGCCGTCCTCCAAACGCCTCCCGGTTCCACGCTCGAGTACACCAACGACAAATCTCAGGAACTCGAGAAGATCGCCAAGGAGATTGACGAGGTTACCTCCGTCACCTCGCTAGCCGGTTACGAGGTGCTGACCGAGGGCCGCGGCTCGAACTCGGGAACCTGCATCATCAACTTGAAAACCTGGAACGACCGCAAGCGGACCGCCCGCCAGGTCATTCAAGATCTGGAAGAAAAATGCCGCAAAATGAGCAACGTGAAGCTGGAGTTCTTCGAGCCGCCCGCGGTTCCCGGCTTCGGCACCGCCGGCGGCATTACGATGCTCGTTCTCGACAAGACGTTCTCCGATAATTACCAGCGGCTGGGCGAAGTGACCGAGAAGTTCATGGGTGCCCTGAAGGAGCGTAAGGAGGTGTCGAATTTGTTCACCTTCTACGCCGCCAACTACCCGCAGTATGAGATCATCATCAACAACGACGCGGCCATGCAGAAGGGCGTGTCGATCAAGACCGCGATGGACAGCCTCAACATTCTCATTGGAAGCACCTGGGAACAAGGCTTTATTCGTTTCAACTTTTTCTACAAGGTCTTCGTCCAGGCCAAGCCGGAGTTCCGCCGCTATCCGGAAGATTTGGACAACCTCTTCGTCAAAAACAATAAAGGCGAAATGGTTCCCTACTCCGCGTTCATCACACTCGAAAAGAAGCTGGGTTTGAATGGAATCACGCGGTACAACCTGTACACCTCCGCCACCATTCAATGCGCGCCGGCTGCCGGCTATAGCACCGGTCAAGCCATTCAGGCGATCAAGGAGGTTGGCGCCGAGACGCTGCCGCGCGGTTTCGACATCGGCTGGTTTGGCCTGGCTTACGACGAGGCCAGAAAGGGGAACGAGGCGATTTATATCTTCCTGATCGTCGTCGCCTTCGTCTATCTAGTGCTAGTCGGGCAATACGAGAGCTTTATCCTGCCGCTGGCCGTGATCGTGTCGCTGCCGGTCGGGCTTTTCGGTTCCTTCTTCTTCCTGCAAGCCATGGGTTTGGCGAACGACGTGTACGCCCAGATTGGTCTGGTGATGCTGGTCGGCCTGCTTGGGAAAAATGCGATCTTGATCGTGGAATTCGCGGTCCAGCGGCGGCTGGAGGGCGTGTCCCTGCATGAGGCGGCCGTCGAAGGCGCGAAACTGCGCTTCCGGCCGATTCAGATGACCTCCTTCGCCTTCATCGCCGGCCTGATCCCGTTGGTCATAGCCACCGGCGCCGGGGCGATTGGCAACCGGACGATCGGCACCACGGCCGCGGGCGGCATGCTCGTCGGTACGGTCATCGGAGTCCTGATCATTCCCGGTCTGTATTACCTGTTCGGCCAACTGGACGGCGGCCGCAAGCTTCTCAAAGACGAGACACATACCCCGCTCAGCGAGATTCCGGAGCACGACACGGCAGGCGGCCACATCGAACACGCTTCGTGAGCCGCCGGTCTCGGCGCGGCTGTCGATACCGGACGCCGCGGAGCAAAAACACCTTCACGATTTGTAATCACGAAGAACCGATCCAGCCAGCTGATCGGCGCAGCGCGGCTCCGCGTCATTCAAGAAAACTTGCTATCAAGCTGTCAGACAGCGCCCGCAAAATTCTCGAACATTGCTCACACGAATGTTCGACTGCGGCGCGATTCGCGGCGCGATCCGGCATCGCACTCGTCGCCGCATCCCAGTCGATCCACGAGGAAATCGCACGAGAGCTTTCGCCGCGGCGTGATCTCGCCCCCCTGCATTAACGGGCGGTGCGCTCACATGATCCAATCCACCTCATTGAACCGCGGTTGCTAGCGGCAGCAACGCCGCGGCTTGCGAGCCGCGCAAGTGTCAGCTTGTAACGAGTATTCGCAATTTATCACCCTTACAAGGCTTCGGCCGACGATGAATTCTAGATAAGCGCGCCTTTGCGCGAGCATGACGCTCGTGCAGAAGCTTAGCCGATGGTCGACCAGCGCATCCGCATCAAGGACGACAAGGATGAAGCCCTGCGTGAACTCTATTAACGAACAGCGTGGAACGAACGTTGCCCTAGCAGCGATCGTTTCCTGCCTGCTGCTGGTTCTGCCGTCCTGTGCAATCCCCAAGCTCCAGAAGGGGCAGGGAGCGCCGCCTGTGCCGGACACCTTCAATGGTGTGATCACCGAGCAAAACTCAGCGCAAGTTGGAATCGATGAATTCTTCAACGATCCAATTTTGACGACCTTGATCCGTGAGTCGCTGACCGGCAATCAGCAGCTCCGCATTCTGGGTCAAGATATCCAGATTGCCAACTTTGAAATCATGAGGCGCCGCGGCGCCTACCTGCCGTTCTTATCTTTGGGGACTTTCGCCAGGCTGGATAAATTTAGCTACAACACGCTCCCCGGCTCCGACAATTTGCAGAACAAGCCGATCAGTGCTCCGGCCTTTCCCAAACCGCTGCCCGATTTTATGGTCGCAGGCAACGTCTCTTGGCAGATCGACATCTGGCGACAACTGCGGAACGCCCGCGACGCGGCCGGACTGCGTTACCTGGCAACGTTCGAAGGCCGGACCTACGCGGTCACCCGCCTGGTCGCCGATGTTGCCGAAAACTATTACACGTTGCTCGCGCTCGACGCCCGCCTGGAGAACCTGAATTTCATCATCTCGCTGCAAGAGAAAAGCCTTGAGACGGCCATCGCCAGAAAAGAATTTGCCCGCGATACCGAGCTGGGCGTCCAGCGTTTCCAGGCGGAAGTTCGCAAAAATCAAAGCGAACGGTATATCGTGAGTCAGCAAATCATCGAGACCGAGAACAACATCAACTTCCTTCTGGGTCGTTTCCCTCAGCGCGTCGATCGCCAGGCGGCGCAGTTCTACAATTTGAATCTGCCCCTGCTCTATGTTGGGGTTCCGTCACACCTACTGCTAAATCGGCCCGACATCCGCCAAAGGGAGCGTGAGCTGCAGGCCGCCGGACTCGACGTCAGAGTCGCCCGAGCCAATTTCTTTCCCAAGCTAATCATGAGCGCCGGCGTTGGTTACGAAGCGTTCAATACCAGGTATTTATTCTTGACGCCCGAATCGCTGATTTATAACACGGCCGGCAATCTGGTCGCGCCGCTGGTCAATTTTAGCGCGATTCGCGCCGACTACCTGACCGCCAACGCCAAGCAGTTGCAAGCCCTGTACGAATATCAGCGCACCGTGATCAACGCCTTCACGGAAGTGATCAACCGCATCGCCAAGGTGCAGAACTACAGCTCTAGCATCGATATCAAGAAACAACAGCTCGAATCACTCGATTCGGCCGTCTCCGTGGCCACGAATCTCTTTCAAGCCGCACGTCCCGGTGTGGACTACATGGACGTGCTGTTTGCTCAGCGCGACCTGGTGGACGCCCGCATGGTTCTGGTCGAGACCAAACGCGAGCAGCTAACCGCTGTCGTTAACGCTTACCAGGCCCTCGGCGGCGGCGCCGGCTTGATCTCGCTGCTGGGCTGGGATGATTATTGCCCGCCGGAGGCACAGCCCCTCATCCATTCCTTGCTCCCCTGGTTCGGCAAACCTGAGGAAGTGCCGCCTCCCGCCGGCCAAGCGTTTCCCCCTCCAGTTACTAACCCACCATCACCTGATGGGTTTTTTGCGCCCGAAAATTTGCCAGCGCCCGCTGACCAATAGTGGCGCGGTCAAAGAACGCTTGTCAGAAACACGCCAGCGCTCTCGCCCAGCCCGGTTGCATCACTTGGCAGGAATTTCGAGAGCCACCGGATTCGCCACGAATGCTGCCGGCCGTTGTTGGCGACCAGCGCGATTCGTGTCTCCGAGCTCTTGGCGACCAGTTTCTGCTAGCCCAATCAATTTTCGCACAACCTCCGGCTGTTCTGCCGAAACCTCTCGCGTCTCCCCCACATCGTTTCGCACATCAAACAGTTGCAACGCGGCTGCTGCCGTTCGGCGATTATTCGTAACGATCTTTTCTCCTAGCGGCAGATAAAGCTTCCAAGGTCCCGCTCGGACGGCCTGGAGTTGTTCCATGCGGTAATACATGAAACCCACTGCATCCCAAGGCGACTTCGCACTCGGCTCGCCCGCGAGAATGGAACGCACGTCATTCCCGTCGATCGGTTTGGCCGGCAAGCCCGCGCCTGCCCAGTGGGCCAATGTCGGCAGGAGATCCATCGTGGTCACGATCTCATCGCAAACACGCTTCGCCGGAATCCGGCCAGGAAATCGCATCACGCAAGGCATTCGCATGGCCCCTTCGGACGTGTCGTAACCCCAGCCCTTATACGGTGTACAGCTTCCCTGCGGTGGGTTGCGCTGCACGGCCCCATTGTCCGCCGTCCAAATCACGAATGTCTGATCGATCAGATTCAGGCGCTTCAGCGCTCGATCTATCTCCCCCACCGACCAATCCAGTTCCTCCACGGCATCACCATAATCGCCGTTAGCGCTTTTGCCTCGGAATGCCGGACTGGAAAACGGATGCGCCGTGGAGCCCGGCATCGTATGCGGGACATACGCAAAGAACGGCCGGTCGTGGTTCTTTTCAATAAAGGCGATCGCTTCCTCGGTGCATCGTTTCACCAAAAAATTGCGATCGACCGGGGCCTCAATCACGATTTCGTTGCGAAGCAGCGGCAACTCAGGCCATTTTTCCGGCTGCTTGTCCTTGGTTTGATCATCGCTGTAGGGAATACCAAAAAAAGCGTCGAAGCCCTGTCGCGTCGGCAGGAATTCGCGTTGATCGCCCAAATGCCATTTGCCGAAAATGCCCGTTGCATAACCAGCGGCCTTCAGCACTTCCGCAATCGTCGTCTCATCCGGGTTTAGACCTTTGGAATCGACCGGCCGCAGCACGGGCAAGCCCTCGCCGCTGACGTGCATGCCAACTCGCGGCGGGTAGCAGCCGGTCATCAACGCCGCACGGCTGGGGGTGCACACACCACTGGCCGCGTAGAAACTTGTAAGCTTCGTCCCCTCATTTGCAAGGCGATCGATGTGGGGCGTGCGGTGCAGCTTCGAGCCGCAGCAACCAATATCGCCGTTGCCCAGATTATCGACGAAGAACACCACAAAATTCGGCTGCCGCTCCGCTGCCAGCACAGTCTGGCTGATAAACTGGCTCACCGACAGCGCGACCAGGATCGCAACCCTAACAGCTCTGTAAATCTTAGACATAGCCCCTCAATGATAATCGTCATACTGCTCCGATCGTAACGCTGCGAGGAATAAACTGCGCGTCAATTCCGCTGCGATTGTGCCTGACGACCGAGTCTATGATTGCAAGCTGAGCGCTCGCTCGGGCGCGATGAAGAAGGAAATCCTATGCACTCGAAATTAGCGATCATTGTTCTGCTTTGCCTTCTCGGGGACACGGCGCGGGCCCAAGTTCCAGCCTTTGACGGGGCGGAAGGCTTTGGTGCCGCGTCACGAGGTGGAATAGGCGGCCGCGAAATCCTCGTCACTTCGCTCGACGACGATCCGAAGAGCCCTCGCCCGGGTACGCTCCGCTGGGCCATACTGCAGCCGGGGCCGCGAGTCGTCCGCTTCAGAATCGCCGGCAACATTCGACTGAAGGCCCCGCTCCGCGTAACCGAGCCGCTGCTCACGCTCGACGGCAGCGATGCGCCCGCCGCCGGAATCTGCATTTGCGACCACAGCTTCGAATGCCGCCGGACGCACGACATCGTGGTCCGCTATCTGCGGTTCCGCCACGGCGACGTGGAAACGCTCCGGGCCGTCGAGGCGGCAGGTCTGGAGCGACCGAAAGGCTCCGGAGACCTGGACTGCGTTTCGCTCGATGATTCGCAGGACATTATCTTCGACCATTGCTCGTTGTCGTGGAGCTGTGACGAGATTTTCGGCATCGTGCGCTGCCAAAATGTGACGATCCAATGGTGCTTGCTTGCCGAGCCGCTCGCCAACCCCCGCATTCATCCCTACGGCGATCGCCACGCCTACGGCCTCAACCTCAGTGCCAACACACTCTCGCTGCATCATTGCCTGCTCGCCCACTATCACATGCGCGGGCCGCAATTCGAGGCCAACGATGTCCACCGAAATCTCGGCTACGACATCCAAATGGAGGCGATCAACAACGTGCTCTTCGACTACGA
>DASXLL010000367.1:0-1810 GCA_036496265.1 Pirellulaceae bacterium | reverse complement strand
CGCTGCCTGCGACGGTCAGATTCTCGTGCTTGAGGACATGCTTGGCCTGTCTCCGCGCGTGCCGAAATTTGTGAAGCGCTATGGCGAACTTGGCCCGGGCATTGAGAAAGCCATAGCCAGCTATGCCGCCGAAGTGCGATCGCGTGCTTTCCCAGGTTCCGACCACGTCTATCCCATGAAAACCAAGAAGGGCTAAGGCCCTGAAATATTAACGTTTGTGGGCTTTGGCTTTGCCTTAGGCACGCCACATCGATAGGTTACGGCGCAATTCGGCCCGGGGTGGGCCAGTGGGCGGGTCGGGAGCCATTAGTGGCCGATATTTTTCACGAAGTTGATGAGGAAGTCCGGCGCGAGCAGCTCAAGAAGCTGTGGGATCGCTACAGCATCTATCTGATCGCGCTTGCCGTATTGATCGTTGCCGGCGTGTCGGGATGGCGCGGCTACGAATATTGGGAAGCCAAGAAGGCCGCGACTGCGGGTGCCGCTTATGAAGCGGCTGCGGTTTTGAGCGAGCAGGGTAAGTACGCTGAGGCGGAAACGGCTTTCGCGAAAGTGGCGGCCGACGCACCGTCCGGCTATCGGGTACTTGCGCGCATGCGCGCTGCCGGCGCGCTCGCGCAAGTCAAGCCAGCCGACGCGGTAAAAGCTTATGACGAGCTTTCTGCGGATGCTTCGATTAACACGACCTGGCAAGATCTCGCTACGGTGCGCGCGGGCATGCTCCTGGTCGATACAACGCCGCTGGCTGAAATGCAGCGGCGGCTTGCACCTCTCGCAGAGCCCTCGCGCAGTTTTCGCCACACCGCGCGTGAACTTCTGGCCTTGTCCGCATGGCGCAACCATGACCTCGCCGCGGCGCGACGGTATCTCGACATGATTGCGACTGATGTTGAAACGCCGGCGGGTACGCGCGCGCGCGCTGAAGTTCTGTCGGGGTTGATCGCCGCCGACAGCAAAAGCTGAGGATCGAGTCATGCGAGCGATGCATCGTGTTGTCCTGCTGGCCGCGTTCGCAGCCTTTGCTTCGACGCTGGCGGCGTGCTCGAATTTTGACCCCGACAAGCTCGACGTCTTCGGGCTCAATGAGAAGAAAAAGCTTCCGGGTGAGCGCCGGGAATTGTTCCCCCAGGGCGTTCCGGGCGTGACCCAGGGCATTCCGCCCGAATACATGAAGGGCAACCAGCCTCCGCCGGAGACGGCGCAAGCACCGGCAGGCGAACCGGGTGGTCCGGCGGCCGCCGCCGCGGAGTCGGCCAAGAAAACGGCTGCGGTTGAACCCGAGCCCCAGCCGAAACCGAAGCGCAAGCCGAAGCCGCGTACGGTGTCGCAGCCGCCGGCGCAGAACGAACCACAAGGCGCGGAGCAACAGCAACCGGCCCCGTGGCCGCAGCAAAGCCAGCAGCCGGCGCCGCAGCAGGCCCAGGCGCCCTGGCCGGGGCAGGCCCAGGGTCAGAGCAATGCAGCAGGCAGCCCATGGCCATCGTCGCCGCCCAGCACCGTTGCGCGCTGAATGGACGGGTCATGCGCGGCATCGATGTCTGAAGAAGGGCGTGCTTTCGCCGGCCTGTGACCCGCGCATCCATCTGGCAAACACATCTTTGAATTTCTCTTGATAGATTGCCGGGCCCAGCCCGGGTAATAACAGCCGATGAGCTTCATAATTGCCATTGTCGGCCGGCCCAATGTTGGCAAATCGACATTGTTCAACCGGCTGGTCGGCCGCCGTTTGGCTTTGGTCGATGACCGGCCCGGCGTCACCCGCGATCGCCGGGAGGGCGAGGGCCGGCTCGGCGACATAGAATTCACCGTG
>DASXLL010000366.1:0-70540 GCA_036496265.1 Pirellulaceae bacterium | reverse complement strand
CGGCGGCGGACTTGACCACCGCGGCAGACAATTCGGTCGTTGTCAGCATGTCGCCGGCCTTCGGGCCGACGTAGTTGCCGACGAGCGGGCCGAGTCCGAGAATCAGCAGATTGAAGAGGCCTTGAGCGCTCGAGCGCACGTCTTTGGGAAAGAACTCATCGACGAAGATATAAACGGTGGCGAAGAAGAAGGCGTAGCAGATGCCGTGCAACACATTGACGGCAACGGCGAGTTGCGGATAGGGCAGGAGGGCGAAGACGGCGAAGCGGGCGGCGTGGCCCAAGATGCCGATGGTCATCGTTGTGCGCCAGCCGAGCTTTTTCAGAAAGGCGCCGAGGACGGCCATGGTGCCGATTTCGGCAAATTGGCCGACGCTCATGGCGGGCATGACCCAGTTGCCGGGGATGCCGATGCTCATCAGGTAGCGGCCGGTCCAGAAGAAATAGAACTGATGCACGGTGGCGTCGATGAACGTGACGATGAAGAGCACGAGCATGAACGGCACTTTGAGCAGCTTGGCGGCTTCGAGCCAGGCGAATTGGCTTTCGCCGGCTGCGGCCGGCTTGGGCGGCGTATGAGGCAGGAAGAGGCTGAACGCGGCGAGGGCGATCGAGGCGGCGCCGGCAGCGACGAAGGTGTAGCGCGTGGCGTCGAGCAGCGCGGGACCGCTTTTCGAGGTGCCGAGCGCGGCGCCGAGCCATTCGACGAAGGGAACGGTCCCATACGAGGGCACTTTCGCCCAATCAACGAGAATGAATACGAACGGCCAACTGGCGGCGATCCAGCCGATGGTGCCCCAGAGACGAACGAGGCCGAAATCTTTCTGAGGATCTTTCACATTGGCGAAGGCGATGCCGTTGGTGATTGAGATCGTGGGCACGTAAAAGAAGCAGTGCAGATACATCAGGAGCAACAGCGGCCAGAAATGCGTCGTGCCAGCGAGGCAGATCATGGCGATGCCGCCGATGAGCTGACTGACGGCCAAAAAACGTTCGGCGGCGAAATTGCGATCGGCAAATTGCGTGCTGAAGAACATCGCCACAATGGCGGCGAAATTGAAGCCTGACAAAATCCAGAATTGCTCGTTGCTGTCGAAACCAAGGGCCGGCAGATAGCCAAAAACGAGCGGGTACCACGCGCCCCAGATGAGGAATTCCAGGAACATCATCACGGCGAGGCGGGTGCGGATCAGCGACATGGCGGGGAAGTTAGCGGAGTGGTCTGCGATGAAAAAAACGTCAGGCAGGATTCTAGTCCGCGCGGCGGCAAGTTGCCATTGCTCTTGATCGGCAATGTCGGTTCCCATATAGGCACACTGCAATATGGATACGCCGCACCGCAACATGCCCGATTCGCCGCATTATCTGGCGGCGGCGAACGCCGCGCCGCAGGAAAACGGCGAGCTTTTGCCGCGGGTCGGGAATGCAATTGAATCAACGCGGGATTGGCTGCTGGCTCGTCAACGCGCCGATGGCCATTGGTGCGCGGAGCTCGAAGGCGACTCCATTCTGGAAAGCGAGTACATCCTGCTCTTGACCTGGCTGGGGCAGGAACAATCGGCGATCGCTAAGAAGTGTGCGGCGTATATCGTGGAGAAACAGCTGCCGACGGGCGGCTGGAGCATGTATCCGGGCGGAAAACTGGAAATCAGCGGCAGCGTGAAGGCGTATTTTGCCTTAAAGCTGACGGGGCATGATCCGGATGCGGATTACATGCGGCTGGCGCGACAGGCGATTCGCGCCAATGGCGGGGCGGATGCGGTCAACAGCTTTACGCGGTTCTATTTGGCACTGTTGGGGCAGATTTCGTATAACCAGTGCCCGGCGGTGCCGCCGGAGATGGTGCTGCTGCCGAAATGGTCGCCGATCAACATTTATCGGATGTCGGCCTGGTCGCGAACGATCGTGGTGCCCCTGTCAATCATGTGGGCCTATCGGCCGGAGCGGAAAATTGCGGCGGAGCGCGGGATTGGTGAGCTGTTTATTCGGCAGCCGGAATATTGGGCGGAGTTGAAGTGCCCCGGCTTGGGCGATGAGCAGAGTTGGTTTTCGTGGGATCGATTTTTTCGCCAGGCGGATAAGAGTTTAAAGTGGCTTGAGGCGCGGCGATTGACGCCGCTTAGAAAGCGCGCGCTCAAGGCCGCTGAGCAATGGATGACGACGCGGTTTGCGCACAGCGACGGCTTGGGCGCGATTTTTCCGCCAATTATTTGGAGCATCATCGCGCTCAAGTGCCTCGGTTATGCGGATGATTCGGCGGAGATGCGCTATAACTTCGATCAACTTAATGCGCTGACGATTGAGCAAGATTATACCGCGAGGCTGCAGCCGTGTTTGTCGCCGGTGTGGGATACGGCGTTGACGCTGCGGTCGCTGGCGGCAAGTGACGACTTCCTGGCGAGCGGGAGGCGTGAGCCTCCCGGTAGGACCGAGTTACCGGGGGACTCACGTCCCCCGCTCGCCGAGCAGAGAGCGATTGATTGGCTGCTGGAAAAAGAAGTCACGCGCCGCGGCGATTGGGCTGAACATGCTTCTGCGCCGCCGGCGGGCTGGTTTTTCGAATATCACAACGAGTTTTATCCCGACGTCGATGACACGGCGATGGTGATGATTGCGTTGGCGGAGCTGGGGAGACAAGGGGACAGGGGACAGGGAACAGGGAACAGTCGGCGGACAGCTGCGGCTTGCGAGCGGGCGCGGAAGTGGATTCTCGCGATGCAGAATCGGGACGGGGGGTGGGGAGCGTTTGATAAGGACAATGATGCGGAGTTTCTGTGTCGAGTGCCGTTTGCTGATCATAACGCGATGATCGATCCGAGCACGGCCGATTTGACGGGCCGGGCGCTGGAGGCATTGGCCGTGTGGGGCCAGTCGTCCAGCGATTCCGCAATACGGCACGGAATCGAGTTTCTACGGCGGGCTCAGGAGCGCGACGGATGTTGGTACGGACGCTGGGGCGTCAACTATATCTATGGCACGTGGCAGGCTCTTGTCGGATTGGCCGCGTGTGGTGTGCCGACCGATGATTCGATGATGACTCGTGGGGCGACTTGGCTATTAAGTCATCAACACGCGTGTGGCGGCTGGGGCGAATCGGCTGATAGCTATGAGCAGCCGGAACTGCGCGGCGAGGGTCCGGTAACGGCGTCGCAAACGGCCTGGGCCCTCCTTGGCCTGCTGGCGGCCGGTTTGCATCATCATCCGGCTGTTGAACGCGGCATCTACTATCTGCTCGACACGCAGCGGCCCGACGGTGGCTGGGACGAGCTGGAATTTACCGGTACGGGCTTCCCGCGGGTTTTCTATCTGCGGTATCACTACTATCCGATTTACTTTCCGCTACTGGCGTTAGCGAAATACAGTTCCAGGTTTCAAGTTCCAAGTTTCAAGTTGGAAAACTCGAACCTGAAACTTGGAACTTGAAACCTGAAACTTGAAACTCATGCCACCAATTTCCCAAGCCTACACTGTCGCTTCCTACGTCCTGCGGCAGCGCATGCGCGGGGTGAAGCGGTATCCGCTAGTGCTAATGTTGGAGCCGTTGTTTCGTTGTAACCTGGCGTGTGCTGGTTGCGGGAAAATTCAGTTTCCGGCTGAGATTTTGCGGCGGCAGCTGACGCCGGAGCAGTGCTGGGCGGCGGCTGAGGAATGCGGCGCGCCGATCGTCTCGATTCCGGGTGGCGAGCCGCTGTTGCATCCGCAGATCGATGAGATTGTGGCTGGCCTCGTGAAGCAGCGGCGATTCATTTATTTTTGCACGAACGCGCTAAAGCTGGAAGAATCGCTGCCGCGGTTTCAGCCGTCGAAGTATTTGGCTTTTTCGGTACACATGGATGGACCGCGCGAGGAGCATGATCTGGCGGTCTGTCGGCCGGGCACTTATGACATTGCTGTGAGTGCCATTCGGGCCGCCAAAAAACGCGGCTTTCGGGTAACGACGAACACGACGGTGTTTCGCGGCGCTAACCCTGCGCGGATGCGCGCCTTTTTTGACGAGATGATGGCGCTGGGCGTCGAAGGTATGACCATTTCGCCGGGCTACAGCTACGAAAAAGCGCCGGACCAGGATCATTTTCTTGTGCGGCGGCAGACGACTGATTTATTTGGCTCGATTTTGCGGCGGGCGAAGCGCTCGTGGCGATTCAATCAGACGCCGCTGTTTTTGGAATTTCTCCGCGGCAACTATGACCTGGAATGCACGCCGTGGGGCAGTCCGTCGTACAGCATTTTCGGTTGGCAGCGGCCGTGTTATCTGCTCGGCGAGGGATATTGTCCATCGTTCCGTGAACTGATGGAAACGACTGATTGGCCGGCCTATGGCCGGAAGAGCGGTAATCCGAAGTGCCGCGATTGCATGGTGCATTGCGGATATGAGCCGAGCGCTGTGGGGGCAACGTTTGGTTCTGTTCGCGGATTTTTTCGGACCGCGAAAGCGACGTTGTTGGGGCTTTCTTAAAGTGATGGTGGGCCGGCGCTTGCTGCACAAGCTAGTCCCACCCTACGCGAGTTCCAATGCTGGTGGGCAAAGGATGGTGGGCACAGCCCACCCTACGCTAGCGTGATTTCAAGCTCGCATCTTCGTCATATTCGTTTCCAGACGCACGGTCGTCGAAGCCGATGACGAAAGGGAGCTTTTATCGCGCCAACTCGCTGTCAGATGGAGTCGCTGCTGTGGAAAACCAAGCGTTCATGGAGAATCTGCAGCAGATCACGCACTTGGTTCTGGTTTGGGTTGGCTTCGGCACGCTCGTGGGCCTCTTGGCCAAGGCGATCATGCCAGGTAAGGATCCGGGCGGCGCGGTGGCGACGATGGCAATGGGCATCGCCGGCACGGTCATCGGCTGCGGCGTCGTATCCTTTATTTGGAAGGGGCACATTGTGTCCCCCATTAGTCCGCTGGGCTTCTGCGTGGCGACAGCCGGGGCGTTTGTGCTGTTGTTCTTCTATAAGCTGCTCGGCGGATATTACTTTGAAGAAGGCAACGGGCCGCTGGTGCGGCGGAGGCGGCTGATGAACTTTGGGCGGTATGGTCGGCGGAATCGGCAAGCAACAAATGTCGTCTACGGGGATGAGCAGTAAAGCGGTTCGGACCTTTCAACCATGATGGTGGGCACAGCCCACCCCACGGATGCTGGCTGGCGGTTGACGAATACGCGCTGGTCACTACATTGCGGTTCATGGCTCAAGAATCGCAATCAGGCTCGCCCGAAGGCGGCGAGGATGTTAACCGGCTGGAAGCGGCTCGCCGGGAGAAGCTTCGGAAGATTACTGCGCTTGGCGTTGATCCGTGGGGCGGGCGACTTGATGATCGGTCGCTGATCGGCGATCTGCGCGGTCGCAAGGGCGAAATTCGCTACGTGCGTGAGTTGGGGGGACCCGTTGAAGCGCCAGATCGAGTTGCTCAGCCGGATCTTGATTTCCGCGGCTGGATGCAGGATCAAGGCAAAGGGGAGTGGTCGGGGCCGAAAGTGCGGGCCGCAGGGCGGATCATGCTGCTGCGCGATGCCGGCAAGCTGAAGTTCATCAACATTCAGGACTGGACCGGCAATATCCAGCTGATGGTCGGCAAGGCGCAGGTTGGCGACGAGAGCTGGGCGCTGGCTGATCAGTTCGATCTGGGCGATATCATTGGCGTCGATGGCAAGCTGGCCTATACGAAGACCGGCGAGCTGACGATTTTTGCCGAGAAGCTGCATTTTCTTACGAAGAGCGTGTTGCCACCGCCGGAAAAGCACGCGGGGCTGGCCGATACCGAACTGCGGCAGCGAATGCGGTACCTCGATCTGACTTACGGCGAAGGTGTTGTCGAGCGGTTCAAAAATCGGACGAAGGTTGTCCAATCGATCCGCGACACGCTCAATAAGCAGGGCTTCTGCGAAATCGAAGGCCCGACGCTGCACGCGATCGCGGGCGGCGCGGCGGCGAGGCCGTTTATCACGCATCACAACACGCTCGATCTGCAGCTTTATTTGCGGATCGCGCTGGAGCTGCATTTGAAGCGGCTCTTGGTCGGCGGGATGGAGCGCGTCTATGAGCTGGGCCGCGTGTATCGCAACGAAGGGATCAGCCCGCGTCACAATCCCGAATTCACAATGCTGGAGGCGTATCAGGCGTTCGGCGATTACGGCTCGATGATGGACCTGACCGAGGCGATTATCTGTGATGCGATCACCGCTATCGATGGCAACTTCAAGCGGCCCTGGGCCGAGACGGTGATCGATTTCACGCCGCCGTTTGATCGCAAGACGTATGATGAGCTGTTTCAAGAGAGCACCGGCGTTGATCCTCGCGATTCGGCGGCGGTGAAGTCGCTCGCCGAAAACATTGGCTTCGATACGGCGGGAAAGCACCCGGATGTTATTAAGAGCGAGGTCTTCGAAGAAAAAGTCGAGGACGCCCTCGAAGGGCCGATCTTCGTGATCGACTATCCGGCCAGCATCTGCCCGCTCACGAAGCGCAAGCGGAGCAACCCGGAGGTTGCCGAGCGATTTGAGCTATTCATTCAAGGCATGGAAATCGCGAACGCCTACACCGAGCTGAACGATCCCGACCTGCAAGAGCAACTTTTCAAGACGCAACTTGCCGGCCAGGCCGAAGAAGAATCGATGGCCAAAATGGACCACGAATTTATCGAGGCGCTCAAGCACGGAATGCCGCCGGCTGGCGGGCTGGGCCTCGGAATCGACCGGCTGGTGATGTTGTTAACCAATTCGCCGTCGATCCGCGATGTGATATTGTTTCCGCTGCTGAGGCCGGAAGGGTGACTGTCAAGTTGGATGGTGGTCTTCTAGCCAGCTCAAGAACGCAACGGGTGTCATGATCGGCACGCCACGGAATGGATTCAAGACGAGCAAGTCCTCGTCGCCGGTAACCAGGCAAGCGGCACTGCCGCTGATGGCAAGCTCCAGGAATTTATTATCTTTCGGGTCACGGCAAGCGAGTACCTTTTCGTCGGCTTCGACCAAAGTAGCCTCATCAAGCAGCATGACCAGAAAATGCTCTCGCTGCTCCTTTGTCACGTAGCGGTCGAATTTCTTTCGTTCCAACACTTCGCTCAGCTCGGCAAACGTCTCTCTCGACAAAAGAATATCTCCACGTTCGAGAACGGCGTAGAACGCTTGTCCTGGTGGCGAGTGCTCGAACAGCAGCGCACTGACGAGTGCATTACTATCAAAGGCAACACGCAGCTTAGGGCTCACGGAGGATTGACTCCAAAATCTCTGGCGTCAGGCCGCGCTCTTGGGCCTTGCGGCTGATATCGCGCATCAGATTCTGAAGTGAGTCCGCAGGCTGCAAAGCATCCTGCAGTCGCAGGCTCAGCAGCAAGTCAAATTTGCGCCGCTGCTGGTCCGGTGCGGCACGATAGGCCCGCGCGGCATCCGCATCGACCCGAATGGTGATTTCCTCGGTTTGCATACTAAGATTTTACCTCACGAATCGCCCGAACTCACGCCGGAATCTCCACGTAATCAACAACGCTCGATGGTTTTGGCACCGGCAATCCATCTTCGCGCATGCCTTCGAGGTGGATCTCGATGGCTTCTTGAATGCGGCGTTCCGTTTGTTTCACTGTCTTGCCCGTCGCTACGCAGCCAGGCAAGTCAGGAACGTAAGCCGCGTAGTTGGACTTGGCTTTCTCCACGACAATTGCATATCGCCACATGACTTCTACTCCTTCCAACCTGCCTGCCTGAACACACTTTTCAATGTCCCCGGCGGCAATTCATCGCCCAGGCCGCCGGAAACCGTGAGGCGACCGGGTTTCGTTAGATGCTTGAACTGCCGGTGGCCGCTACGGCTTTTGATTCGATACCAGCCGTCCTTTTTCAACAACTTCAGAACGTCTCGCACTTTCATCGTACCAGCATAATGCGCGTTGAGTGAACTCGCGATGCTAGCAGATTTGGGATTCTGATTTTGCGATTGGGTCCCTATAACTCGCGGGCTATTTGCCTCTGCCAAAGCTGCGGCAATCCTTCCGAAATCCTGAAATCGCCCGCTGGCTATGTACAAACTGCTTCTCTCCTGGCGCTACCTTTGCACGCGCTACATCGCTTTGGCGTCGATCATTAGCGTGACGCTCGGCGTCGGGACGCTCATCGTCGTCAATAGTGTGATGGCCGGTTTCACGCGTGAGATGCACGTGCGGCTGCATGGCATTCTGTCGGATGTGATTATCGAGTCGCACAGCATGGACGGCCTCGTCGATCCGGCCTGGCACATGGCGGAGATTCGCCGCGTGGTGGGCGACGATCTGGTTGGCACGACGGCGGCGGTGCATGTGCCGGCGATGCTGACAATGATGTTCCGCGGCCAAATCAGCACGCGGCAGATTACGCTGATCGGCGTCGATGAAGCGACGTATGCCGACGTGAGCGACTTTCGGCAATATTTGCTGCATCCGGAAAACCGCAAGCAGCTGAGCTTTCGGCTTCGGGAAGATGGATATGGCGACGCGGAGCACGAGAAGTTGCAGGGAAGCGGCTGGCGATATCGCCGGATGAGAGTCGCGTACGAGCGCGAGTTTGAGGCCCAGCAGCGACTGCTCGAAGAGCAAACTACCAAAACGGCTGCCGATAAGCGACACGAGGCTGGAATTCCACAGGACCCGACCGGTGTTCCCTCCGATCCTACCGCGACGACCGGTGGCGAGGGCGCGGTCTTCGATCCGGCAAAAGAACAATTCACTGGCATGGTGCTCGGCATCGCCATCGGCAGCGTCCGGCAGCGCAATTCGGAAGGTAAAGTTTACGATCACTTGATCTGTCAGCCGGGCGATGATGTGCAGGTGACGTATGCCTCGGCCGGATCGCGACCGTCGGCGCGGACCGATCAATTTACGGTCGTCGATTTTTATGAAAGCAAAATGAGTGAATACGACAGCGGGTTTGCGTTCGTGCCGCTGCGACGGCTGCAGGAAATTCGCGGCATGATCGATCCACAGACGGGCGTGGATGCTGTGACGACGGTTCAGCTTCGTCTGAAACCGGGCACCGACCTCAATGCGGTGCGCGACAAGCTGCGGGCCCATTTTCCGATTGACGCGTATCCGTACCGCATTCAAACCTGGCGTGACATGCAGGGTCCGCTGCTGGCAGCGGTGCAGATGGAAACGACGCTGCTCAACATCCTGCTGTTTTTGATCATTGCCGTCGCTGGCTTCGGCATTCTGGCGACGTTTTTCATGATCGTGGTTGAAAAAACGCGCGACATCGGCATCTTGAAGGCATTAGGCGCGCCCAGCCGCGGTGTGATGAGCATTTTTCTCAATTACGGTTTTTCGCTGGGCCTGGTCGGGAGCGGCGCGGGGATGATTGGTGGCCTGTTGTTTGTTTTTTACATCAACGACATCGCCAAGCTAATTGAGATTGTGACCGGCCAGGAAGTTTTCGACCCAACCGTCTATTACTTCGAGCGGATTCCGACGGATGTCGAGCCGATTGCCGTCGCGGGAGTGGTTTTCGGAGCGGTGTTAATCGCTGTTTTGGCTAGTGTGCTGCCAGCGCTGCGGGCGGCGCGGCTGCATCCGGTGGAGGCGCTGAGATATGAGTAGTGTCATCGAACAGGCCGAGTTCAAAGTTCAAGGTTCAAAGTTCAAGGTTAATGCACCTGCGCCAACTTTGAACCTTGAGCCCAGAACCTTGAATTCAGCAGCTCCGCTGCTTTCGGCTCGTCGCCTTGAAAAGAGCTATCGCAAGGGCAAGCTGGTGGTGCCCGTTCTGAAGGGGGTCGATTTTTCGGTCCGCGACGGCGGTTTTGTAGCCGTCGTGGGCCAAAGCGGCTGCGGGAAGAGCACACTGCTGCATCTGCTGGGCACGCTCGATGCCCCGGACGACGGTGAAGTTCGCTTCGAGGGCCAGCGGATCGACAATCTTGGCGCGCGTGCGCGCGATCATTTGCGCAACGAGCACTTCGGAATGATCTTTCAGTTTTATCATTTGCTGCCGGAGCTTTCGACGCTCGAAAATATTCTCGCGCCGATCATGATCCGGTATGGTGCGCTCAAATATTGGCGGCACAAGCGAGCGCACGTCGAGCGGGCCAAAGAACTTTTGGCCATGGTCAAGCTCGATCATCGCCTGACTCACAAACCGCGCGAGCTTTCCGGCGGCGAGATGCAGCGCACCGCCATCGCTCGGGCTCTCATCGCCCAGCCGAAATTGCTGTTGGCCGATGAGCCGACGGGCAACCTCGACCAGAAAACGGGCGGCGAAATCCTGACGCTGCTCAAGCAACTCAACCGCGACCATGGTCTGACGGTCGTCATGGTCACGCATGACCAGTCGATCGCGAAACAAGCGGATCACGTGGTGCGACTGGTGGAAGGCCGGGTTGCGGCGTAGGTCGATCCGGCCTGATTCCTTGCGCGTGATATAATCAGGCAAGACTGTCTTGCCAGCCATGGAAACCGCCCAAACCACGTACACGATGCTCGAAAACCAGTCGCTCTGGACGACGGCTGTCGATTGTCGGGCGGCGCTCGAAGCTGTAGGGATTCCCCATGCGATCGTGGGCGGAGTGGCGGTCTGCCTGCATGGTTATCGCCGCAATACGGTCGATCTCGACCTGCTCATTCGTCGCGAGGACCAGCAAAAGGTCCGTGAGGCGCTCGAGGCCTGCGGTTACCAGTGGTCCGCTGAACGAGCCGAGTTTCGCTCTCCGGCCGGGATGCCCGTGCAATTCCTACTCAGCGGCGAGAAGGCTGGTAAAGATACTGAGGTGCTGCTGCCTTCGCCCGATTCACTACATGCGACGGTCGAAATCGAAGGTCTGACAGTATTGAGTCTGGCCAGGCTGATTGAGATCAAGCTGGCCTGCGGATTAGGCTCGCCCCGCCGCACCCACCGCGATCTGGCCGACGTCGTCGAGTTGATTTCTAGCCATCATCTTGGCCGAGACTTCGCACGACATCTCCATAAGTCCCTGCGCGCCGCCTTCCGCAAACTCGTTGAGCAATCGCGGGCATAGCGATCCTTCTAAGCAACAATCGGCACTTGCTGAAATAGCGCCGCTCGCTACGTGGGAATCGACTTTTCCTATCGGTCCGATTATGCGGGCTAACGCCGTATAAAAACCGCCGTGCAGCTTGCCTGATCGCCATCTTCGAGCAACCTTTGCACTGTGCCGCAAAGGGCACTGTGCCGCGAAACTCCAGCCTCCAAGATTGAACGAAAGCCTCGTTATGTACCAAGTCAAAGATGCGATGAATAGCCGCGTGTTCTCCATTGGCCCGGAGGCGACGGTGGAAGAGGCGATCCGGCTCTTATTGGAGCGGAATATCAGCGGCGCTCCGGTCATCGATGAACGCGGCCGGCTGTGCGGCATCATTACACAGTTTCAACTCTTGGAAGTGCTGTACGACCCGCACGTGAAAGAGGCGAAGGTTCGCGAGCACATGACGCGGGACGTGTTCACGATTGATGAAGATGCGCTGCTGGGAACAGCCGCAAATTTGCTGATTGTGCATCGCATTCGCCGTATTCCCGTGGTCCGCAACGGCATGGTCGTTGGCATTCTGTCGCGCCGCGATCTGCTCAAGTACTTCGTGGAAACCGGCGAAGAAATCGAAGCGTTCTTTGCCAAGCTGAAGCGGTCGGAAAACAGCGAAGCGCTGGCCATCTAGGCTGCCTGCATCAATCGCCAACTTGCGATTGGCCGCCGGCTGCGCTACATTTCGTCCTTGACTGAGAAATTCTGTTCTCTCGTTCGAGGCGAAACAATGGATAAGTGGCCAATTGGCGTATTTGCCAGTATCGATGCGGGTCTGGGCGTGAAACTCGAAGTCGCGCACGATCTGGGTGTGCCGACGATTCAACTGCACGCGCCGCACCAGGCGACGCGAACGCAAGCCAACGCCGACGCGTTTTTGAAGCGGCTGGCCGGCTATGGCATTAAGTTGACGTGTGTCTTCTGCGGTTTTGAAGGCGAGAGCTACGCAGATATCCCGACGGTCGCGCAGACCGTCGGCCTTGTGCCGCCGGAAACGCGGGCTGCGAGGACGAAAGAGCTGAAGGAAATCGCCGATTTCGCCAACCTGCTGGGCTGCAGGGCCGTCGGCCTGCACATCGGATTTGTCCCGCACGATCGTTCGCTGCCGCTGTATAAGGACATCGTGGCGGTCGCTCGCGATGTGTGCGATCACTGCGCGAAGCACGGCCAGGGACTGCATTTGGAAACGGGACAGGAGACGGCGGACGACTTATTGGCGTTTATCCAAGACGTGGGCCGCACGAATCTGTTCATCAACTTCGATCCGGCCAACATGATCCTCTATGGAACCGGCGAGCCGATCGCGGCGCTGAAAAAAGTTGGTCGGTACGTGAAGAGCGTGCATTGCAAGGACGGCAACTGGGCGAAAAATCCTGGCAAGGAATGGGGCCAGGAGGTGGCGCTTGGCCAGGGCGATGTCGGGATGGAAAACTATCTGCGGACGCTCAAAGAAATCGGCTACGACGGGCCGCTCACGATCGAGCGCGAGATTCCACAAGAGCCGGAACGGCAAAAGGCGGAGATTGGCGGGGCGATTAAGTTGCTGAGTGAGCTACGGAAAAAGGTTCTTGGATAAAGTCGTTGCGTATCGGCGGCTCTCCGGGAGCAGGTTTGCTCCCGGCTATTAGAGTTGTTGGAGACTTATTTTTGTTTGCGTTCGTCGCTGGTTTTTAACCGCCAGCGTTCGTCGAAGAAATCGGCGTCGGCGATTTTGCCGGGCCAGACGGAATTGGGCGGCGTCGTGAGATCGACGACGGCCCAGTCGGGGAGCATCGGCACCTGACGGGCGTTGTTGAGATAGGCGTAGTCGCGGAACGTGAAGCTGCTGTTGAGAACGATGTAGCGGCTCGGGTTCAGCGGGTTGGGATAGACGGCGATTAGCGCGTGCTTGTCGGCCGGATATTTGCGATTGCCGACGGTGATGGCTTGGCGTTTCCATTCGATTGGCAGCTTGCCGGCGACTTGCTTCAGGATGGCGTTGCTGCCGGGGTCGCCCCAGAGGATGAGATTGGCCGATTGAATGTCTTCTTCCTTGATATCGTTGTCGTTCTTGACGATCGCGACGCCACGGAAATGCCGCCGCCAATGTTCGATCGCGCGGTCGAGCTCGGCGGCAGACCACTTACCGGCAGCCTCGTTCCAGGCATCGCCCGTCGGCCGGACGAAGATGAAGCGGTCGAGAAAGGCGTCGTCGATCGGGCCTTGGAGGCCATGACGCTTACGGAGAGCCTCGCCGTCGCGCTTGCTCGGCAGCCACTTGCCGCGGACGTTGTGCAGCGAGACGTTCCACGACTTATCGCTCTTGGGACCGGGAACGTCGATTTCGTCGTCGTTGATGAGAATCGTAACGTTGTCTTGCAGGTCGAACGGGGCACGGCCCGCCTCGAACGACAGTGACAGATCCGTGACGTTTTCGGCGTCGATGGCGACTTCGCCGGTGTCGATCGCGGCGGTCACGCGGGCCTGCGACCAATGCTCGGCCAGGCCATCGACCGTGAGCCAGTGCATTTGGTTGTAGCGGAGCGTGTAGGTCGCGAATTCGAGGTCCAGCGGCAGATCGTCGCGGCCGATTTTTGCCAGCGACTTCATCCGGCGTTCGATTTCGATTTTCGACTTGGGATGAATCGCATGCGCGGTATCCGGCCCTAGGATGTGGGCCAATTCGATGCCTTCTTCGGCTAGGGCTTTTTCCATGACATCCGCGGCCTGTTTTTGGCGATCTTTGTCGCCGCTGTAGGCGATCGTCGGGCACTGCAGCAGGTTGATGCACCAGCCGGGGCAGTCGTACCAGTTCCACAACTTTTGCTCCCACCACGTCGGCTTCACTTCCTCCTGTTGAAAGACCTTGAGGAACAGCGGCGTTTCGCTGAACCCCGCGCCCGGGTTGGCGGCGAACCAGCGGTCGGCATAGTGAACGGCGAATTGCCAGGTTGAGGCGCCGCCCATCGAAAAGCCGCGAACGGCCACGCGGTCGTCGTCGATGCGATAGCGTTTTTTGACCGAGTCGAGAGCTTCCAGCACGTCGATCTCACCCGCGAACTTGTTGGCGTTGCAGTAGCGGCCGTACGGATGCAGAACGATCGTGTCTTCGGGCGTGTATTGGCGGACATTGCCGGGGTGACTATTAATAAAATTTAGCTCGCTAAGGTTTTCGCCGCGGCCGTGAAACCAGAGGTCGCAGCGAAAGTGACCGGGGCCTTTGTTCGTGTAGCTTTCGGGGACAACGAGTCCATACGGCTGCACGGAGCCGTCGATTTTGGAGATGTAGCCGCGGACGACGAGTCCGGTGGCACTGGCCCAGGGAGATTCGCCCTTAGCGAGCTGGTCGGCTCGCTCGATTCCGGCCGCGAGGATTTTGTCGGCCGCGTCCAGCTCTTTGGGATCGAAGAATTCTTGATACACGAGTGCGTCGTGAACCGCTTTGAAATAGACCTCGACATCAGGCAACAATTCCGCCGTCTTGGCGTCTTTTTTTGATTTGAGCGCCGTGATTTTGTCGTCAAACTGCCTTAGACCCGCTTCGAGCTTGGACTTTCGGTCTGCCGGAACCTCGATGCCGAGTTTTGGAATGCGGCGGACGTTGGCCGCTATGTTGTCAGCCGGGCCATCGGCGAGAGCGAGGAAGGGAATCAAGGCGGCGAATGCGGTGAGGATGCGGGAGAGCATGGCGGCGTTCGGCAGGAGTATTAAAGCTGGAATGGTGGTGATTATAGTTCAATCTTTTGCGGCGCGCGGCGTTGCAGGGGAAGCAGACCGGCGGAACGCGTCGAATGACACTATTGAGAGTGCAGACTCGCCCGCGGAAATTACGGCTGGAACGGAAAACTGGCGACGACGAGTTGGCCGACCGATCGGCCGACTTCCTGACCGGCGGTATTGTCAAACGAATAATGAATTCCGCCATAAATGCGGCTCAGGCCCGCTTCGGCGGCGGCTTCGTCGAAGCTGCTGAATGACCGCGTCAGAACCTGATCAGGAGCCAACGGGCGTTCACGAAATCCTGTGTGGTCGTCGGACACGCTGGTGAATTCCACATTGGTGCCAAACACGTCGTCGAGCACCGTTGCGGCTGCGGCGCTGAATGTGCTGTGGCCGGACATGTAGCTGGGAAAATTCGGCGTGCGGATCAGCGGAGTCCAGCTCGTGTCCGGGGTCGTCGCGTCGTTGCCGTCCAAATCGGCCTGGCGAATCGCATCGATCGGCCGCCAGAAGCTGTAGTCGTATTTCGCGTCCCAGCAGGCGATGCCGGCGTCGGCCAGCGCGACATCGAGCATCATGAACAGCCGGGCGTTTTGCATCAGCGAGGTGTGCTGCGCCAGCGCTACATCGGCGGCAATTTGATTCCAGTGACCGGGCGGAGTGTAGGTGCCGCCGCCGTCCGCCCAAAACAAGGCAATGTCAGTCTGATCATCCGTTCGCTCGGTGCTCGTATAGCCGCCGAGCCGCTGCACCTGATCGACGGCCGCGGCATATTCGGCGCTGTCGAGAGCCGGCGGCGGCGCCGGCCGGAACTCGCTGCCGCTGGTCATCGCAAACGGCGTGACACTGGGCCATTGCGGCAAAAGTGGCGGGTAATAATCGGGAAATGTTCGCTGCCACTGGCCAGGGGCGGTGCCCGGAACGTAATTGACGGTTGTTGAAGCGCCGTCGCCAAGCCGCCAGGCGATAATCGCATCGCCAACTTGCTGGCCAACCGCGAGGCCTTGATCCTTCGCCGGACCATCGGGCACCGAATTCAAGGCCTCGGTCAGTGCGGCGGTGAAAATCGCTTGTTCATCAATCTTTGAATAAAGTGTTGCGGCCACACGCTGTGCCGCCGCGGCAGCCGCGACAACCTCCGAGGTTCCGGTGGGCGCCGTCACATTTGCGTGATACTGCGGATAGAGCTGCTCGACGGCGTTCACGGCGTCGAACATCGCCGCATGCACCATCGCCAGATTCCGCGCCACGACAGGTGGCGGAGAAGTCACAACCCGATTGGTATAAGGATCGTTCGAAAGAGTCGTCCAATCGCGCACGACCGTTAACAGCGACGCATTCCAGTCCAGAATCACATCGCCATGCTTCACTTCCAGCGGCACGCTGGCTTGCCGCCCCGAGGTATCTGCGGCCGAAACGGAGAAATCGTGCGTTCCCTCCGCGACATCGACCGAAAACTGATAGTGACCTTGGGCATCTGCGGTTGTCGTCAGTGCCGATGCACCACTTTCGCTGAGTTGAACGTCGGCGCCGGCGGCCGTTTGCCCTTCGACAGTGATCGTCGACGTTAGCACCACTCCATTTCCATCCGGATCCGAATCCGGCGAAAGATGTGCCGTCAGTGTCAGGCTCTGCGTCGCAAAGGGCGGCCAGGTTGCGGCAGCATCGACCGAATTCGACAGCGGAACGATGACGAATTGATTCGCCGGATGGTTCGCGCTGCTCACGCTTTGCAACCGCAACAAGCCCGTATCGTGCCCCACAAAATTCGGTAGGGCGATCGTTAGGATGCTGCCATCCCATTGCACAAAATCCGCCGGATAACTGGCGCCGCTGGGCGTCAATTCAAAGAGCGGGCTGCCCGGCTGGCCTTGGTCGAGCAAGGTCTGCGTGGGATGCGTCGGATCGAAGAGATAGATCGCCAAATGGTCCGTCGCGGCTGCTCCCGCGGCGAATGAACCCGAGATCCGGAGCTGATAGACGCGCACGCCTTGTGGCTGACCGATCGTCACCGCAATCTGGTTCCGCGGACCATCTGCGCCGGCCAGCGGCACACGCTCCGCCTCGGTCCCAGCGTTGATGGCGTTAATAACGTCCAGCACGTCCGCCGCCGTGACTTGCTGATCGCCGTCGACGTCGTAATAGGCGCTGGCCGCATCGTGGCTCGCGGGCAGCAAAGAGTCGTGCCTCGCATTTAACCGATTGATGATCAGCAGGACATCGTCCGCGGCAATCGAACCATTGGCGTTGACGTCCAGCGAATCGACGGGATTACGCCAATCGACGTTGAGCAGTCGCCGTGGCTCCAGCACATCAAAGGCCAGCAAACGACAAGGCGTTTTCATGGGGAAGAATCAAGGCTAGCCGGTCCGGCGCCACGCAGACTGATCTACCCGTATGGCATTTGCGCAAGCGCAAGTCAAGCAAAAAACAAGTTTTCGTAACAAATGATGCGAGTCGGGCATCATGAAGCCGGTTCGGCACTTCGCGTTCGCGAAGCACAACAATCGCCATGAACCAGCCAACTTGGATGTTGAACTTTAGCGCTCGTGACGGGCAAACTACAACGAGCTAACCTGCCCGGCGCTCGCGGTGCCTGCACCTTCTAAGGGAATTGATGCGTTCGACTTCGCATCGCTGTAGTCGCCGATGACTAGCGCCTTAGCCACCAAAAAGTACGATTTGCCGTCGGTAAAAACCATCTCATTCGGCCGCTCGAGCACTGGCTCCAGAAAGCAGAAATCGCAACTCGTAATATTCGCGTGGACACGGTCTCCCTGCTGAATTTCGATTGGCGTGCCCCGCGGAATAAAGTAAGCCATAGCCGGATGTCCCTCGAGAAACGGGCCGCAAGTCCAGGCGCAGTCCCATCTTCCGCTCAGGACGAATTGCCCGCCTGCTTGTCACACTTTTTTTAGAATTCGCCCTTTAAGGCTCAGTCCTCTAATGAAAGTGTGGGCCGGTTTCCGCCGGGCTTCACGGTGACCGTGAGTGGGCTGGATTGAGGCGTGCTGTACTTCGTGGGCAAGTGATTTTTGGGAGGTGGGTCGTGGTGGGAATCAAATGCGCCTAACGAAAATGCGACCACGGATGTCGCGAATCGCGCGGATTAGGATATGAATAATCCGCGTCATTCGCGTTATCCGCGGTTCCTTTCTGTAGTTGGTTGCGGCCCTTAGCCGCGCTGTGTCATCCGCATTCAGCCGCGGCCTAATTTCCGTTCTTCAACGAGCTCAGATGTTCGCTGAGGAATTTCTCGAGATCGCCACGATGCAGATGTTGTTCTTCGACAAACTGCAACCGGACGACATCGTGATTCGGCCGCGTATCGTCAAGATCGCGGTCGGCGCCGAGATCGACGACGCGGCCGAGGCCGAAGCGGCCTTTGGGACCGATTAAGTGCAGCAACAGAGCTTGCGGTTTCTTCGTTTGAATCGTCGCCCACGGCTCGCGCTGCTGCGGCACCATAAAGTGGACGAGCTGTTGGTTGTTCCAGAGGAATTGGCCCTCGGGCGCGGCACCTTGTAGCAGCTCGCATAGCTCTTCCAATAGCTCCATGCTCCAGGCCACATTTTTCCCAGGCGGGAAACCTTTTCGAAGAAAATGCCACTTCTGGCCCAAAGCCTTCCAAGGAGTGATGTCTTCCGGCGCGATCGCCGCTTTCTCCGTGAATTTCGTGAAACCGGCGACGGCATCTTCGAGGAACGACCAAAACTCCGGCGTGTCGATTTCTTCCAGCGAATGGACGCGGATTTCGACTTCCTGCCAGGGGCCGCGAAGCGTTTTGACCTTCACCCGCGGCTCATTGCCGTAGATTGGCAGATCGGCGAGCTCGTTGAGCGTTTTGAGCTGAATTCGTTCTTGCAGCTCGTCGCGTTTGAAAGTGCCACGATAGACGCGGAATTTCAGCTTTAACAACCATGTCTCGCCCGTAATCGCGTGAAAGAACCAGCCGTCGGCTTTTTTTGCGGCGCTGATCTCGACAACGCTGCGCTCGCTCCAATCGGTTTCAGAAAAATCTCCGAGGTCTTGGATGCGATCGACGATTTGTTCCAGAATGCGGCCATCCCAGCGACAGGGCTCGCCGGTGCGGCCGACGCGTTCCTGCGTGTGCCACGTCCGGCCATTCGCTTCCCAAGGCATCTTCTGGGTTTTGCCGACTTCGGCAATGTCGAGGTCGCTTTCTTTCTTTTTCTCTTCGGCAGCTGGGTTGAACGGCTTGCGCTCGGCGAATGGGCCGGCGGCGAGGATGGGGGCAAGGGCGGCGGCGGTGTGGGAGACGAGAGTGGGAGAGTGGGGGAGTGGGGGAGTGGGAGACTTGTTGCCTTTTTTCTCTCCCCCTCTCCCTCTCTCTCCCTCTCCCGCTCTTGCAACAACTCGTTCCGGCGTTCCCGCAACAACAACCTGTCCGCCCGCTTCTCCGGCTTCCGGCCCAAGATCAATCACCCAATCGCAGGACTTAATGATGTCGAGATTGTGCTCGATGACGACAACGGTATTGCCGAGATCGACGAGGCGTTGCAGGACCTCGAGCAGCTTGGCGAGATCGTCGAAATGGAGGCCAGTGGTGGGCTCATCAAGGAGATAGAGTGTACGACCCGTGTCGGGCCGCGCGAGCTCGGCGGCGAGCTTGACGCGTTGGGCTTCGCCGCCGGATAGAGTTGGTGCCGCCTGGCCCAGCGTCAAATAATCGAGCCCCACGTCGCAGAGTGTCTGCAAGATGCGGCGGATTTTGGGGATGTTATCGAATAGTTTGACGGCGTCGCCGCAGGTCATGTCGAGCACGTCGCTGATCGAATGGCCGTGGAATGTCACACCGAGAGTTTCGGGGTTGTAGCGTTTGCCGCGGCAGGTTTCGCATTCGACCCACACATCGGGCAGAAAGTGCATTTCGATGCGGCGTTGGCCATTGCCTTCGCAGGCTTCGCAGCGGCCGCCGGGGACATTGAAGCTGAAGCGGCGGGCCGAATATCCCCGTAACTTTGCTTCGGGCAGTTGTGCAAAAAGTTGCCGGATTAGCTCAAACGCGCCGGTGTATGTTGCCGGGTTGCTCGTCGGCGAGTTGCCGAGCGGCTGCTGATCGACCTGAATCACTTTGTTGATATGTTCCAAGCCGCGGATTTCATCGTGCTTGCCGGGAACGAGCGACGCTCGATGGAGCTTGCGAGCGATACCGGCATAGAGAATTTCATCGACGAGCGTGCTCTTGCCGCTACCGCTGGGGCCGGTGATGGCGGTCAGTGTTCCCAGGGGAAACTTGACATCAATGTTCTTTAAATTGTTGTGGCGAGCGCCGAGGATTTCCAGGCAGGGGTTCGGGGTTCGGGGCTCGGGGCTGGGGGGCGCTGACTTTGGACGTTGAGTCTTGGACTTGGAACTCGGTTTTTCTCCCAAATCCCGAGTCCCGAATCCCGAGTCCCCGATTCTCCTGTTCGTCGGCACCGCGATCGCCTTTTTGCCACTTATATATGGGCCCGTTACCGATCCGCTGGCCTTGCCAAGCTTGTCAGGCGTGGCATCAGCGACGATCTGGCCACCGAGGCGGCCAGCACCGGGGCCGAAATCCAAAACGCGGTCGGCGTTTTCGATGACTTCGCGGTCGTGCTCGACGACGATGAGCGTGTTGCCGAGGTCGCGCAGCTTTTGCAGCGCTCGCAGCAGCCGCGTGTTGTCGCGCGGATGCAAGCCGATCGTGGGCTCATCGAGGACGTAAAGCACGCCGCACAAGCCGCTGCCGAGTTGACTAGCCAGTCGAATGCGCTGGGCCTCGCCGTTGGAAAGGCTGGCCGCTGGCCGCGAGAGCGAGAGATAGTCGAGGCCCACATCGAGCAAAAATTGCACGCGGCCGTTGATCTCGCGGAGGAGTTCGCCAGCGATTTTTTGTTCCGATTTGGAGAGCTTCCAAGCCGCGATTTCGCTCGCCAATTCGCCGAGTGAAAGCTTGCCGAGCTCGCCGATATTACGGTTCCGAAAACGGGCCGCGGCTGCCTCGTCGCGCAAGCGGCTGCCGTCGCAGGTGGAGCAATCGACTTCGCCGACCAGATGCTCCAGTTTCAATCTCAAACTCGGGGCGAGACGCGAGGCTTCGTCGATGGCGGGGTAAAGGCCTTTGAATTGGAAGCGAAATGCGATCTTACTCTGCACTTTGGACTTCGGACCTTGGGCTTTGGACTGAACTTCAAACCACTGTTCAGCCGTCCCATGCAAAATCATCCGCCGATGCCGCGCACTCAGCCGCTCGAACGGCACATCCAGCGGTATTCCTGTGCCGCGACCGAACGCTTCCAGCATCCCTTTCGCCAGCGGCAACTGCAGATTCGGCCACAGATCAAGTGTGCCTTCGGCAAGAGTTAACTTCGGGTCGCGCAACAGCGCGGCCGGATTGGCGCCGATTTGCACGCCGAGGCCTTCGCACGTTTTGCACCATCCCAGCGGGCTGTTGAACGAAAAACTGTGCGGCGTGAGCGGCTCGAAGCTGCGGCCGCACTTGTGGCAGGCGAGGTGCTGGCTGTGAACGATCGTTTCCCAGCGATGTTCCGGCACGTCTTCCTGCACGCGGGCGATGTGCATCACTCCTTTGCCGAGCGCCAGGGCGTTTTCGATCGTGCCGGCGATGCGTGAGCGGTTTTCCGGCTTCACGACAATGCGGTCGATGACGACTTCGACTTTGTGTTTGCGACGGCGATCGATTGTCGGCACTTGGTCGAGTGCATACGTCACACCGTCGATGCGAACGCGGCTGTAGCCAGTCGCCCGAAGCTGATCCCAGACGGCTGTGTATTGTTGGCCCACTTCGACTTCTACGGGAGCCATTAAATAGAGGCGTGATCCGGCCGGCTCGGCCAGAACGCTATCGACGACCTGATCGGCCGTCTGCGTGCCGACGGGAACTTCGCACTCAGGGCAATGAAGCTGACCCAGACGGGCCATGAGGATGCGGAGGTAGTCGTAAATCTCGGTGACGGTGCCGACTGTGGAGCGGGGCGTGTGGCCGAGGTTTTTTTGCTCGATGGCGATAGCCGGTGACAGGCCGTCGATATGATCGACAACCGGCTTTTGCATTTGAGCCACGAACTGACGGGCGTAAGCGCTTAGAGATTCGACATACCGCCGCTGGCCTTCGGCGTAAATCGTGTCCATCGCCAGCGAGCTTTTGCCGCTGCCGCTTTTGCCGCAGAAGATCGTCATCTTGTCCCGCTCGATGCGGGCATCGACGCCCTTCAAGTTGTGCTGCTTCGCGCCGCGGACGACGATGTGCGTGGCGAGCTCGACTTTTTTGCTCGCCTTGCCATTTTTCTTGCCATTCCCATTGCCGTTGAGATTCGCGGCGGCGTCGCGCATCGCGGCGGCGTAGGAGCCGTCGAGGACGGGGGCAAGCGATTCGCCCGTATGCGATCGCAAAGGAGGGGGAGAGGGGGAGAAGGGGAGAGTGGGAGACTTTCCATTTTTGACTTCTCCCCCTCGCCCTCTCTCCCCCTCGCCCTCTCGTCTTTCCGCCGCGTAGTCAGCTATTTGCTCCGGCGTGCCGCAGCAGACGATTTGTCCGCCCGCGTCACCACCTTCGGGGCCGAGATCGATGAGCCAATCGGCCGTTTTAATGACGTCGAGGTTGTGCTCGACAACGAGGACGGTATTGCCGGCGGCGACGAAATCGTGGAGCACTTTCAAGAGAAGCTGCACGTCGGCGAAGTGGAGGCCGGTGGTGGGCTCGTCGAGCAGGTAGAGGGTCTTGCCGGTGCTTTTCTTCACCAGTTCCCGTGCCAGCTTGATCCGCTGCGCTTCGCCGCCGGACAGCGTCGGCGATGCCTGGCCCAGCTTGATGTAATCCAAACCAACATCATGCAATGTCTGTAGCTTATGCCGTACGTGCGGGACGTTTTCGAAAAGGACCAAAAGCTGTTGGATATCCATCTCCAGGACATCGGCGATCGATTTGTCCTTGAATTTGACTTCCAGCGTCTCGCGGCTGAATCGCTTGCCCTCGCACACCGGGCACGTCACCCACACATCGGCGAGAAAATCCATTTCGAGGCGGGTGCTGCCGTTGCCTTCGCAGGCTTCACAGCGGCCGCCTTCGACGTTGAAGCTGAAGCGGCCGGGTTTGTAGCCGCGACGTTTGGCTTCGGGCAATTGGCAGAATAGATCGCGGATTTCGTCGAAGACCTTGATATACGTGCCGGGATTCGACCGCGGCGTGCGGCCGATGGGCGTTTGATCGATGGCGATGAGCTTGTCGAGATGTTCCAGACCCTCGATAGCGCGGTGCGCGCCCGGACTGCCCTCGCCTTTGTTGAGATCGCGGTGCAATGTCTCGACGATGATGTCGCTCACGAGCGAACTCTTGCCGCTGCCACTGACGCCAGTGATGCAAACGAAGGCACCGAGTGGGATTTCAACGTCAACATCTTTCAAATTATTGTGCGTCGCGCCGAGTATCTTGAGGAAATTGCCGTTGCCTTGGCGTCGCTCTTTCGGAATCTCGATCTGCTTCTCGCCGGACAAAAATTTGCCCGTGAGGCTGTGTTTGTTGTTGATGACTTCGCCCGGCGGACCTTGAACCACCAGCTCGCCGCCGCGAACGCCGGGTCCGGGGCCGAAGTCGATGATCTGATCGGCGGCCCACATCGTTTCTTCGTCGTGCTCGACGACAACGACCGTGTTGCCCATGTCGCGCAGTCGCCGCAGCGTTTTCAGCAGGCGATCGTTGTCTCGCGGGTGCAATCCGATCGACGGCTCGTCCAGAATGTAAAGCACACCTACCAGCCCGCTGCCGATCTGACTGGCCAGGCGAATTCGCTGCGATTCACCGCCGGAAAGCGTTGGAGCGGTGCGATCCAATGCGAGGTATTCGAGGCCGACGTCGATGAGGAAACCGAGGCGAGTCCGGATTTCCTTGAGGGCTTCGGCGGCGATGGTTTGTTGCGTCGGTGTGAGATCGAGTTCCTTGAAAAACTCCGCCGCCTCATTCACCGCCAACCCGCAAATTTCAGGCAACGTTAGGCTTTCCCCTGTCCCCTGTCCCCTGTCCCCTGTCCCCTTGATTCTCACCGCCCGCGCCTGCGGCACCAGCCGCTGCCCATGACATGCCGGGCAGCGCACCATCCGCATGTATTTTTCGAGCTGCTTAAGATGCGTGCTGCTTTTCGTGGCTTTGTAGCGGGTTGTGAGGTCGGACACGAGGCCTTCAAAGCGGCCGCCATACATCATCGGTTTATTTCCGCCGCGCCAGGTAAACGTGATGTGCTCTTTGCCCACCCCATAGAGCCAAATCTTGCGCTGTTCGTCGTCGAGCTTCTGCCACGGTGTCTCCAGCAGCGTGCCGCTTTCCAGGCCGAGCTTCCGCTCCATCGTGTCGGCGACGCCCTGATAGATATGCCGCCGCCAACGGCCCAAATCGTGCCACGCGCCGATGAATTCGAAGCAGCCTTCCTTGAACGACGCCTTGGGCGAAGTCGCCAAAAGATCGGGATCGAACGAATATTTCACCCCGAGGCCGTCGCACTCGGGACACATGCCTTGAGGACTGTTGAAGCTGAAAAGCTGTGGGCTCGGAGGCTCGAACGACAGACCGCACTTCGTACAGGCATAATCCGACGAAAACGGAACATCCCCCTCACGCAGCTTCCCCCGCTGTTTCTTCTTCTCCCCCCCTCTCCCTCTCTCCCCCTCTCCTTCATCGTCAGAGGGGGCGAGGGGGGGAGGGGGAGAGTTGGAGACTGACGATTCGATCGCAACGATCAAATTCCCCTTCCCCATCTTCAGCGCCAACTCCACCGCCTCCGCCAGCCGCGGGCGCACGTCGCCTTTCATCACCAGCCGATCGACGACGACTTCAATGTCATGCCGCATTTGCCGATCCAGCGACAAATCATCGTTGAGCTGCTGGATTTCGCCATCGACCCGCGCCCGCACGAAACCTTGCTTGAGCAAATCCTCAAACAGGTCCTTGTATTCACCCTTTTGCTGCCGAAACAGCGGCGCGAGCACGCTGAATTTGGTCCCTGCAGGAAGCTGCTCGATCCGCGCCAGAATCTCCTCACGCGACTGAGCCGTGATCGGCCGCTGACACTGCGGGCAATGCCCCTGCCCGACACGCGCGTAGAGCACCCGTAAAAAATCGTAAATCTCGGTGATCGTGCCGACCGTCGAACGCGGGTTGTTCCCCGCCGTCTTCTGGCTAATCGAGATCGAGGGAGCCAGACCGCCGATATAATCGACGTCCGGCTTCGGCATCTGCCCCAGAAAATGCCGGGCATAGCTCGACAGGCTCTCGACATACCGCCGCTGCCCTTCGGCATACAGCGTGTCGAACGCCAGCGAGCTCTTCCCGCTGCCGCTAACTCCCGTCAAGCAAATGAGTTGGTTCCGCGGCAGAACCAACGACACATCGCGCAGATTATGCTCCCGCGCGCCCTTGATAACGATGTCCGAAGCAGGCATTTTTCCGTGTTACCGGCCCGAGCACCGGTGCTTAGCCGCCGCGCCCACGCAGCGTGAGCATCGGCTAGAGGTCTTCCGTGAGGGAACCCCATATTTTACCGCGTTTGGGGCGTTTCGGGCGAGGGGAGGACGGCGGATTCTAGACTTACGCTTGGGTAAAGAGCTTTTTTGGTGTGCCACGTAGAAGTAACTTTGCCACGACCGCCGTTACATCGTTTTCGTACCCGCCCTTTGCCACTGTGGCCAAGCGTTCGGCGATCCATTCCTCATCCCATAGAATCCAGCCTCTTTCCGAAAAGTGGGTCCGAAGTGCATCACGATCCTTAGCAGTCGCGATGCGTCCGGCTGCAAGACATAGTTTTATTTTCGGATTCTTGCGGATCGCGCCGCACTCAAGGAGTTGCTGCTCCAGGCGATGAAAGACAACTTCGCGTGTCCGCGGTTCGCAAAATAACTTAAACCGCTTCGCGAACCCCTCGTTCTTCCCATTAAATGCGCAGATCTGAACGCCACGCGAGTCCAGATAAGATTTACATTCGACGACCCATAACTCATTAGTCTTTGGTTTGTAGGCGACGACATCCAGCTCCCATCGGGGCGAAGAATGCCGTCCAATCTGAACTTTTTCGGCCTTTGTTAGTTCAACTTTGATGGATGAACGAACCCAAAAGCCTTCGCGCTCCAAGAGGCTGACGACGACGCGCTCAAATGCATCCATAAAACCCTACTGGCCGAGGCATTTACATTCCCGCCTTCGCCCCCGGCGAGAGCTCTAGCTCCGTCATCAGCAACAAATCCACAATGCTTGCCGAGCCGTCGGAATGAAAAATAACCGCCGTCCGACCGGTAGGCGACATCGACAAAAAATCAGGATGCGGAATCGCAAATTGCCGCCCATCGGCCATTCGCACCGTGAACGGCTGAAACGGTTTCGTGCCCAGTGTCGTTCGTAGTTGTTCAATGGTCACTTTTGACCTCCGCCGCTGCACGTGATTATACAAACGAAACAGGAGAGTGCTATAATCGCATCATGCCCACCATCATCGATCTTTCCGAACAAGAAATTGCGGAGTTGAAGGCCTTTACCAAGGAAGCCGAGCCGACTGCTGCGGTCCGCTCGGCAATGACCGAGTATCTGCGTCTCGCCCGCCGCCTTCAGCTCAAGTCGCTTTCAGGCCAGGTCACAATGGACGACAATTGGAAAGCTCTGGAAGCGGCTGAACTGAGGAAGTCCGATGGCGATGCGCGATCTGGTGCTGATTGACACCTGCATCTGGGTGCAATTCTTCAATCGTCCTCGTTCTGCCGACAAACGCGCCGTTGACTTGCTACTTGATGACGATCATGCGGCGCTGATTGGTCCTATCCTCGCCGAGGTCTTGATCGGCTTCCGTCGCGATGATCAGGCAGACTGGGTCGCCTCTACGCTCCGTGGCATTCATTTCCTTGAGCCTTCATGGGACGAATGGCGCTCGGCTGCCCAATTGGGCCGTCAACTAACGACACGGGGCCATACACTGCCTCAAAGCGATTTAATCCTGGCAGCCGTCGCACGCAGTCGAAGCTATGCCGTGTACACGACTGATCCGCATTTCGATCTAGTCGCGGACTTGAAGAGGCACGTTCCATAGCCACTCAACACGGCACACTAACTGCAATGGATCGCTTCAAATACTCCGCATTCCGCACATCCTCCCATGCCCAACCACCTCGCCACCGAATCCAGCCCCTACCTCCTCCAGCACCAAAACAACCCGGTGGACTGGTATCCGTGGGGTGCTGACGCGATTGAGCGGGCGAAGAAGGAGGATAGGCCGATCTTCCTCTCCATTGGCTATGCGGCCTGTCACTGGTGCCACGTGATGGAGCATGAGAGTTTTGAGAATGAGCCGATCGCGCGGTATCTCAATGAGCATTTCATCTCAATCAAGGTCGATCGCGAGGAGCGCCCCGATCTCGATCAGATTTACATGAACGCCGTGCAGATCATGACCGGCCGCGGCGGCTGGCCGATGTCGATGTTTCTCACTCCCGATTTGAAACCGTTCTATGGCGGCACGTATTGGCCGCCAACTCCGCGGATGGGCATGCCCGGCTTTGAGCAAGTTCTCGTAGCGGTGAACGACGCCTGGCGGAATCGCCGCGAAGGGTTGCTGCGGCAAGCGGAAGAACTGACGAGCTACTTGCAAGCTGGCGGTGACGCGGAGGCTGAAAACGCCGCCCCGCCGCCCCCTCTCCCCTTGGAAGAGGGCCGGGGTGAGGGTATTTCGTCTTCCGACGCGGTTCAAATCCTCGATAACGCCTCGCGCGCCCTCCAACGCGCCTTCGACTCGCGCCACGGCGGCTTCGGCTCTGCTCCAAAATTTCCGCACAGCATGGACCTCCAACTCTTGCTGCGGCTCTACAAGCGCGAGCCGAAACAGCATCTGCTCGACATGGCCACGCTTACGCTCGACAAAATGGCAGCCGGCGGCATCTACGACCACCTCGCCGGCGGCTTTGCTCGCTACAGCGTCGATGAGCGCTGGCTCGTCCCGCATTTCGAGAAAATGCTGTACGACAACGCGCTGCTCACGAGTGCGTATCTAGACGCCTATCTCGCCACCCGCGAAGAACGCTTTGCCCGCATCGCTCACGAGACGTGCGACTACATCCTCAATTACATGACCGACGCCGGCGGCGGTTTTCACAGCACCGAAGACGCCGATAGCGAAGGGGAAGAAGGAAAATTCTACGTATGGACGCCAGTCGAGATAAAAAACGCCCTCGGGGACGCAGCCGCCGAGCGCTTTTGCTACGTCTATGATGTCAGCGACGCGGCCAACTTCGAGCATGGCAAGAGTATTCTCAATTTGCCAAAGACGATCGAGCAATGTGCCGCTCTCAAAGGCTGGAACGCCGACGAGCTCAAGACCGAACTCACCGCCTCGCGTGAAAAGCTATTGAAAATCCGCGACCAGCGCATCCGTCCCGGCAAGGACGACAAGGTTCTCACGAGTTGGAACGCGCTGATGATTGACGCGTTAGCTCGCGCCGCCGTAATCCTCGATCAGCCCCAATACCTTGCCGCGGCTGAGAAAGCCGCCAATTTCGTCCGCAACGAAATGTCGCGTCCGGATGGCCGACTGCTGCATACCTGGCGCAACGGCAAAGCCAAGCTCGACGCCTATCTCGACGACTATTCGTACCTCATCAATGCCCTGATCACGCTCTATGAAGCGACGTTCAGGGAAAGCTGGATCGACGAGGCCAATCGGCTGGCCGACTTATTGGTCCAGCACTTCGAAGACAAAACCAGCGGCGGCTTTTTCTACACCGCAGACGATCACGAGCAACTCATCGCCCGCAATAAAGACCTGCACGACGCCAGCATTCCGAGCGGCAACGCCATGGCCGCCACGGCGCTGATTCGCCTCGGCAAGCTGCTCGGAAACGCCACCTATCTTGAATCCGCCAGCCGCACACTCGCTTTCGCCAAATCAACGCTCGAAAAAATGCCCGCGGCTTCCGGCCAGATGCTCATCGCTCTCGATTTGTGGCGCGGTCCGATCCAAGAGCTTGTTTTGATCGGCGGCAAAAGCTACGAAGAAAACACCGAGCTTCAGCAGCTTATACACCATACGTTCCTACCCAACGCTGTCGTTGCGCTGCGTCCGCCATCGTCTAAGCAATCAGCATTGCTCGAACCGCTGTTTGCGGATCGTACGGCGATCAATGGCCAACCGACGCTCTACATCTGTCAAAACTTCACGTGCCGGGCGCCAATCGTCGGTGCAGCGCAAGTTAAAAACGCGCTCAGCAAAATGTGAGCAATGCTCTAATTCCCAGACGCGCGTGATTCCGTTGCTGTGCCAGCCGGTGTCGGCTGCTTACCTTCAATAAACTCAAAATTGGCGACCAGCTCGCGATCCACTGAGGCAAATCGTTCGAGCAAATTCGATTCGATCGTGAACACCAGCGACGCGCGGTGGCCGGCCTCGTCGGAAATGTGGTAGTACGCCCACTGAATCGGCAACTCGCCCGCTTTACCGGCGACGACGACACGCAAAATGCGCAGACCGCTTTCACTGACTTCTTCGGTAGCTTCGACCATCTCCTCAAAATTCTTCCCGAGCACGCGCTTCACTTCCTCTTGAAAACCGTCCATCGAAAGTTGCTCACCCTTGGCCAGCGCCGGCAGCGGTGAGATGTTGCACTGCGAAATCAGATCGCCCTGATCGACGAATCGCAGCACAGTCACGTCGGGCCGTTCCAAAATGACGGTCCAACGGCGATCGTGCGTCAGGTGAAAGCCGCCGGCTTCAGATTCGACTTCAACCAGCGTCTGGCCCGGCGATGCTTCGAGCGGCACGTCGGCCAGCGCCTTGTCTCCCAGCGCCACCACCGGCTGCGCCGGCGCGGAAACCATTCGCACAGTCGTCAGCACCTCAAATCCCGGCTGCGAATGGCCAATCGCGCGATTTTCTTTATACGCAAGCGTCAGCCAGGTGACTGTCCGCTGTTTGAGGTCGTAATTAAGTTTGCCCTTTAGCTCGATATCGCTGCTGACGCCGTCGATCGCACCGGCGACCTTGCCCGCCAGCGAAATGACGGCCACATTTTCCTTGTCTTTCACCGAATCGAGAGAGCACGCTACGTCATGCTGGCTGACTGAATCCAGATCAAGCAGCCGCGCTACCGTCGCGTCACTTAACGGCCACTTGTCGCCGATCTTCACCGCCCGTTCCGGCAAAAGCGAATCCGGAACGATTCCGCCTCCGGGCACACTGACGAGTTCCAACTCCTCGCGCGTCAGCGGCCCGTTGGGCGAAAAAAAAGTTGACTTATCGCCATCCAATTGAATGCCAACCAGTTTCCGCTCAGGCCGCAACTCGTTGGAAATGTCCGATTCGTGCAGTCGAATTTTGGCATGAGCCGATTGGTAATCTCGAAGAATGCGAGTTGGCCCCCCTTTTTTTGCCGCCGGCAGCAGCCGTTCGAAGTAATACAGCTCGCCGGTCGCCTTTAGCGGCACGTGCTTCACCTCTTTGCTATCGCCATTCAGCTTTAGCTTGCCTTCAACCTCGACCAGCAATTTCGCCTGGCGGTATTCCACAGCCGCCCGCTTGGTGAAGTCGATCGGCTCAGCCGCCAGTAGTAATGGCGAGCTAACTAGCGCCCATATCAGCCCGATCAAGCTGCAAAAACGACCAACCACCGACTGTGTAACTGCTGCAAAAGCGAACAACATAGTGCATCCCTTTGCAGGCGCTGCTGTCTCAGAATGAGACAGTCACAGGCCGTACATAAGGCATAAATCGGCCAGACGAACCAGCCTCAACCACGCAAAAAGGCCCGGGCACGGCCGACGAGAATTAACCTTCCGTCAGATACGCACCGCGACCGACAGGGCCGCTCGACATTTCCTTCAGTTTCCGTTGACACAAACCCAAAGATTTCAACGATTTAACGCAGGAGGCGCGTAAGACCAAACATTCCGCCCGGTATTCCGTCTTATATAGAGGGCCGCGTGAACATTTTCGCTCTGCGTGGGCACCTACGGTGTTGCGGTGCAGCGCGATTTTGCGGTCAGCGATTCGGGAGCAGCGGTATGAAACATGCTTTCAATAGTTGATCGGTAAACCAAGTGTCGAAACGGCAATAACGCAACTGGCAGAACAATAAGGAACCCCAGTAGGGCGAAACACGTATGGAAGGGAGCGCGAGAACGACGGCCAGACGCGCGTCAATCGCCGCATGATGCGGCGGTGAATATTGGAATTGTCCGGAACGGGCGGTGGGAGCCGCAGGGAACACCGATCCTGACAGGCCAACAGAGAGAGCACCAACATGAATGTCACCTATCACAACCCACTGATCAAGCAACTTCGCGACCAGCAGGTCCGCGTTGCCTCGCGCGACAAGAAGCTCGAGCACGTGAACCGAGCGGAGAAGCTGCTGGCCGAGCTCGATGCCAGCCGCAACTATCCGTACGAGTATCTCTGCTTTCGCATCACCGAATATCGGCCGGAAACTGCGGCCGGGGTTGCGGTGCCGGGCAAAGACGTCGCCCACGATCTGCGCCTGTTCGTCGAAGATGTGTCCGACTCGGCCAACGTCAAAGTAGAAGACGCCGGCGAGCCGGTGCACACCGTCGAAGAGCTAAGCAAGATGTTTAACGTCTCGACCAAGACCATCTCGCGGTGGCGCGAGCAAGGTTTGGTGAGCCGGCGATTCTTGTTCGACGGCAAGCGGAAGCGAGTCGGCTTCCTTCGCAGCAGCGTGGAGCGGTTCGTCTCGCAGAACACGGAGAAGATTCGCCGCGGGGAACGCTTCAGCCAACTCACCGACGAAGAACGCCGCGACATGATCGAGCGCGCTCGACGACTGGTTCGCGCCGGCGGCTGCCCGTCGGAGGTCGCCCGCCGCGTCGCGCAGCACATGAACCGCTCGATCGAGACGGTTCGCTATACGCTCAAGCAGTTCGATAAGGAGCATCCGGACCAGGCAGTGTTTCCGGAGCAAACCGGCATTCTCACGGACGACGTGAAGAAGAAGGTTTACCAGCAATCGAGGCGCGGCGAGTCCGTCGATTCGCTGGCGCGGCGTTTTTGCCGCACGCGAACGACGATTTACCGCGTGTTGAACGAGATGCGGGCCCGCCGCATTCTTGAGCTGCCGCTCGACTACATGTATCACGAGAGCTATGACAAGGCCGGAATCGAGAAAGACATTCTCGGTCCGATGCCGGTTCCGGCGACGCCGACGAAAAAGGTCCGTGGACCGAGCGGCCTGCCGCCCTACCTAGCGGCTCTATACGAAGTGCCTCTGTTGACTCGCGAGCAGGAGTATCACCTGTTTCGCAAGTTCAACTTTTTGAAGCACAGGGCCAGCAAGCTGCGTGAGAAGCTTGATCCGGCTGCCGCTCGCACGAGCGCGATGAACGAGATTGAACGGCTGTACGACGAAGCCGTGAAGATCAAGAACGAGATCGTGCAGGCCAATCTGCGCCTCGTGGTTTCGATCGCCAAGCGGCATGTCAACAGTTCCGAAGACTTCTTCGGCCTCGTGAGCGACGGCAACATGTCGTTAATTCGCGCCGTGGAAAAATTCGACTTCTCGCGCGGCAATAAGTTCAGCACGTATGCAAGTTGGGCGATCATGAAGAACTTTGCCCGGACGATTCCGGATGAGTTCAAGCGACGCGACCGTTTCCGCACGAGCCAGGACGAGTTGTTCACGACGAAGCAAGACGTGCGCAGCGACGAAGTCGGTCAGGAAACGGCCCAGCGAACCCGCGAGCAGCAGATCGAGCGGATTTTGTCGCGGTTGGACGAGCGCGAACGGCAGATCATCGTCAGCCGCTTCGGCCTCGACCATAGCCGCGAACCGCTCACGCTCAAGGAGGTCGGCCACGAAATGGGTGTGACGAAAGAGCGAATTCGCCAGCTCGAAGCTCGGGCTTTGGACAAAGCCCGCCTGGCGGCTGAAGAAGACCACGTTGAGAGTCCGGACTAAGCCTGTCGGCGTGCTAGAAATCGCAATCCCGCAATTTTCCCGGGTAATCAGAAGTCCGCCGGCCGAAACCGGCGGATTTTTGTTTGCCGAACCCGTGTGATGGCAATGCTGTCATTCTCTCCGGCCTTGCGTGGCTAGCAGGGTTCACTATATTTACTGGTTTTCACCCGAGCGTGATGCGGAAATAGCGGTCAATCGCCAGCGTAGCTCAACTGGCAGAGCAGTTGATTTGTAATCAACAGGTTAAGGGTTCGAGTCCCTTCGCTGGCTCTGCCGCGAGTTTGATTGATTCGCTACAATTCGGTTTCGCGCTCGGAGTATGCCCGCTGGCAGTACCTAACGACGGCGTGCCTGGGCTGGTTTGTGATGAGCCGGCGAGTTACCCAAGCGGTCAACGGGGACAGACTGTAAATCTGTTGCCTTCGGGCTTCGTAGGTTCGAATCCTACACTCGCCACTGGTGGGTTTTGGATTTGCAATAGGGTTTGATTTATGACAGTGAATTTTGCGTTTTGACTTGAATAAGAATTGGCGACCGAGCGGAGACAACCAGGAATCGAGGACCCAGATCGAAGTTTGAATGCGGGTGTAGCTCAATGGTAGAGCTCCTGCCTTCCAAGCAGGTCACGAGGGTTCGATTCCCTTCACCCGCTTATTGAACGAAGAAGTTTTTAACGAAGTCGTGTTTACTAAGAAAATTTACTAAGAAAAGCGCTGCTGTAGCTCAGTTGGTAGAGCACCTCCTTGGTAAGGAGGAGGTCATGGGTTCAAGTCCCATCAGCAGCTTATGAGAGATGAATGAGTAGGTGAGTGCGTGAGTAAGTGAGTAGTTGGCGAATGAAGTTGCTACTCACCTACTCACCTATTCATCCGGCAACGGTGATTTTTGTTTAACCCTTAGCAAAGGCAAAGAAAGCAATGGCCAAGGAACAATTCGTGCGGGATAAGCCGCACTGCAACGTCGGGACAATCGGCCACATCGATCACGGCAAGACAACCACAACCGGCGCGCTGTTGGCGGTGCAGGCTGCCAAGGGACTGGCGACGTTTAAGTCGTATGCAGATATTGCCAAGGGCGGCACGGTTCGCGATGCCACGAAGACGGTGACCATTGCCGTTTCGCACGTCGAGTATTCGACGGAGAAGCGTCACTACGCTCACATCGATTGCCCCGGCCACGCCGACTTCATCAAGAACATGATCACCGGCGCCGCTCAAATGGACGGCGCGATCCTGGTGGTTTCGGCCGCCGACGGCCCGATGCCGCAAACCAAGGAGCACGTGCTGCTCGCGCGTCAGGTCGATGTGCCGGCGCTCGTTTGCTTCCTGAACAAGATCGACCTGGTCGATGATCCCGAATTGCTCGACCTCGTGGAAATGGAAATCCGCGAGCTGTTGACCAAGTACGGCTTCCCCGGCGACGACGTTCCGATCGTGCGCGGGTCTTCATTGCCGGCCTATCAGAATCCGAAAGACCCGGCCGCGACGAAATGCATTAGCGATTTGCTCGATGCAATCGACGCCTACATTCCTCAGCCGAAGCGCGAGGAAGACAAGCCATTCTTGATGGCGGTCGAAGACGTGTTCTCGATCGAAGGCCGCGGCACAGTGGCCACCGGTCGTATCGAGCGCGGTGTCGTAAAGATCGGCGACGAAGTCGCGGTCATCGGCCTGAGCAAGGAACCGATGAAGTCGATCATTACGGGCGTTGAGATGTTCAAGAAGGAACTTGGCGAAGGCCGTGCGGGAGACAACGTCGGCTGCTTGCTTCGCGGCTTGAAGCGCGAAGATATCGAGCGCGGCCAGGTGCTGGCCAAGCCCGGTTCGATCACGCCGCATACCAAGTTCGAGTGCGAAGTTTACTGCCTGTCGAAGGAAGAGGGCGGACGGCACACGCCGTTCTTCAGCGGCTATCGCCCGCAGTTCTACTTCCGCACGACGGACGTAACCGGCACGGCGAATCTGGTAGGTGCGGAAATGTGCATGCCGGGCGACAACGTCAGGATGTCGGTCGAGCTGCACAAGCCGATCGCCATGGACGACGGTGTCCGCTTCGCCATTCGCGAAGGTGGCCGCACCGTCGGTTCGGGCGTCGTAACGAAGATCCTGGAGTAAAAGCAAATGACGGATGACGAAGCACGAATGACCAATGGGTTCCTGTTGGTCATTCGGTCATTGGTCATTCGGATTTTTCCCCTAGGGGTGTAGCTCAATTGGCAGAGCAGCCGTCTCCAAAGCGGCAGGTTGGGGGTTCGATTCCCTCCGCCCCTGTCTGGCCCGTGGGACCCTGGTCAATTTAGCCCAACACAGTCCGATAGGCCGCCGAATGAGTACCCTTTCCCAATCACGAAGAGACAAAACCATGGGACCGCACGGATCGCGGACAGCCGTCATGACGAAGGACAATTCGGGTACTGGCTCCGGCTTTATGCAAGTCGTCCAGGAATTTTTCAAGTTGGAGGTTTATAAACGAAGTCAGGGCCGGCTGGTGCGGCAATTGACCTGCCTCGCAGTGTGGGTAGCTTTCGCTCTGATCGCGTGGCGGCTGAATCGTTCGCTGTCGATCGACTGGCATGCCGCGCCGGGCGTCGCCTATGGCGTCTCGGGGTTTATTTTGGTCGCCGGCCTGTGGCTCGGATATCGCCTGGTGAACATGTCCACGTTCGCGGACTTTTTGATCGCGGTCGAGGCCGAGATGAACAAGGTCTCGTGGCCTTCGCGAACAGAGCTGGTTCGAGCGTCGATCGTCGTGATCGTGCTCATGTTTGGTTTGACGATGGTGTTGTTTATGTATGACGTGGTCCTCGACCAATTGCTGCGAGCAATCGGCGTCGTGACCTAAAGAATTGCAGTTACCCGAAGAAATTGGATTCATAAGGGGTTGGCAGTGAGCATCGAGCCGGAAAGCACACCGACGCAAAGCTCGTCAACGGAGGGCCTTGTCCCGCCGCTGGCTGAAACTGCGCCGCCAATTGTGCCCGGCGCTCCGCCGCCGCCATCGCACGAAACCGTCGAAGCCGCGCATGAAATGGAGACGGCCCGGGAGGCGGAAATTGCCACCGAAACGATCGATCAACCGCAGATCGAATCGGACGTCGATGAAGAAGCGATCGACGAAGAAGAAGCCGACGTCCCCTTCGCCCCGCCGCTGGAGATGATCGACGAAAGCATCGCCGACGAAGACCTCAAATACGATTGGTACATCCTCAAGGTGCAGGTCAACCGCGAGGATTCGATCAAAGATGCGCTTTGGCGGCGTGTCAAAATGAACGGCTTGGAGCGCTGGTTCAAGGAAATCATCGTTCCGACCGAGGACGTCGTCGAATTCACGAAAACCGGCAAGCGCCGCGTGGTGAAAAAGAAGCTGTATCCGGGCTACATCCTTGTGAACATGGCCGTGAGCGACGAATCGTGGTTCGTCGTTCGTGAAACCGGCGGCATCGGCGATTTCACCGGCTCGGCCGGCAAGCCGACACCGATGGAGCCCAAGGACGTCGAACGAATTCTGCGTTCGAGCAAGGTTTTGCCCGAGGAAGAGGGCGCCGACCTAAAAACGGCCATTCCGTTCAAAACGGGCGACCGCGTCCGTGTGAAGGAAGGCTATTTCCAGAATTTCGAAGGCGACGTACACGCGATCGATCAAGCGCACGGCCGTGTGACCGTGATGATCAACATTTTCGGCCGGGCCACGCCCGTCGAAATCGAACATTGGCAGATTGAGGCGGTGTAGGCATTTATGGCTAAAGCGAAAACAGTAACCGGCCAAGCAAAGTTCCAGGTCCCCGGCGGCCAGGCGACGCCTGCGCCGCCAGTCGGCACTTCGCTGGGTAAATTTGGCATTAACCTGGGGCAGTTCGTCTCACAATTCAACGAGCGGACGCGCCAGTTCAACGGGATTCCAATTCCCGTGATCGTGACGGTCTATAGCGACCGTTCGTTCGAGTTCAAATGCAAGAGTCCGCCGGCGTCGGCCCTCCTCAAGATCAAAGCCGGCATCGCCAAAGGATCGGGCGTGCCCAACAAAGACAAAGTCGGCAAGGTCACAAAGGCCCAGCTCGCCGAAATCGTGAAGGAAAAATGGGAAGATCTCAACGCCCGCGACCCCGATCATGCCATCAGCATGATCGCCGGCACCGCGCGGAGCATGGGGATCGTCGTAGAGGGCTGAAAGCCCTGTCATTTGTCACTTGTCATTGGTCATTGGCAGTATCAATGGCTGGATGGCTCGTGCAAATGACGAATGACAAATGACCAATGACTAAACAATCCAAACGTTTCCGAGCTCTCGCCAGCCAGCGCAACGATGATGTACTGCCGCTGGCGACGGCCGTCGAAAAGCTGAAGAAATTCGGCAACACCAAGTTCGACCAGACCGTGGAAATCCACATGCGTTTGGGGGTAGATCCCAAGCAGGCGGATCAGATCATCCGCGGCTCCGTCGTCCTGCCGCACGGCATCGGCAAGACGCAGCGCGTCGCCGTCTTTGCCAAGGGCGATCTGGCGGCTGTCGCCAAGGAAGCTGGCGCCGACGTGGTCGGCCAGGAAGACCTTGCTCAGAAAATCAAGGACGGCTGGACCGAGTTCGACGTCTGCATCGCCACGCCGGACATGATGGGTCTCGTCGGTCCGCTCGGCAAGGTGCTCGGCCCACGCGGGTTGATGCCGTCGCCCCGTGCTGGCACCGTCACACCCGACGTCGCCCGGGTCGTCAAAGAGTACAAAGCGGGTAAAGTCGAGTTCCGCAACGACAACGGCGGCATCGTCCATGCCGTCGTCGGCAAGATGAGCTTCGAAGGCCCGCAACTAAAAGACAACATCGAAACGTTCATCAACTTCGTCCTGCACCTCAAGCCGCAATCGATCAAAGGCCAGTACGTGAAGAGCGTCGCCGTTTGTGCGACCATGAGCCCCTCGGTCCGAATCGCGATTTAACAAACAAGTCAGTTGTCATTGGTCATTTGTCATTTCAGACAAGTGACAAGTGACAAGTGACCAATGACACCATGAGCAAACAACTCAAAAATCTGATTGCCGACGAAGTCAAAAAACGCCTTACGGGCGTGAACGACGCGCTGTTGGCAAACGTCATCGGCCTGGATTCGGCGAATACCTTTGCCCTGCGGAAGGAATTGCGGAGCAAAAACATCAACCTGCTGGTTGTGAAAAACAGCCTGGCTCGGCGGGCCACCGAAGGCACCCCGATCGCCAAGGCCTTCGAAGACACGGAAGGCAGCCTGGCGGTCGTCTGGGGGGGCGAAGATTTCGTCTCCTTGGCCAAAGAGCTCGTCGCGCTGCACAAAAAGCCGGAGTTCGAAAAGTTCACGTCCAAAGGCGGCATGATGGAAGGCGAGAAGCTCTCGCCTGAGAAAGTCACCGAAGTCAGCAAGTGGCCCAACCGTGCTGGCCAGATCAGCATCGTCCTCGGCCAGATTCTTTCGCCCGGCTCCAAGCTGCTCTCGCAGCTCAACGGCCCCGGCGGCAGCCTGCTCAGCCAGGTCAAGCAAAAGTCCGAAGGCGAAGAAAAAGCCGCATAACAATCTGAAATCTGAGATTTCAGAGATCAAATTCAAAATCAAACAACCCAAATCAGTCTTCAGAAAGGACCTACCCATGGCAGAAGTCGATATCAACGCCCTTGGCGATCAAATCGCCAACCTGACGCTCAAGCAGGCCAAGGAATTGAGCGATTACATCAAGGAAAAATACGGCATTGAGCCGGCAGCTGGCGGCGGCATGATGATGATGCCCGCTGGCGGCGGCGGCGGCGCTGCCCCAGCCGAGGCGGCCCAAACCGAGTTCGACGTTGTCATGACGTCGTTCGGCGACAAGAAGCTGGATGTCGTGAAGATCGTCAAGAACCTCACCGGTGCCTCCCTTATGGACGCCAAGAAGTTGGTCGAAGGCGTGCCTGCCAAGATCAAAGAGAAGGTGTCCAAGGAAGACGCCGAGAAGGTCAAGGCCGAGCTCGCTGCCGTCGGCGCTACCGTCGAAATCAAGTAGTTTCCGTAGCAGGCACACTTAGTGTGTGCCGTCTGCGGCGCTGAGCTTTGCGCCACAAAACTCAGCCTCGCGGGGCTCGAAATCAGCGTTTTGCCTTGCAAAACGCTGGCTCCTGCGATTTTGGTGTGTCAGACGGTCGGCCGTAGGCAAATTTTGGGCCAAGTCCCATAGCCAACCCGGCCCCGAATGCTGTAAGTTGATAGGACGTTTGCTCTTGGTCTTCGCAGCCGCCGCTTCGCCATGTCCCGCTCATGGCGACGGCGCGGACAGGTTTTGCGTTGCTTTTAACCCGTTGCTTTCCAGCTTTTTTGGCGACTGGATTGGCTTGGGGCAAAAGTGCGCGCGCATCACGCTTGGTCCTCTATTTTCGCGCCCCCATTGTCCGCCCACCGCTTTAATATCCCCGGCCGGGAATCCAGCTTCCCGCCGGCGTTAGTCCACTGCGGCATTGCTTTGCAATCGCCGCCGACAGAAATACCGATCATTTTCGGAGCATAGATACATGGCGACTCCCGCACAACGGCGATTGACACATCGCGAAATCCGCCGCTTCGGCAGCGGCCGCGAAGCCCACTTTATTCCCGACCTGACGAAAATTCAGACGGAAAGCTACCAGGCCTTTCTGCAGGAAGAAACGGCGACCGAGAAGCGCAAGGATCACGGTCTGGAAGGCGTGCTCCGCGAGATCTTCCCGATCGAGAGCTACGACAAAACAATCAAGCTGGAATACCTCCGCTACGAGTTGGGCAAGCCGCGCTACACGCCCGATGAATGCCGCCAGCTTCGCCTCACTTACGGCAAGCCGTTTCGTGTCTGGCTCCGCCTTAACAAAGAGCAGCCGATCGAAGAGGAAGTCTATCTCGGCGACGTTCCGATCATGCTCGGCGGCGGCGAGTTCATCATCAACGGCGCCGAGCGCGTCGTCGTCAGCCAGCTCCATCGCAGTCCCGGCGTCGATTTCGTCATGGAGCAGGAAGGCACCAGTGACCGCAAGCTGCCGAGCTGCCGCATTATCCCCGAGCGCGGCAGCTGGATCGAGTTGAACGTCACCAAGCGTGAAACGCTCAGCGTCCGCATCGATCAGAGCGGCAAGTTCTCGGCGCTCACGCTGCTTCGCGCCATGAGCCCCAAGTACAGCACCGACTCCGACATGCTCCGCGTGTTTTACGAAACGGAGACGGAAAAAATCGTCGATGGCCGTAGCGTCGCCAAGATTGAAAACAAGATTTCGGTTGATGACGTCTGCTACCCGGCCTCCAGCGACCGCGCCGGCGAGATTATCGTCGAAGCCGGCCACAAGATTTCCAAGAACCAGGCCGAGACGATCGCCACCAGCGGCGTCTCCAAGGTCGAAGTCATTGACAATCCCAAAGTGCCTCTGCTGCTCAACAGCCTGGCGGATGACACCACGCAAAGTCACGAAGAAGCCTTGCTCCGCATCTATCAGCGGCTGCGTCCCGGAAATCCGCCGCAGCTCGAAAAGGCCAAGACGCTATTCAATGAAAAGTTCTATGACGTCAACCGCTATCGCCTTGGCCGCGTCGGCCGCTTCCGTCTCAATCGCAAGCTGAAGCTGGAAACGCCCGAAAAGGAGATGACGCTCCGCGCGGAGGATCTCATCGCCTCGATCCGCTACTTGATGGATTTGATGGTCACTGGCGCTGAAGCCCGGATCGACGACATCGATCATCTCGGCAACCGCCGCCTGCGCACGATCGACGAGCTCGCCAGTGACGAGCTCCGCAAAGGTTTTTTGAAGCTTCGCCGCACGGTCCAGGAGCGCATGAGCCTCAAAGATCTCGAGGACATGACGCCCCGCAGCCTCGTAAATCCCAAGAGCATCTCGGCCGCCATCGAGTATTTCTTCGGCCGCGGCGAGCTATCGCAAGTCGTTGACCAGACGAACCCGCTTTCGCAACTCACGCACGAGCGTCGCCTTTCGGCCCTCGGCCCCGGCGGCCTCAACCGCAAGCGTGCCGGCTTCGAAGTTCGCGACGTGCACATTTCGCACTACGGCCGCATCTGCCCGATCGAGACGCCTGAAGGCACCAACATCGGCCTCATCTCCAGCCTGGCCATTTACGCCAGCGTCGATGAATACGGCTTCTTGATCTCGCCTTATCGCAAAGTCAATAAAGGCAAGCTCACCGACGAAATTGTCTGGCTCCGTGCCGATGAAGAAGCCGACGCTTATGTCGCCCCGGCTGACACCGCCGTGCAAGACGGCAAAGTTGTCGCTGGCCCGGGCCTCATCGCTCGCCACCGGTCGGACTTTGAAATCGTCATGCCCGAGCAGGTGCAGTACATCGACGTGGCGCCAAGTCAGATGGTCGGCGTCTCCGCCGGCCTGATTCCCTTCCTGGAGCACGACGACGCCAACCGGGCCTTGATGGGTTCCAACATGCAGCGGCAAGCGGTTCCGCTGCTCGTCGCTGAACCGCCGATCGTCGCCACGGGCATGGAAAAGGACGTCGCTCGAAACAGCAGTATGGTCGTCCGTGCTCGGAAGGCTGGCAAAGTTTCGTTTGTCGATGCCAGCCGCATCGAAATTGGTGCCGATGTTTATCCGCTACAAAAGTTCCAGGGCCTGAACGAACGGACGTGCCTGAACCAGAAGCCCATCATCAAGCCGGGCGATAAGGTTGAAAAGGGTCAGATTCTCGCCGACGGTGCCGCGACGCAAAACGGCGAGCTCTCGCTCGGCCGCAACGTGCTCGTCGGCTTCATGTCGTTCGATGGTTACAACTACGAGGATGCCATCATCCTCAGCGAAGAACTGGTGAAGAACGACACTTATACCTCGCTGCACATCGAAGAGTTCGACGTCGAAATTCGCGAGACGAAGCTGGGCCGCGAGGAATTCACTCGTGATATTCCCAACGTCAGCGAAAAGGCCCTCCGCAACCTCGACGAGACCGGCATCGTCCGCGTCGGCACTTATGTCCGCCCCGGCGACATCCTCGTTGGCAAGGTTTCCCCCAAGAGCAAGACCGAGCTCACGCCTGAAGAAAAGCTCCTGCATGCGATCTTCGGCCGCGCCGGCGAAGACGTGAAGAACGACTCGCTCGAAGTGCCCTCCGGCATCGAAGGCATCGTCATCGACACGCAAAAATTCAGCCGCCGCATGTCGCTCTCGGAAGATGAGCGCAAGAAGTTCGAAAAGGAGCTGAAGGAAGCCGAAAGCGAAGGCAACAAGCGCATTTCGACGGCTTTCGGCGCTCTCGTCGAAGAGCTGGAGGGGGCAATTGGCAAGACGCTCGCCGACGAAGACGGCACACCTCTTTCCAAAGGCCAGGACCCCAAATTTGTGGCGGAAAAGGCCCGCAATTTCAAGCTGCAGCCGCATATCGGCAAGATGCGCAGCGAAGACAAAATCGAAGAGGCCGAGAAGATTTACAAGCAGCACTGGCCGACGGTTGAGGAGGCCATCGACGCCACCGACCGCGTCCTGAATAGCATGAAGCGCGGCGACGAGCTGCGGAGCGGCGTGCTGCAAATGGTAAAGGTCTATATCTCCACCAAGCGCGTCATCAGCGTCGGCGATAAGATGGCCGGTCGCCACGGCAACAAGGGCGTTATCGCCAAGATTCTACCGGTCGAAGACATGCCGTTTTTGCCAGACGGCACACCGATCCAGATCATGCTCAATCCGCTCGGCGTTCCCAGTCGTATGAATGTCGGCCAGATTCTCGAGACGCATCTCGGCTGGGCCGCGGCCCACCTCGGCTTCCAGGCCGTGACGCCCGTCTTCGACGGCGCGACCGAGAAAGGCATTAACGATCTGCTCGCCCAAGCTGGCCTCCCCGCTCACGGCAAGCAGCGCCTCCAAGACGGCCGCACCGGCGAGCCGTTACAACAGGAAACCACCGTCGGCTACATCTACATGCTGAAGCTGCATCATCTTGTCGATGACAAAGTGCATGCCCGCAGCACCGGCCCCTACTCACTCATCACGCAGCAGCCCCTCGGCGGCAAAGCCCGCTTCGGCGGCCAGCGTTTTGGCGAAATGGAAGTCTGGGCGCTGGAAGCCTATGGCGCTGCGTACATCCTTCAGGAGCTGCTTACCGTCAAGAGCGACGACGTCGAAGGCCGCACCAAGATTTACGAATCGATGGTCAAAGGCGAGAACACGCTCGAAGCCGGCACCCCCGCCAGCTTCGAAGTGCTCTGCAACGAAATCCGCGGCTTAGCATTGAACATTCAGTTGGAGAAGCGACGCATTTAATCGCTGTCATTGGTCATTCGTCATTGGTCATTTGTATCTGCCAATGGCAAATGACAAATGACAAGTGACAAATGACACATACAGAATCCCGCCCCTCACCCCAGGGCCCACAGATATGACAATCGGCGAAACCAGTTACGATCGCATTAACGACTACGCCTCGGTAAAGATCAGCCTGGCCCGGCCCCACGACATCCGTTCGTGGTCGTTCGGCGAGGTGAAAAAGCCCGAGACGATCAACTACCGCACGTACCGGCCGGAAAAAGACGGCCTGTTCTGCGAGCGCATCTTTGGGCCAGAAAAGGACTGGGAATGCGCCTGCGGTAAGTACCGCGGCATGAAATACAAGGGCATGATTTGCGACCGCTGCGGCGTGAAGGTTACGCACAGCCGCGTCCGCCGCAAGCGCATGGGCCATATCGAATTGGCCGCCCCCGTCGTCCACATCTGGTTCTTCAAGGCGATGCCTTCGCGCCTGGGCAACCTGCTCGACATGAAGACCACGAGCCTGGAGAAGGTTATTTACTTCCAGGACTACGTCGTCACCGATCCCAAGAGCACCGAGCTTGAAAAGCAGCAGCTTCTGACGGAAGAAGAGTTCCGCGAGGCGAAGACGCAGTACGGCGAAGGTTCGTTTGACGCCGAAATGGGCGCCGAAGCGGTCCGCAAGCTGCTGGTCGGCCTCGATCTGGTCAAGCTCTCCGACGAGCTGCGCAAAAACCTCGTTGAAACAAACTCCAAGCAAAAGAAAAAGGACCTGATCAATCGGCTGAAGATTGTTGAGAGCATCCGCGACAGCGACAACCGTCCCGAGTGGATGATTCTGGACGTAGTACCGGTCATTCCACCGGATTTGCGGCCGCTGGTCCTCCTCGACAGCGGCAATTTCGCGACGAGCGATCTCAACGACCTCTATCGCCGCATCATCAATCGCAACAACCGCCTCCGCAAGCTTGTCGATCTCAACGCGCCGGAAGTCATCATCCGCAACGAAAAGCGCATGCTGCAGCAGTCGGTCGATGCGCTCTTCGACAACAACCGCTGCAAGCGCCCCGTCCTCGGCTCATCGAATCGCCCGCTTAAGTCGCTCACCGACATGATCAAGGGCAAGCAGGGCCGCTTCCGCGAAAACCTGCTCGGCAAGCGCGTCGATTATTCGGCCCGGTCCGTTATCGTCGTCGGCCCGCGTCTCCGCCTGCACCAGTGCGGCCTGCCCAAGAAGATCGCGCTGGAGCTCTACCAGCCCTTCATCATCCGCAAGCTCAAGGAACTCGGCCACGCTGACACAATCAAGTCAGCCAAGAAGATGCTGGAGCGCAAGGACGAGGAAGTTTGGGATATTCTCGAAGCCGTCATTCAGAACCACCCCGTGCTTCTGAATCGCGCCCCCACGCTCCACCGCATGGGCATCATGGCCTTCGAGCCGACGCTCGTCGAAGGCAACGCCATCCATCTGCATCCGCTCGTCTGCAAAGGCTTCAACGCCGACTTCGACGGCGACCAGATGGCCGTGCACTTGCCGCTCTCGATCGAAGCCCAGGTTGAGGCCCACACGCTGATGCTCTCGCCACACAACGTGTTCGCCCCGTCGAACGGCAAACCCATCATGTCCCCCTCGCAAGACATGGTCATGGGTTGCAACTATATCACGCTTGAGCAGCCCGGCCGTAAAGGCGAAGGCATGATGTTCACCTCGCCCGCCGAGGCCGAGCTGGCCTACTCGATGGGCAAAATCCAGCTCCACGCCAAGATCAAAGTCCGCCTGCCCAAGTGGCAGAAGCAAAAGAGCGAAGGCGACGAGAAGCACAAGCCGGGGACCATCATCCAGACGACCTACGGCCGGATTTTGTTCAATGCGATCCTGCCCCGCGGCATGGATTTCTATAACAAGGGCATGAAGTCCGGTGACCTCGCCTCTTGCATCTCCGACTGCTATCAGCTGCTCGGCCGCAACAAAACGATCGGCCTCTTGGACGACATGATGCAGATCGGCTTCCGCGAAGCCACGCATAGCGGCCTCTCGTTTGCCACCGACGACCTGATCACCCCGGGCACCAAGGTCAAGCACATCGCCGAGGCCGAAAAGCAGGTGATGCGGTTCAAGAAGCTCTACGAGCGCGGCGTTATCACGGAGAAAGAACGCTACAACCAGGTCCTGGATACGTGGACGCACGCTCGCGAAGCCATCACCGGCGAAATGCGTGAAGCGATGCGTACCGACGACCGCGGCAACAGCGGCTACGTCAACCCGGTGTATTTGATGGCCGATTCCGGCGCCCGTGGTGGCATCGAGCAAATCCGTCAGCTCGCCGGCATGCGTGGTCTCATGGCCAAGCCCACCGGCGAAATCATCGAAACGCCGATTAAGTCGAACTTCCGCGAAGGCCTCACCGTGCTCGAATATTTCAGCTCGACGCACGGTGCCCGCAAGGGTCTCGCCGACACCGCCCTCAAGACGGCCGACTCAGGCTATTTGACCCGCAAGCTGGCCGACGTGGCTCAAAACGTCGTCATCACGATGGAAGACTGCGGCACGACCCAGGGCATCCAAAAAGCGGTCGTTTATCGCGGTGAAAAAGTTGAGGTCAAGCTGGCCGCGGCCATTACCGGTCGCGTTAGCCGTCAATCGATCCTCAACCCAATCACGGACGAAAGCATTGTCAAGGAAAGCGAGCTCATCACGCCCGAAATCGCTCGTAAGATCGAAGATTTGGGTCTGGAAAAAATTCAGGTCCGCAGCGGCATGACCTGCGAAGCCCCGCTCGGCGTTTGCCGCCGCTGCTATGGCATGGATCTCGCCACCGGCAACCTCGTCGAGGACGGCATGGCCGTCGGCATCATCGCCGCCCAATCGATCGGCGAGCCCGGCACGCAACTCACGATGCGTACCTTCCACATCGGCGGCACGGTGAGCACCACGGTCGAGGAAAGCGAATCCAAAGCCAAGCGGGAAGGCATCGTCAAGTTCACCCGCATGCGGTTCGTGAAGAACGAAGAAGGTAACAACGTCGTTCTCACGCGGAACGGCGAAATCTTGCTGCTTGATAGCAAGGGTCGCGAGCTCGAAAAGTATGACGTTCCCAACGGTGCCATTCTCCGCGTCGAAGAAAACCAGCAGGTCAAGGTCGGCCAGGTTCTCTGCGAATGGGACCCGCACAGCATTCCGATTCTCTCCGAAGTCGCGGGTAAGGTCCGCTTGGAGGATGTCGTCGAAGGCGAAACGCTCCGCCTCGAAAAAGACCCCTCCGGTCACATGCGCCGCATGATCATGGAGCACAAAGGCGAGCTGCACCCGCAAATCGTCTTAGAAGACTCCGAAGGCAAGCCACTCGACGTCTATTACCTGCCCGAGCGGGCCCACATCGTCGTGGACGAAGGCAAGGTGGTCCACGCCGGCACCATCCTCGGCAAAACGCCCCGCGAAGCCACCGGCATTACCGACATCACCGGCGGTCTGCCCCGCGTTACCGAAATCTTCGAGGCCCGCAAGCCCAAAGATCCCGCCGTCATGGCTGAGATCGACGGCGTCGTCGAAATCCTCCAGGAAAAGCGCCGCGGCAAACGCACCATCATCGTCAAGAGCGAAAGCGGCATCGAGCGCGAGCATCTGGTGCCACACGGCAAGCGGTTCCTCGTCCACTCGGGCGACCATGTGAAGGCCGGCCAGGCTCTCGTCGATGGCCCGCTCGTCCCGCACGACATCCTGCGGATTTCCGGCGAAGACGCCCTGCAGGATTATCTCCTGCACGAAATCCAGAACGTCTATCGGTCGCAGCGCGTCGATATCAACGACAAGCACATCGAGATCATTGTCGCTCGCATGCTCCGCAAGGTCCGCATCGAGACCGCCGGTGACACGAATTTGCTCCCCGGCCTCGTGATGGACCGTTTCGACTTCAAGCAGATCAATACCAACCTCTCCAAGTGCCTGAAGATCACGCACAAGGGCGACAGCGAATACGCCGAAGGCTCGATCGTGCCCAAGGAAACCGTGGAAACCACGAACGCCCAGATCGAAGCTCTCGGCGGCGCGCCGGCCAAAGGCGTCAAGCCCAAGGCCGCCACCGCCAGCACGCAGCTCCTTGGCATCACCAAGGCCGCCGTTCAATCGAGCAGCTTCATCTCCGCCGCCAGCTTCCAGGAAACGACCAAGGTGCTCACCGAAGCCGCCCTCGCCGGCAAGGTCGATCACCTCGTCGGCCTCAAGGAAAACGTCATCCTCGGCCACCTCATTCCCGCCGGCACCGGCTTCCGCCAATTCCAGGAATCGGAAGTCCGTTACCGTCCCGAAGCGTTGCAAGCCATGCAAGCCGAGAAGGACAAGGTCCTCGAAGCCGCCTTCCCGCTCCTGCAGCAAGGCGATGGAAACGGCAAAGAAGCCCAGCCTGCCAAACCAGTTGCCCCGACTTTGGAGAGCTTGCTGGGTAATAAGGAATAGGACCAACCCAATAGCCGGGACCAAACTCGGTCCCGGTCTGCGAAATTGGCAAAACACCGTTTTTACCGGCGTTGACACCGGTAACCCATCCGATAACCTACTAGATTCCGTTTAATCGAGATTTAGCCGCCGATAGCCACCGCATGCCCACGATCAACCAACTCGTCCGCAAGCCGCGCCGTCAAAAGCGCGTCTTCAGCAAGTCGCCAGTGCTCGAAAAGAACTGCTTCAAGCAAGGCGTCTGCCTCATCGTCCGCACGATGACGCCCAAGAAGCCGAACTCGGCCCTCCGCAAGATCGCCCGCGTGCGCCTGTCGAATGGCCGCGAAACGACGGTCTATATTCCCGGCGAAGGCCACAACCTCCAAGAACACTCGATCGTCCTCGTCCGCGGCGGCCGTATTCGCGACCTGCCGGGCGTTCGCTACCACATCGTCCGCGGCGTCCGCGACACCCTCGGCGTCGCCAACCGCAAACAAGCCCGTAGCCGCTACGGCAGTAAGAAAGCGTAGGGTGGGGCCGTGCCCACCGAAATGAATCGCCAAATCACAAGCATCAAATTACAAACAAATCCTAAGCATCAAATTCCAATGAAATCATGATCCGCCTCATTGGGTCATTCGCATTTTGAATTTGTTTGGTCATTGGTGCTTGGTCATTGGTCATTTGAGTAAGTCATGGGAAAAATCACCGCCAGCGCCTCCAGCCTCCGTCCCGACCCGAAGTTCAAATCGCTTCTGGCGTCGAAGTTCATCAATTGCCTGATGTACAGCGGCAAGAAAAGCGTCGCCCAAGATTGCTTTTATACGGCCCTGGATCTCATCAAGGAAAAGATGCCCGAGAAGGACCCCATCGAGGTCTTCACGACGGCTGTCGAAAACGTCAAGCCGTACATCGAAGTCCGCAGCCGCCGCGTCGGTGGCGCCGCTTACCAGGTTCCCATGCAGGTGAACCGCAATCGCCAGCAGTCGCTCGCCATCCGCTGGATTCTCGGCGCGGTTCGCGAGAAAAAAGGCCGCCCCATGTTTCAAAAGCTGGCCGAGGAGCTTTCGGCCGCGTACAACAAGGAAGGTTCCGCCTACACCAAGCGCGAAAACGTCCACCGCATGGCCGACGCCAACAAAGCCTTCGCCCACTTCGCTTGGTAGTCTGTATAGGGTGTTCAACAGTACGCAATTCCTTCGCTGTACTCGCTTTGCGCGCATCCATCGACACTCATCGTCGCCATAGGATGTTTGACAAGGATCACTTCCGTGATAAAGTAAGGGCATGGCCAGGGTCACCAGCAAACTTCAGGTCACAATCCCCAAAGCCATCGCCATGCGGCACAGCATCGAGCCTGGCGACGAGATCACATGGATGGATGCCGGCGATGCGATTCGATTAATGCCAGTCGAACTGCGTTCCCCCGGCCAATCGCCCGCCGCTGACCGATTGAAGTGGTTCGACGACGCGACCAATCGGCAGCGCCTTCGCGAGTCTATCGCGCCGACGATGGTCGCCTCTGCTCAGGCCAATCGCGGCTGGACGCGCGAGGAGCTTTATAGCCGTGGCGGCCCTGGTTGATACGAATATTCTCGTTTACCGATTCGACCCTCGCTTTCCGGAAAAGCAACAGATTGCCACGGCACTACTTCGTGAGGGACTAGTCAGCGACTCCCTTCGCATTCCCCATCAAGCAATCGTCGAGTTCATAGCCGCCACGACGCGGCCGCTCGCTGGCGGCGGATCTCTGTTATAGCCGCCTGATGCTCGCCGAGAGGCGGAAGAACTGATGAACCAGTTCATTGTTTACTATCCCAACGACGCGATCGTCCGCACGGCGCTACGCGGGGCGGCCGCCTACCAACTCGCCTGGTTCGACGCTCACCTCTGGGCCTACGCCGATTATTACGGCCTGTCGCCGTTGTACTCCGAGGATTTTCAGCACGATCGAGCCTACGGCACGGTTCGCGTCATCAACCCGTTCCATTCCTCGCCGACTTCTTAAAAGCCTCTCTTTCTCCGCTCGTTTTGCATCAGGCCCCAAAACCGCCGCGAGCGTAAATGATCCAAAAGGCCGCGTTCAGCAATAGAAACACGCCCAGGATCACGAAATCGCTGTAATGTGGGTCGGCATCGCCTGCGGGGTCGAAGTGGCGTCCAGCTAAGACCATGCGCCCGCCACATTCGCTGCATTTATGGATTTCACGTAGCTCACGCAAATCAAACAAAAAGATGAAGCTGCTGATGAATCCCGCCGCGTAAAGAGCCAGCAATTCGCCGGCATAGACGGCCAGGATGCAATACCACCAGGAGAGACTTTCGTTGCGTAAAAGCATGACGATTGCAACTGGCAATCCAGCACACGCCAGGACGATCCAATCCAGCCGTGAAATGCAGGGCTGGATGAGAGTTCGGCCTCGCTTGCACTCGGTGCAAAAGTATTCGGCCTTGATGTGCTGGTAGAGCCGCACGGGTTGCATGCCTCCGGATGGTCTTGCTGGCACGGCCGCTATTTTGCGTGCTCGATCGACGCAAGTCAATTTGCGATGATCTCACAGACACAGCTGCCATCAGGCCGATATAATTCAGCCACTGCGACGGGAGCAGAGGTCAGGGTTGAAAGAGAAAGGATAGGGAATCATGGGCGACGACGAGCATTAGGTGCTGCAATCAATCTACGCTCGTGTTCTCCCTAGCCCTACGTACTAGCCCTAGTCTTCCCCATGTCCCGCCAAATCGACCGCATCCGCAACATCGGCATCATCGCCCACATCGATGCCGGCAAAACAACAGTCACCGAGCGCATGCTCTACCTCAGCGGCGCAAAGCACCGCGTCGGCGCTGTCGATAGCGGCACGACCGAGACCGACAGCGACCCTGAGGAGCAGCAGCGCGGTATCACCATCTACGCCGCCTGCGTCACGTTTCCCTGGAAGAATTCCGCCGGCGGCGGCGAAACGGTCACGGTCAACCTCCTCGATACGCCCGGCCACGTCGATTTCACCGCCGAGGTCGAACGCTGCCTCCGCGTTCTCGACGGCGCGGTCGTCGTCTTCTCCGCCCGCGAAGGCGTCGAGGCTCAGAGCGAAACCGTCTGGCGGCAGGCCGACCGCTACAAAGTCCCTCGTGTCGCCTTCATCAACAAGCTCGACCGCGAAGGGGCCGATTTCGAGAGTGTCTTCGAAGAAATGGCCTCCCGCCTCGGCGCGCACCCCATCGCCATCCAAATTCCCGTCGGCCAGGGCCCGCCCCATGTGGCCAATCCCTTCCGCGGCGTCATCGATCTCATCGAAATGAAGCTGCTCACGTTTCCAACCGACAAAGACGCCCGCGAATACTCGATCGAAGAAATCCCAGCCGATCTGCAAGGCGACGCCGAAGTCTGGCGGCACGAAATGCTCGAAAAGCTCTACACCCACAGCAACCAAATGATGGAGCTGGCCCTCGCCGAGCAGCCGATTCCGCCCGACATCATCCGCAAAGCCCTCCGCGACGCCACCGTCCACATGCAGCTTCAGCCCGTCCTCTGCGGCTCCGCCCTCCACGGCATCGGCGTCCAGCCCGTCCTCGACGCGGTTCAGTATTATCTTCCCAGCCCCCTCGAAGTACCTCCCGTCGAAGGCGAATCCGTCGGCGACAAAATCAAAAAGACGATCCAGCGCAAGCCCGACTCCAATGAGCCCTTCAGCGGCCTCGTCTTCAAAGTTCTCCCTGCCAAAACCGGCGACATCCACTGGGTCCGTGTCTATTCCGGAGTCCTCAAGGCCAACAGCCGCGTTTTGAATCCCGGCAAAGACCTCAAAGAAAACGTCGCCCAACTCTGGCACATTCACGCCACCAAAAAAGAAGAGCAAGTCGAAAGCTCCTCCGCCGGCGACATCGTCGGCGTCATCGGCATGCGCCAATCGATCACCGGCGACACCATCTGCGACACCCGCGAACCGATCCTTCTCGAAACGATCAAATTCCCCGAAACGGTCATCTCCATGGCCATCGAGCCCGAATCGAGCGCCGAAAAAAAGAAGCTCGAAGACACGCTCGCCATGCTCAAGCGACAGGACCCCACGCTCCAAGTGAACAGCAGCGAAACGGGCCAAACGCTCATCAGCGGCATGGGCGAGCTGCACCTGGAGATTATCAAAAACCGCCTCCTCCGCGATTTCAACCTCAATATCAAGTTCCACAAGCCGCAAGTCAGCTACCGCGAGTCAATCGACCACGCCGCCGAAATCACCGGCGAATGCCACCGCTTCATCGCCGGCCAGCAGCTCTTCGCCAAGCTCCGCCTCAAGATGGAGCCCGCACCAAACAGCAAAATCCCCGTCATGCTCCTTTCCGCCGTCCCGCCCGATGGCCTCCCTCCGGAATTTCTCACCGCTGCCCTCGATGAACTAAAGGCTCTCGGCGAAGGCGGCGGCAAAATCGCCGGCTATCCCCTCATGAAGCTCAAAATCACCGTCCTCGGCGGCGAATGGAACGAGCAAACCGACGACCGCGCCATGAAAATCGCCGCCTCCGACGCCTTCGACCAAGGCCTCGAAAAAGGGGGCAAAGTCCTGCTCGAACCCATCATGAAGCTCGACATCGTCACTCCCGAAGACTACCTCGGCGATTTCGTCGGCGATCTCCAACAGCGCCGCGCCACCATCGCCAAGACCGACCACCGCGGCAAGATGACCACCATTGAAGCCCACGCCCCGCTCAAAGAGCTCTTCGGCTACTCCAGCGCCATGCGTTCCCTCTCCCAAGGCCGCGCCGGCTCCTCCATGGAGCCCCTCCGCTACGACCCCGCCCCGCCCGAAGTCCTCAAGGCGTTTGAAATCTAATACCGTCCCCGTAGTCGCCCCAAAATCTCCAGGCAGCCGCCACAACTATTTCCCAAAATCTGGCCCGCTTTTCCGCCGAAATTGCGATGTAGCTATAGGGATCAAAAGTTCGTCCCGCCGGCCCTGAGGAACCCGCGCCGCGATAACCGGCCCCCGCAAACTCACTTCCGTTGAATTGCACAGCTGCAGCAACTCGAACCGCTAACACCAACCTCAATGTTAGCCCCCATTTTTAGCGATGTTAGCGACGCAAGCCATGAATCGGTAACAACTTACAAAACTCCACTTTAAAAAATATTTGCCCCAAATGTTAGCGCCGCGCCTCCCCGAAACCGACCCTAACTCGTTATTCTCTGGCTTGCCCTCGTCCACTGTGAGACAATAACTCCCCTCGCCAGATCGTCTTATTCATCAAGCCCACCTCCCTCCCTCCGCGCGCCCCACCCATGCCCGCCTACCACACCACTCGCCGCACCTTCCTCAAAGCCGCCGGCATCTGCATCGCCCTCCCGGCACTCGAATCGCTGCCCGGCTTGGCTGGAGAAAACTCAGCAAGGGCCGATCAGTCGAAGGCTCCGCCCCGCCGCATGGTCTGCGTTGGCAACGAGTTCGGCATGTACCCGGGCGCCTTCTGGCCGTCCAAAACCGGCCGCGATTTCGAGCTGACGCCGCTACTCAAGCCGCTCGAGAACCATCGCTCGAATTTCACGCTCTTCTCGCATCTCGACCACGGACTTAAAGGCGGCCACTTTGCGATTCACGCGTTTTTGACCGGTATCAAATCGGTCGAAGCGAAAGGCTCGCCCGACGGCGGCATCAGCCTCGACCAGCGGGCCGCGGAACACGTCGGCTCGCAAACCCGCTTCCCCTCGCTGGCCATCGGTTCTGAAGGCGGCCTTCACGGCGGCTGCCAGATGAGTTGGACCCGCAGCGGCACTCGCATCCCGCCGATCCCCGGCCCGCGCGAGCTGTTCCGCATGCTGTTCATCGACGATGCCGGGGACGAGAAGCAAAAAGCCGCCGATCGCATTGCCCTGCAAGGCTCGATTCTCGACGCCGTCCTCGGCGATGCGAAGTCCATGAGCAGTCGCCTCAACAAAAGCGACGCCTCGAAACTCGACGAATACCTCTCATCCGTCCGCGACGTCGAAACGAAGCTCGATCTCGACAAACACTGGCAAAACATTCCCAAGCCCAAGCTCGACATGAAGGAGCCGGAGAACCAGGGCCTTACCAAGGACCTGCCCGCCATCTACGACCTCATCGCTCTCGCCCTCCAAACCGATTCCACTCGCGTCGCCACGCTCGAAATCGGCGGCAGCTTCGCCGCCTCCGACCTCGGAATTCGCCAGGGCTACCACAATCTCTCGCATCACGGCCAATTGCAGTCAAGCATCGATCAGCTCGTGCAGATTGAGGTGTACCAGATGCAGCAATTCGCTCACTTCCTCGACAAGCTTCGGTCCACCAAAGAGTCCGGCAGCGATGGCACTTTGCTCGACAGCACGATGGTGCTCCTCGGCAGCGGTATGGGCAACGCCAACTCGCACATCAACATCGATCTGCCGATTATCCTCGCCGGCGGCGGATTTAAGCACGGCGAGCACAAGTCCTACCCCAGCGAGCAGCGCAAGCGCGTCCCGCTCTGCAATCTCTACGTTTCCCTGCTCCAGCGCTTCGGCGTCGAAACCGACCGCTTCAGCGCCGCCACCGGCACACTCTCCGGCCTGGAACTCGCCTAAATATGCCTGCACTAAATTTGAAATGGGTGGCGCAGGCGTCTCGTCTGTGCCCACCTCGATTACTTGTTTGCCTGATATTGATTGCAACAGCGATTGCCTGCCTGGCGTCGTCTACTCACGCAGCCGACGACCAGAGCTTCGCCACTCAACTAAAGCCCTTCCTGAGCACCTACTGTCTCTCGTGCCACGGCGAGCAAAAGCAAAAAGGAGACCGCCGTTTCGACCAACTAACCGGCGACATCACCGACGACGCCTCGCTCGTCGATCTCCAAGACATCGTCGATCAGCTCAACCTCGCCGAAATGCCGCCTAAAGGCGCTAAGAAGCCGTCCGACAGCGAGCGACAAGTGGCCCTCGCCTGGCTCACCGGCCGCATTCAAAAATATCACGAAGCTCGCCGTTCTTCGGGCAGTTATACGACGCTCCGCCGCCTGAACTCGCGTGAATACAAGAACACCGTCCGCGACCTGTTCCATTTCAACATCTCGATGTTCGATCCCACCACCGGCTTTCCCACCGATGGCACGACAGATCACCTCGACAACATCGGCCAGACGCTTGTCACCTCCGGCCACTTGCTCCAGCGCTATCTCGATGCTGCCGATCAAATCGTCAACAAGGCGATGACGCCAACGACGAAGCCCGAACCCCGCGTATGGCGCTTCAACAGCGGTTTTCGTCAGCAACCCGAGATCGACCAGGTCCATGGCCGTACCAACGGCTTCTCGCATCTCACGCTCTACGATGTCCCCGCGGCCGACAAGCCCGAAGGCGCCTACGCCCACCTCGTGCAGTTCAAGGAAGGGGTCCCGTTCGACGGGATATACGAAATCCGCTTTAAAGCCGAGGCCCTCAATCGTCGCCATCCCTACGAGGTTGAATTCGTCGGCACCAACCCCGACGATCCACTACGCCTGAACATTGTGGTCGGCAATTCTCGCGTCGGTCCGATGTACAAGCCACAGCCGATCGAACCGGTGCTCGCTGAGTTCGACCTGGCCGACGAGCAGCAATGGTACACTGCCCGCGTCTGGCTCGACGCCGGCTTCGCGCCCCGCTTCACGTTCCCCAACGGCATGATGGACGTGCGCGAAATGTGGGGCAAAATGTCGCGGAAGTATCGCGACCAATTTCCGCCGCTCGTCCGCGGCGGCATTGTCGAGCACCGCTTCAATGTCATCAAATACGGCAAGCTGCCCCAGATTCATATCTACGAAGTCGAGATCGAAGGCCCGTTTTACGATTCGTGGCCGATACCCACGCAAAAAGCCGTCCTCGGCGACGATTGGCAGGCCGTCCACCAAACCGGTCAGATCTCGTCCGACCAAATGCGCCTCCACCTCGCCGAATTCGCCTCCCGCGCGTATCGTCGATCGGTTACATCCGAGGAGCTCGACCGGCTCATTCAGGTCATTGACCATCGCCAAAAGTCCGGCCGTACTCCACTCGAGAGCTATAGCGACGGCCTCAAGGCCGTGCTCTGCTCGCCCAGCTTCCTCTACCTCGACGAGCCAGCCTCCGGCAAGCTTTCACAACACGCCCTTGCCTCGCGCCTCTCCTATTTCCTTTGGTCATCGATGCCCGACGACGAGCTTCTTGCAGCGGCCGAAACCGGCAAGCTCATTCAGCCCAAAGCATTGTCCGCCCAGGTCGAACGGATGCTCAAAGACTCGCGCTCGGACGCATTTCTAGACGGCTTCCTGGATAGCTGGCTCACGCTTCGCGATCTTGGCTCGATGCCCCCCGACCGCAACAAGTTCGAGGACTTTTACCGCTACGATTTGCAGACAGCGATGCGGCAGGAAACGCGCCTTTTCGCCCGCCGCCTCTTGGACGAGAATCTCGACATTTCCAAATTCCTCGACGCCGATTTCACCTACATCAACAAAGGCCTCGCCAAGCTTTACGGCCTCCCGTCGCCCAACAGTCATGATTTTAAGCTCGTTAATCTGACCGACCGCCACCGCGGCGGCCTGCTCGGCCAAGGCAGCGTCCTCACCGTCACTGCCAACGGCATCGACACCTCGCCCGTCGTCCGCGGCGTCTGGCTTCTCGAAAACATCCTTGGCACGCCGCCCAATCCGCCGCCGCCCGACGTCGAACCGCTCGATCCCGATATTCGCGGCGCTCAAACCATCCGCGAGCAGCTCGAAAAGCATCGCAACGTCGCCGCCTGCTACGACTGCCACCGCAAAATCGATCCACTCGGCTTCGCCCTCGAAAACTACGACGCCATCGGTGCCTGGCGCGAGCGCTATTCAGCCAAACAAACCATCGATTCCGCCGGCGAATTGCCCAGCGGCGAGAAATTCACCGACGTCCAAGAACTCAAGCAGATTCTGCTCAAGCGCCAGGACCAATTCGCCACCGCGCTCACAACAAAGCTGCTCGCCTACGCCACCGGCCGCCCCATAACCGCCGCCGACCGCCCCCAGGTTGATTCCATCGTCCGCGAGCTTCGCGCCAAAGGCAACGGCTTCCGCGATCTCATTCAACTCGTCGCCGCAAGCAAAGCATTTCAATCGCGTGGGCAATAGAATCGGTGAGACGTCCTACGCGGCCTTTTCGCGGTCTTGTTGATTGTCGATCGAAAGCACCTGCTCCAGTAGCTGGATGGTACGATCCGTTGCCCCTTGCTGCCGTAGCACCAGCGCTTTGGCACGCCTGCCGAGTGACTCAGCAAAATCAGGCTCTGTGAGGCAACGGCGAACGAACGCTTCGAGTTCTCCGTCGTTTTTCACAACCACAGCGGCGTCTTCAGTGAGGAATTGCGTCACCACATCACGAAAGTTCCAAGTGTTGGGTCCGAACGAAACAGCCGCCCCATAAGCCGCCGGCTCACTCATGTTCTGGCCGCCGCGATTGGTAAGGCTGCCGCCGACAAAGGCGATTTTCGCCATGCCCCACCAGTGGCCCAGCTCGCCGACGACGTCGATGAGAGTGACGAGAGGAGTCTCTGGCGAGCGGGAGGCGTGAGCCTCCCGGTAATTTTGGATACCGGGGGCCTGACGGCCCCCGCTCGCCTGTTCCATTTGCGAGCGGCGCTGGTACCGCACGCCCCGGCTTCCGAGCATTGCCGCCACATCGTTGAATCGTTCGGGGTGGCGAGGAACGAGAATCAACTTCAGCCGCGGAAATTCGGCGGATAGATTTTCAAAAACGGATAGAGCCAGCGATTCCTCTGGGTCTTGCGTGCTGCCGGCGAGGAAAATAATGTCGCCCTCGGTGATTCCGGCCAGATTGGCGAGCCGTCGGATCTCTGACGACTGACGATCGGTGCGTGCGCCATCGAACTTGATCGACCCAGTGACGTAAACGTTTTTTGCATCCGCCCCAAGAGCAACGAACCGCTCGGCATATTCGTCGTTCTGAGCGGCAACCACGTCGATTTGCCGAAAAACTCCCTGAGCGAGCCACTTAATGCGATGGTAACCGCGAAAGCTTTTTTCACCGAGGCGGCCGTTGATGACGGCGACCTTTGCACCATGCCGCTTGGCGGCCGCAACCAAGTTTGGCCATAGCTCCAGCTCCGTGAGCACCAGCAGCGAGGGCCGGACTCGCCCCATCGCCCGGCTCACCGCCCAGCTGAAATCGAGTGGGCAATAAATAATCGTCCGCGGAGCATATTTTTTCTTGGCCAGTGCGCAGCCGGTTTGCGTCGTCGTCGAAATGACGATGTCCCAATCGGGATTGCGGTGTTCCCAGCACTTGAGGATCGGCTCCAGCAAATTCACTTCGCCGACACTGACGGCGTGCAGCCAAAGACAGGGTTTATCGCCTTTGCGCTGTGGAATGTCGCCCAGGAATTTGGCGCGGAACCCCTCGCGATATTTACCGTGTCGGAGACGCTGGTAAAGAAGCCAGGGAAGGGCGAGGAAGATAGCCCCTAGATACAGGACATTTAACGCTTGGCCAAGCAAGTAGGAATTTTGATTGCTGAATGATGAAATACTGTCGTCGTTATTCTTCATCGAGGTCCTCCCTGACCTTCATCATTCATAATTCAGCATTCATCATTCAGATCATCCCGCCCGTGCGCATGTGGCAGTTCTTGTATTTCTTCCCGCTGCCGCAGGGGCAAGGGTCGTTGCGACCGACGCGGTTTCCCCGGTTGCGGATCGGCTCGGGCTTGGCATCGACGTCGGCGCCGGCGTTGGTTTGCTGCTGGCTGCGGGCGAATTCCTCGGTGGCGCCCGGAGCTTCGGCGTGCGTGGCAGCAGTCTCAATCCAGGTCGAGCCGACGAATTCTTCGTTGAGCTGCTCCATGCGGAAGATGAGGCCGGTGGACTGATCACCGATCGAGCTCCACATTTGCTCGAAAAGCTTCATGCCTTCGCGCTTATATTCGACCTTCGGATCGACCTGGGCATAGCCGACCAGACCGACGCTGCTGCGGAGACGATCCATGACCAACAGGTGGTCTTTCCAGGCTGTATCGACGATTTGCAACAGTAGCATCCGCTCCATCCGCCGCATTTCGGGCCGATAACGGTCGTCGATCGCGGATAGCAAGCGTTGTTCGAGAGCGTCGCGGTCGAGCTCGCCGATCTCTTCGCTCGTGAGCTTGTAGTCGAACGATTGCTCGAGCCAACTGGAGAGAGAATCCAGTTGCCCGTTTGGTCCAGCGGCGGCGCGAGCTGTGCGGCCGGCTTCCGATTCGCCGAACATGCGATTCAGTCGCTGATGGACTTCCGCGATCGCCGTTTCCGCCTTTTGTTGAGCCTGCCGGCTATGCTCGATCAGGACCGCGCGGATTTCATCGCGCTGCTTGCTCTTCAAGCTTTCGATGTCGAGATCGGTGCCAAACCGCTCGCGGGCCCAGGCAACAAGCGCTTCGCGATCGAGCCGGGCTTGCTGGCCTTCGCCGCTCGAATAGCGATAAATGCCCGCCATAACCGGATATTCGGCCTCTTTTTGCTCATAGGCGCCGTGGACTTGCTGCTTGATGTACGACTTGAGAGCATTCGCGTCGCGTTTCTTGATTTCGTCGAGCGGCAGATCGAGGCCGAAGCGGTGATGCGCCCAGCCCTGAATCGTCCGCTGCGAAAAATCCTCAGCGAGTGCGTCTTTGCCTTCGGAAAGATCGACCTTCGCGATCGATTCACGGGCATTTTCGATCAGAAACTCGCCGACATGGTCGCGGCCAAGCTTTTTCAAATCGCGGTCGCGGAGCGAAAGACCCCACCGCGCGTTGGCCATCTTGGCCATCGCTTCCCAGTTCCACTCGCTCTGATCGGCTTCGTCGTCTTCATCACCTGGCAGGTTTTCATCCATGCCGTCCTGCACGTGGCCTTCAGCCGCTCGCTCCGCCTCATTGCGGGCATACATATCGGCTTCGTCGAACGTCATTCCGCGAAAATCGCGGGCTTGGAACTCGGCCGCGAGCCGCTGACTCGCGAATGCGGCAAACGCGCCAGCGCCGTAGTCTCGCTGCAAAAAGGCCTCGAGCTGCTGGTCGATCTGCTTATTTAGCATATCGAGGACGACCGCCCGACAGTTGCCGCCATCCAGAATTCGCTGGCGGAAGCCATAGACCCGCCGCCGCTGTTCATCCATCACTTCGTCGTATTCCAGCAGGTTCTTGCGCGACTCGAAGTGCCGTTCTTCAACCTTCTTCTGAGCCGCCTCGATCCGCCGGCTGACCATCCGGCTTTCGATTTTCTCACCCTCTTTCATGCCCAGCGATTCGAGGATCGTCCGGACCCAAGGGCCGGCGAAAATCCGCATCAAGTCGTCTTCGAGCGACAGATAAAAGCGGCTGGAGCCGGGATCGCCTTGGCGGCCGCAGCGGCCGCGAAGCTGCAAGTCGATGCGGCGGGCCTCATGTCGCTCGGTGCCAAGAACGTGGAGTCCGCCGAGCTCGCGCACAACCTTCCCTTCCGCCTTCATCCCTTCGCGAGCTTCAATTTCGCGGATCAGTGACTCCCACTCGGACGGCGGCACATCGAGGCGCGTGGTGTACTTATCTTGCAAAATGGCCCAAGCCATCGTTTCCGGATTGCCGCCGAGAATAATATCGGTGCCGCGGCCGGCCATATTCGTGGCGATCGTAACCGCGCCCAGCCGCCCTGCTTGCGAGATGATTTCAGCTTCGCGCTTGTGATGCTTGGCATTTAGAACTTCGTGCTTCACACCGCGTTTGTCGAGTAGATCGCTGAGGCGTTCACTCTTTTCAATCGAAACGGTGCCAACCAGCACCGGCCGGCCTCTGCGTTCGATGTGCTCGACCTTGTCCTTCGCAAAAATGTCGCGCTGCTTGCTTTCATGCTTCTGGAATTCGATCGAATCGTCGGTCTCTTTGTGGATCGTGCCGGCGATCTCCGTGCCGTCCGATAGGTAAAGCGCGTCATAGCGGTTCATCCGCTCGATTTCATCCGCCGCGGCGATAAACTTCTCCCGCTCACTGCGGTAGATCACGTCCGGATTCTCGTTCCGCTGCATCTTGCGATTCGTTGGAATCGCGACAACGTCGAGCTCGTAGATTTTCCAGAACTCGGAGGCCTCGGTCATGGCCGTGCCAGTCATGCCGCAGATTTTGTCATACAGCTTGAAAAAGTTTTGCAGCGTGATGGTGGCCAGAGTCTGCGTTTCTTCCTTGATTTTGACGCCTTCCTTCGCCTCGACCGATTGGTGCAGTCCATCGCTCCACTGGCGGCCTTCCATTTTGCGGCCGGTGAATTCATCGACGATGATGATCGAGTCGTCTTCAACGACGTACCGCACATCGCGCTGATACAGGTGGTGGGCCTTCAGCGCGTTGTCGATCAAGTGCGGCCATTCCATGTTGCCGGCCGTGTAAAAGCTCTCCACGCCAGCCAGTCGCTCGGCTTCCCGCACACCTTCGTCGGTCAGATTGACCGAGTGATCTTTTTCGTTGACGACGAAGTGCTCGTCTTTCTTCAGCAGCCGCGCTACTCGGTCAGCATCGGCATATTTAGCCGGATTATCGAACGCCGGGCCGGAGATGATCAGCGGCGTGCGCGCTTCGTCGATGAGAATGTTATCGACTTCGTCGATGATCGCGAAATGCAGGTGCTTTTGCGACTGCTGCAGGTGTTTGGGATAACGATCGTCGCCGCGAGCGGCGGGCCGCATGTTGTCGCGCAAGTAGTCGAAGCCGAACTCGTTGTTCGTGCCGTACGTGATGTCGGCGTCGTACGCTTTCTGCCGGTCCAGCACTTCCATGTTGCTCTGAATCGCACCGACGGAGAGGCCCAGACCGAGATACAGCGGCCCCATCCACTCCATATCACGGCGGGCGAGATAGTCGTTGACGGTGACTACATGCACGCCCTTGCCTTCCAGCGCGTTGAGGTAAGCCGGCAGCGTTGCCACGAGCGTTTTGCCTTCGCCTGTGACCATTTCCCCAATCGAGCCGCTATGGAGCACTATGCCGCCGATCATTTGCACGTCGTAATGCCGCATGCCGAGAAACCGCCGGCCACCCTCGCGGCAAACGGCAAACGCTTCGATCAGAATGTCTTCAAGCGTTTCGCCCGCTTTCAGCCGGTCGCGAAATTTGGCCGTCTGAGCCCGCAGCTCGGCGTCCGACATTGCCTGATACCGCTCTTCGAGGGCGTTGATCGCCTCGACCTTCGTCTGCAGCTTGCGGATGTATCGCGCGTTGGAAGTGCCAAAGACCGACGTGACACTCCGCTCGAAGCCGTGCATCAGGCTTCCCATGAAGTTGCCAACGCCGTCCCAGGCTCGTTCAAGTAAATCCATGTGAATTTGCTATGGTAAAAAAGTCCGTCTGCGGGACATTTGCGTCTCGAAAACGAACAGCAAGCTCTCAATTCGGGAAAACGATGGCCGGCGGCGCAATCGATGCCACCCAGAGGGCAGTGCTGCCGAGTCGCGCGTTATCGTCCCCGAGAAAACGCCCTTTTGCTCGGAAAAAACAAAACGACAACCGTCCGTGCAATCTATATTCCGTCCGCGTCGGAGACACCGGCCTCCGTTTGCGCAAACACTAGCGCCATAAAAGTTTATTGCGATTGGCGATTTGGGTCAATTGCGGTGCAGCAGCCGTCTTACCCAAGGTTTCGTGTCAGAAAGGCAGTTCGCCGCCGGCTGCCAATTCTTGACCCACCGACAATCCATCACGCCGGCCCGATAGCCCTTATTTATTGCTCGGATAGGTAAATCCGGCGTTCGGCGCAAACTTTGCTATCGACGTGGCTTAGGAAAGCAAAGTAATATTTAGCCCGACGCTTGGGGACTGATGGTGGCGGGCAGCGGAGCGACTTCTATGAACATCCGGCTCGGCAGGATGCCGTGGGCCATTGGATGGCTTTTTTGTGCATCTTTCGTCTTTATTTCTATCGTCGGGGCAAACCCGCCGTCGGCCGATGAGCTTGCGCTCTTAGTGCGACAGCTCGGTGCCGCTGATTTTGCAGCGCGCGAGTCGGCCGCAGCGCAGTTGTCCTCGGCCGGCGAAGCGGCAATCGGGCCTCTCGTAAATTCGATCTGCAGCGACGATCCTGAAGCCGCGTGGCGAGCCACGACCACCCTGCAGCAGATAGCAGTTGCTGCCGACGCGTCGCGCTATGCGCGAATTGCCGCCGTGCTGCGGCAAGAAAACGAACTTCGTGGCGATAAGCTGACCGCTCTAATCACCGATGTAGGTACGCGACGAGCAACTCAGCGGCGGAATATGGCGCACGAGCAGATCCGTGCCTTCGGTGGACGATTTGGCGGCGATGAGCCGGAAACTCCGCTAGCTGCGAGTAAGCAAACCGATGTTCTCCTGCCTGCGCCGCCGCCCGATTTGCCTTCCGAGGGCCAGGAACCAAACGCGGCCGCGGCCGTTCAAACGCCGGTTTTGATTGCTGACGCGTATGTTTCGCCGTTGTTGTCGAGAGACGTCCTCAACGCGCCTCCCCGCGAGTCGTTAACGATTGACGAAAACTGGCGCGGCGGCGATGAAGGACTCGTGCCGCTCTGCGATCTGCCGGACTTATCAGCCCTTAATCTCAGCCGGGCGCCACTGACGGACGCAGCCCTCGACACGATTGCCCAAATGCCGGCGATCCAGTCCCTAGAGATCGAGGATATGCCGTTTTCTCCCGCTGCGCTCACCAAATTCCGCACGCGCCAGCCGCGGGCACGAGTCGTTGCTCGTGGGGCGAAGCTGCTGGAAGTTAGCGCAGAGCGCTAGCAGTTATGGCGCGTCGAAGAGTTATGTTAGCTCCGCTAACGCTCGATTAGCCGCTGCTGGATGACACGCAGAATCTCGCGGCCGACCAACTCTTTGCTTCCCGCGAACGACGAAACAACGGTTCCGCTTTTATCGAGCACTTCAACCTGGTTGTCGGTTGCATCCATCGCCGTCGGACCATTGAGAACAATCAAATCGCAGCTCTTTCGCTGCAATTTTGTCAGCGCACGAAAGCGCTGATCGTCCGTTTCCAATGCAAATCCCACGAGCCATTGATCCGGCCGTTTGCGGGCTCCCAGCGTGGCCATGACATCCGGCGTTTCGACCAGATTCAGCACCAGCGGCTCGCCCGTCTTGGCAATTTTTCGTTCTTCGACTCTTACTGGCTGATAATCGCACGGCGCCGCTGCTCCAATCACGCCATCACAACTCGGAAACAACTCCTGACAAGCAGTTAGCAATTCTTCCGTCGAAATAATCGGCCGGACGATTGCGCCTCTCGGATAATCAACCGCCACCGGCCCACTGACCACAACCACATCATGCCCGAGATCAATCGCCGCCTCAGCCAGCGCACGCCCCATGCGGCCGCTGGAGGCATTCGTCAAATACCGCACCGGATCAAGATATTGGCGCGTCGGGCCAGACGTAATCAAAATTCGCGCCATTCAGTCATTATGGCAGCAGAAATGGACCAGCCACAGGTCTACCGAAACAGCGGCGATCGGAAAGCCCCGCGGCCGGCTGGGACGGGCGTGATGCCGCGAATTTGGGCCTTCGGTTCGAGGCCATCGACCTTGATCGGCTCAGTGAGCTGATCGATCCCCACGTTGCCGGCATCGTCGCGCACTTCCAGCCGGAGATAGATCTGCCGCGGGCTGCGGGGATCGTATTCCCAGAGGAAATGCCCGGTGTTGGGAATCGCCGTCGCGATCGGCGTGAACCGACCGTCGGGCCGGTCGCCGATCGAAAGCGTGATTGGCCGGCCGCCGAGATTCGGATCGTCGGCTTGCCAGGTAATGTCCAGTTTTCCGGCTGCTTCTCCTTGGCCGTACGCCGCGCCGGTCAATTTCACCCGCGGTCGGGTCAAATCAACGCCGACCCAGATATCAGCCGCGTCGCCGGTTTGCGGCGTACTGGTGGCCAGACCGTTTTTTCCGACTACGACGATACGAAAGCCGTAAATCGCTTCGTGGTTTACCTCAACCTCGAACGGGCTCGTATTGTCCGGGTCCAAGCCCCATTTCGACCAGGAGCGACCACCATCATTCGTGCCCCAGAGCTCCACCGCAGAAACGCCTTCTGGTCCTACGCTTTGAATGTCGTAATCAAGACTAAAACGGCGAGTATTTGTTAGCCGAGGCCGCGCCGCCGTCGGCGTGTCGATCGGCTCGGCTGGTTGGGGCGTCGGCATTTGTTCCAAAGCGGTCGGCGGCAGTGGAGCGATTTCGGGGGCGGGCATCGGCTCGACAGGCACGTGAACGTCGGACGAATCTGACATTGGCAATCGCTGAATGGCTGGCTCTGGTTCCGGCAGCTGTTCCTCAGCAGCGCGAGTGCTTGCCAACCGGCCCGGCCCGGCGGCGGCCGGCGCCTCATTCGCATCAGGTATGCGAACCGATTCTTCCGCCGGCTCAAGCTTGGGAGCCGCAGCAATTGCCGACTCTGCGGCGCCACCGACCATGCCGGCCGGTCCCTTCGCGCTTGGCCACGGCACCGCCGACGGATCGGGCGGCGGGGAATACGTCAGTCCGCCGGACTCCTTTGATTTCGCCGGCACCAGCGATAGCCGCTGGCTGAAATACGCCATATTGCCGGCCGCGTCGGTGACTTCAGCCCGTAAATTAATCGTGCGACTGCTCGTTGCCGGCAGAAAGCTCGTTTGCCCCGTCGCCGTCACAGTGTTATTCGGAGCCACCCCCACATTGACCATTTCCCACGGTCCACCGCTGCCCGACGCATCCTGATATTCCATTTTGAGCGAAGCCGGTCGTAGCGTCGCGTCGGCCGCGCTCCATGACAGATTCACCTGGCCGCTGGAATCAACGTTCGTGTGAATCAACAATTGCGGCCGCTGGGTATCGACGATCAAACGCAGTTGCGGCGATCGCGGCTCGCTGCTCGCCGGCTTGCCAGTGCGATCCATCACCTGCGTCGCGAACCAAAACTCGCCGTCCTGCTTCGCGCGAAAACGAAATCGCGTATCTTCCGGCTTCCGCTCATCGTAAAAGTGCCAGCTCTTGCCCTTATCCCACGAGACAAACACCCGCACGCTCGCCGGCTGGCCCTCCGCCGTCGCTCCTGGCCGCACCGAAAACGGAATCTCGACTTCCGACTGCTTCGTCACATAGACGCCCGTTTGCTGCTGAGTCGCGGCTTGCGGGGCTGCTGATGGAACGGTGGTGGGTCCGGCAGCGTTTGGCGTGGAGGGCACCGGATCGCGCGGAATCTGCGCATGAGCAATGGCGGCGGTCCACAGCCCGAGCACGAAAACAGCCTGATTTGCCCGGAACATGATGCGATCCCGCGATAGCGCGCTGCCGGCGGCCAAAAAGACTGCTATCGCCCGGTGCGCGCTACAAGTGCTATCGGACCATCGCGAATGGCAGCTTGAGAAGGCAGCGGCGAGCGTAGCGATTATGCCGAGCAGGCAATCCCTGCGGCTTAAAATCGCCGAACCACGACTGCGCTGGCCTGACCCTGCGGCGAGACGTTGCAGTTGATGAAAACGTCGCCGGCTACAACTGAGCTGTCTTTAACGACGTTGACGGGACACTCGGAATCGGGAGTTTCGTAATTCAGCGCGGGGAATAAGTGACCACGTTGAAACGCGAGCAAGCTGCTAATCAACTCGACGAGCCCGCTGGCCGCGCCAAGATTACCGAAATTGCCTTTCGGCGCCACAACCGGTACGGCTGACTTGCGACCACCGAAAATTTCACCGATCGCCTGGGCCTCCTCAGCATCGCAGCGGCGGCTGCTGAGGCCATGAGCATTAATATGCCCGATTTGATCCGGCGTCACGCCAGCTGACTTCAAACACTGTTTCAAAACGTTCCCAAAAGCAGTCTTATATTGTCCGACACCCCGGCCGTCCGCGACAGCCGACGCGCCGTGCCCGATGACTTCGCCGAAGATCTTCGCGCCACGAGTCTGTGCATGCTCGAGTTCCTCCAGCACCAGGCAAGCCGCGCCTTCGCCAACCACTGAGCCGCACCGGTGCTTATCAAACGGCCGGCTCAGCTTCGCCGGATCGCCATCGCGCAGAGCGATTTCTTCTTGCGTGATGGCATGAACCGTCCGCAAGGGATGGATTTTGCTACCTGTCGCCCCGGCGAGCATCGCATCGGCATGTCCACGAACGATTGTGCAATACGCCTCGGCCAGCGCCAGGTTGCTCGACGCCTCGCGCATGGTCAGCGAGTTATTCGGCCCGCGCAGGTCGTTGAAAATCGCGATGTGGCTCGCCGGCAGATTTGGCAAATATTTCAGCAGCCACAGTGGCTCAACCGTCGGCAGCCCTTTTTCCGCCCAGTTCGAAAAATCGAATTGTCCGCGCTCGTCGAGACAACTACGAATCCCGCTGGCAAAATCCTGCGGCAGCGTGAGCATGTAGTCCGAGCCGTAGACGCAGCCAATACGATCGCGGTTGGCCGAATCGAGCGCTAGACCGCAGTCCGTGAGGGCCAACTGGGCGGCGGCGATGCCGGTTTGCATCTCGCGGCACATGACCTTGAGATTCTTCTTAATGTTCCGCGACATGGCCTTGTCGAGGGGGCCAAAATCGTCAATCGATCCGGTAAAGTCGCGGGCCTCAGCGCCGAAGCGGCTCGGATACGCGTCGGCGGGGATCGCGCTCAGCTCGCCAACGCCGCTCATCCCATCAGAAAGCCCAGCCCAGAGCTTCTCCGCCGAATTGCCCAGCGGAGAAATGACTCCCACTCCGGTGATCACTACGCGGCGCGACATTACAAGCAGCCGGGACTCTTTATTAGGGGTCGATCTTTACGGCTCAGGCCGCGGGAAGTCAATTCGGGAAGGGCAGGCAAATCATAACGACGGTCGCCCCACGCAAGGATTAACATTGTATTTTCAGCCCAAGACCGCGTCGAGGCGGTGAAGGCAGCCGACGACCAGAGCAAACGGCTCGTGGGCGAGCCGGTTAACCGCCGCGTCCACGCGGCGGTGCCCCATCGCCGAAAGTCGTTATCTACCGCTAAGCTGAGCAAAATGAAGGAAATAGCGACGCCTGCGGTTGACCTGTCCGTTCAACTCGGCCGGTTGACGCTGCGCAACCCAATCCTGACGGCGTCCGGTACGTTCGGATACGCCCGGGAGATGGAACGGATTGTCGATTTTGCGAAGTTGGGCGGCATTTTGCCCAAGACGGTGACGAAGGAGCCGCGGGCGGGGAATAAGCCGTGGCGGACTGTCGAGACGTCGTGCGGGTTGCTCAATTCGATTGGATTGGATAATGACGGGATTGATGCATTCATTGAGCACCATTTGCCGTACCTGCGAGAGGTGCCGGCGGCGATCATCGTGAGCATTGCTGGCCGTAACCACGATGAGTTCGTGGCGATGGCGCGGCAGCTTGATGGCCGAGCAGGCGTAGCGGCGATTGAGCTGAATATTTCGTGTCCGAATGTGGCGCACGGTGTCGATTTCGGGGCTGATCCAAGTATGTGTAGCCGGTTGGTGGCGGATTGCCGAAAGGCGACGAGCTTGCCGATCATTGCAAAGCTGACGCCGAACGTGACGAGTATTGCGACGATCGCGCGGGCCGCCGAGGAAGGCGGGGCTGATGCGATTTCGCTGATCAACACGGTGCTGGGAATGGCGATTGATTGGCGGAAGCGGCGGCCATTGTTGGGGAATGTGGTTGGAGGTTTGTCGGGACCGGCGATTAAGCCGATTGCGCTGCGGTGTGTGTATCAAGTCGCTCAAGCGGTGAAGACGCCGCTGATTGGCATTGGCGGCATTGCGATGATCGATGATGTGATGGAATTCCTGGTGGCTGGGGCGAGTGCGGTGCAAATTGGAACGGCGAATTACTATGATCCGACGGTGACGATGAAGCTGGTTGAGGCGCTGCCGAGGGCGTTGGCTGAGGCGGGCGTTTCGAGTGTTCGAGAAATCGTTGGGACCCTTAAAACTCAATAGTGAGCCATGCGCGTACTTTCTGGGATTCAACCGACGGGGCGATTTCATTGGGGCAATTATTTTGGCGCGATCCGGCAATACATCGATTTGCAGCATGGGAATGATGCCTATTACTTCATTGCCAACTTGCACGCGCTGACGACGGTTCGTGATTCGGCGGCGCTACGGCAAAACACGTTGGATGCGGCGCTGGATTTGTTGGCTTTGGGGCTCGACCCAGCCAAGGCCATTCTGTTTGTGCAGTCGGATGTGCCGGAGGTGACGGAGCTGACGTGGTTGCTCATGTCAATCACGCCGATGGGGCTGCTGGAGCGGTGCGTTTCGTACAAGGACAAAGTTGCCAAGGGAATCGCGGCGGATGCGGGGCTGTTTACGTATCCGGTGTTGATGGCGGCGGACATTTTGATTTACGACTCGGAGATTGTGCCGGTTGGCGCCGATCAGATTCAGCACATTGAGGTAGCTCGCGATATTGCCGGTAGCTTCAATCATTTGTTTGGTCAGACGTTTGTGTTGCCGAAGTACAAAGTGCTTGAATCGTCTGCCAAAGTGCCGGGGATGGACGGCGAGAAGATGAGCAAGAGCTACAACAACACGATCGAGATTTTCGAAGACGCCAAGGCGATGAAGAAAAAGGTGATGCGGATCACGACCGACGCGCGGCCGATGGAGCAGCCGAAGCCGGAGTATGAAAACGATCATTTGTTTCAGCTTTATTCACTGTTTGCCAACGATCAGCAGCGGACGGAAATGGCGGAGTTGTACAAAAAAGGCGGCTTTGGATATGGGCAGGTGAAAACGGCGCTCGCCGAGGTGGCCGAGCAGTTTTTTGGCCCGTTTCGGGCGAAGCGGGCGGAACTCGCGGCCGATTTGCCGAAGGTCGAGGCGATTTTGGCGGATGGGGCGAGTCGGGCTCGGAAGAAGGCTGGCGAAGTGCTGCTTAGGGCGCAAAAGGCTTGCGGCGTTCGACGTAGGTAGGCGAATTAGTGGGCCGTGTTTTCAACGGCGGGCTAAAGGCTCACATTTGGCATTTTTTTTGGCGAGAGAAACTGCAAGTGATTACGGCTGTGGGAGTTGTGGATTTTGGTGGCGCTCACCTGGTTAGCCGTTAGCGCGACGCGTGATGGCTGGAAGTCGCTGTAAGTTGTGAAAGAACGTCGCTGGCTGGGCAGTGAGCCAGGGTTGCCACAATGGCAGGATTGCGGCACGGGGCTACATTCTGCAAGTTTTGTACCATTTGTACACTATTTGTCGGATGGGAATGTATGGTTAAGTGGGCCTGCTTAATCGATTCGGTATTTGTCCGTTTTCCGTAACTCACTCATAAGAAAATCAACCGTCTTTTGCAGCGCGTCCATCTTATTTCGGAGCCATGTTGATTCCTTTGCGAGCCGTTCGTTTTCATCGCAAACCACTATCGTCGCCTTCATATCCGCGACGTGACGAGTTCGTTCCCAGACGTAACCACAGCAAAGCGCCACCACGACCATCAGCCACAGCAAGTCTCGGATTGAGAAGCGGGGCATAGGAAAACCTAATCCAATTCGCGGAGAGTCAAGACGATCAGCAGCGTGCGAAGGCGGAAACGCGTGAAAACTATGTTAACGCATCTAATCGATAAATCTAATTATCGAACGAGCGAATACGACGAGAGATATGTTGGGGATTAGGAGGTGACGGCCGTTGGGCCTTAAAACGATCGGGATGGTTCACCCCCTTCCTAGGGCTGCGCCCTAGGCTTTCGAGTTTTGGGCCTTTGGCCCAAGGACATCCGCCAGCCAATGTCGTTGGACCAATGGTTTAAGGGGGACGGCCCGTTGGGCCTTGAACAATCGTGACGGTTCACCCTTCCTAGGGCTGCGCCCTAGGCTATCGAGTTTAGGGCCGTTGGCCCACAGACAACCGTCGGCCAATGTCATTGGCCTAATGGATAAAGGGGGGACGGCCCGTTGGGCCTTGAACAAATCTTGGGTCACCTCGTCCTAGGGCTGCGCCCTAGGCTTTCGAGTTTAGGGCCTTTGGCCCACAGATAACCGCCGGCGAATGTCATTGGCCCAATGGATAAAGGGGGGACGGCCCGTTGGGCCTTGAACAATCGTGACGGTTCACCCTTCCTAGGGCTGCGCCCTAGGCTATCGAGTTTAGGGCCGTTGGCCCAAGGACATTCGCCAGCCAATGTCGTTGGACCAATGGATAAAGGGGGGACGGCCCGTTGGGCCTGGAAACAATCGTGACGGTTCACCCTTCCTAGGGCTGCGCCCTAGGCTTTCGAGTTTTGGGCCTTTGGCCCAAGGACATCCGCCAGCCAATGTCGTTGGACCAATGGTTTAAGGGGGACGGCCCGTTGGGCCTTGAACAATCGTGACGGTTCACCCTTC
>DASXLL010000365.1:0-30458 GCA_036496265.1 Pirellulaceae bacterium | reverse complement strand
CCTCGTGGCCTCCGCCTCCGCGGCCGAGGTCCGCCTCCGCTCCGCCGCCGTTTGCAGCGGCAGCATTGCTCGCGTTGCCGACGTCGCCGAAATATTCGGCCCCGATCACCGCGTCGCCGATGCCCTAGCCGAAATTCCGCTTTGCCCGGCGCCGGCTGCGGGTCAATCACGCGTCCTATCGCAAGACGACGTCCGTCAACTGCTCGCCCTCAGCGGTGTCGAGCGAAAAACGGCCACCGTTACCGGCAGTGAATCGGTCACCATTTCGCGCGACGGTTCCCGGAGAACGAGCCCCACGTCTAAACAGCCACTTGTCGCGGGCGGAATTCGCCAGGCAATGTTCGAAGTCGACCCAGAACCAACTGCCAAGCCCAGAAGCGTCCAGCCGGCCGAATTCGATCGGCCCGACCCGGATCAGACGAAACCCATCGACTCCGCGCCGATGGTCGAAAAAGGCGCCAGTCTCACCGTTCATGCCCGCGCCGCCGGCGTCCGAATCACAGCCGCCGGCAAGGCCATTGATTCGGGCAACGTCGGCGAATCGATCGGCGTCGAGCTGATCGACACCAAGCAGAAAGTCGTCGGCCGGATCGTCAGCCCGCAGACAGTCGAGATCAAGGCCGACGCGACCAGCCTGAAGTAAATGCGGCCCGAAATAGACATCGCGAACCCAAATGACCGCTATGAACCTGCCACCGAAAAATTCGAATCGTGTTCAGCCTTCCGCCAGGCTCCGGCGCCGCGCGTTTTTGCAAGGCGCCATGTTCACCGGGCTCTCGTTGGGCCTGGCAGCCTGCGTCGAAAGCGACGACGGCCCCAATTCGAGCCTCTACAGCAGTCAACTAACCTCGGTGAGCCGCGTTTCACAAGCCAGCCAATCATCACCTGCCGCCACAGGCAACTTCCAACTCGACGAGCCCTCCAAGCCGCCGCCCAGTTGGTACGAAATTCCCGTTCCGCCGCCGAAACAGGTCCGCGTCAACGACATCATCACGATCCGCGTCGATACGGGCGCTCGGCTGTCGGAAAGCGCTCAGCTCCAACGCCGCCGCACCGCACAATACGACGCCAAGCTCAACGATTGGATCATTCTCGAGGGCCTGCGAGCGATCAAGCCTGCGCCGCAATCCGACGGCGACCAAACCATCCAAGGCAACCTCACCCAGCTCAACCGCGTCACCGGCCAGCTCGACACAGCCGAGTCGCTGAAATTCGAAATCGGTGCGACCGTCTCCGCCGTCCTGCCCAACGGCAACGTCGTCCTGGAAGCGCACCGCGTCATTCAGAACAACAATGAGCAGTGGATGCATTCGCTCTCCGGCATCTGCCGCCGCGAGGACATCGGTCCTAACAACATTGTCCTCAGCAAGGACATCGCCAATCTGCGCGTCAAGAAGGAAGAGCTTGGCCAAATTCGCGACGCCTACAAACGCGGCTGGCTAACCAAATGGTGGGACCAATTCGGCCCGTTCTAAGTGGGGCCGGCTTCCAGCCCGCCAAGTTTCGCCTTCGAGATTCTCGACAGCCAAGGACTTCGCCAATGCTACAACCGCTCGTCAAATCGCTGCTTGCGGTCATCGCATTCCTTGCACTGATCGCCTCCGCCTCGGCCGATCATCGTGTCGGCGATATCTGCCGCATCAAAGGCCAGGAAGAAAACATTCTCCACGGCTTCGGCCTCGTCACCGGCCTCAAAGGCACTGGCGACACCGATATGAAAGCCACCCAGCGGGCGCTGGCTCACTACATGGAGTTGCTCGGCCATCACATTGGCTCCGGCCAAACCGGTCAAACGCAATTTGAGGAGTTGAAGAACGTCAAAAACGTCGCCCTCGTCTATGTCACCGCGACCGTGCCCCCCGGCGGCGCTCAACAAGGCGATACGCTCGACTGCTTTCTCAGCGCTGCCAGCGCCAAAAGCCTCGACGGCGGCTACTTGATGCTCACCGAGCTCTTTGGCCCTGTTCCGGGCGACAAAAAAGTCTTTGCCCTCGCCAAGGGCCAGGTCTCCATCGACGACCCGGCCCGCCCGCAATCCGGCCGCGTTCTCATCGGCTGCCAGCTCGAGCGCAAAGTCGAGAACCACTTCGTCGTGCAGGACGGAAACGACAGCAAAGTCATTCTCGTCATCAACAAAGATCACGCCGCGTTTCACACGGCCATCGACGTTCAGGACGCCATCAACGAGGGTCGCGATTTTCAAAGCACCAGCACCAAGGAAATCGCTCGGGCGATCGATCAAGTCACGATTGAAGTGACTATTCCGCCCACCTACAAAGACAGCCCCGCCCTCTTCGCCGCGACTTTACTTTACAACACGCGCCTCTCCCCGCCGCAAGTCGACACGCGCGTCATCATCAACGAGCGGAAAGGCATCTTCATCGTCGGCGCCGACGTCGAAATCGGCCCCGTCGCCGTGATGCACAAAAATCGGCTCATTCAGGTCGGCGATCAGCCCGTCAACGAAGCAGTCCCCTTCAACATTCGCGGCGACAGCAGCAAACCCAAGCTCGAATCACTCGTCGCCGCCCTGAATCTCCTGAAAGTCCCCGCCAGCGACGTGATCGACATCATCAAAATGCTCCAACACAAACGCGCCCTCTTCGGCGAGCTCATCATCGAATAATCATCTATCCCATTAGCCGGGACCAAACCTGATCCCGGAACCTCATAACGCACAAACTCAACTATGACAATTCAAGCACTAAGCCAGGGACTTGGGACTCGGGACTCGGGACTAAGGGGCCTCGGCGGCTCCAATCTGCTCCCCCTAACCCCGAGCCCCGAAGCCCGTGCCCCCCGCTCCACAGGCCACGACACCCCCGAACTGAAGCAAGCCTTCACCGACTTTGTCGGCCAAACCTTCTTCGGCGAAATGATGAAGCAAATGCGCTCCACGCTCGACAAACCGGCCTTTTTCCACGGCGGCATGGGCGAAGACATTTTCCAATCTCAGCTCGACCAAGTCATGGTCGAGCGCATTTCCGACAGTTCCGCCGCCAAGATCGCCGACCCCATGTACCACCTCCTCATGGCCCCCCGTTCCTAATCCTGTCCCCTGTCTTCTGTTTCCTGTTCCCCGTCCCCTGTCCCCTTCCTCCCGCCTCCCCATGGACTTCGAAGCCGAAATCACCGGCCTGCTCGACGATCTCACCAGCGTCCAATCCGAGCTGCTGGAGGTGCTCGCGCAAAAACGCGTCGCACTCACCAATGCCGACATGCAGGCGCTCGCCGAGCTGCAGCCGCGGGAGGTCGAGCTCTCCAATCGCCTCGCCGCCTGCCAGGATCGCCGCTCGTCTCTGCTGGAGGAGGCCAAGCGGCAAGGCCGGCCCAGCGAGAATGTAGCGCGACTGGCGAATTCAACCAGCGGCGGCAAACCGAACAAGCTGGGCACTCAGGTTAAGGAAACAGCCGCACGAATGCGCATTTTGCAGCACCACAGCCTCGCCAACTGGGTGCTAGCACAGCGGTCCTTGCTGCACGTTTCGCAGCTTCTGGAGATTATCGCTACCGGCGGTCAAATGCGGCCGACATATGGAGATAGGGAGTCGGTGTACGCCCGTGGTTCGCTCGTGAATCAGCAGGCGTAAGTAGCCGTCACGCTCCGCGTGATGTGCCCGCCGGCTCCGACCATCTCGTCGCTGGCGCGCCATGAGCCTATTCGGCACTATCCAGATCGCGAGCAACTCGCTCAACGCGGCCCAGCTCGGTCTGCAGGTCACCGGCAACAACATTGCCAATGCCAACACGCCGGACTACATCCGGCAGCGGCTGATCGAGCAACCCGCCGTCACCGCCCGCCAAGGCGATCTGCTCCTGGGCCTCGGTGTCCAAGTCACCGGCGTTCAGCAGGTCATCGACAAATTCCTCGACGAACGGGCCCGTGGCGCGGCCAGCGATGTGGCCAGCAGCGGGGCCCAAGCAGGCGTTTACACTCAGCTCGAATCGGCGATCAACGAGCTCGGCGATCAAGACCTGAGCACGCAGCTCACCGGCTTCTTCGGCAGCCTGCAGGATGTGCTCAACCAGCCCGACAGCGTCGCCGCTCGCAACGTCGCCGTCCAAAAAGGCCAATCGCTGACCGACGCGATCCAACGGCTCGACGGTCAGGTCCGTTCCATCCACAACACCGTCAATCAAGAGATCGTCGGCACCGCCTCCGACATCAATAACCTGCTCACCGACGTCGCCAAGCTCAACCTGCAAATCGTGCAGCTCGAAGGCGGCGGCACCTCCGGCAGCGACGCCGTCGGCCTCCGCGACCGCCGGGCCGATGACCTGAACCAACTGGCCCAAATCACCGACATCAAAGTGCTCGAGCAGCCCACCGGTGATGTCACCGTCTATAGCGGAGGCGACTATCTGGTCTCTCTCGGCACCGCCCGAACAGTCGGCGTGGTTACCGAAGAACAAAACGGCCTGCAAGTCTCGCATCTGGTCGTCAACGAGACACATGCATCGCTCTCCGCCGGCAGCGGCAGCCTCGGCGGCCTCACCACCGCCCGCGACAATATTCTGCAAGGCTTTATCAGCGGGCTCAACGATGTTTCCAAGTCGCTGATCAACGATTTCAACAAGGTTTATTCGGGCGGCCAAGGGCTCACCGGCTTTTCGCAAACGACCAGTGACCGTTCCGTAACCAGCGGCACGGTTCCGCTCGACACCGCCGGCCTGCCGTTCCCGCTCACCAGCGGCACATTTCAAATCCAGACCTCCAACAAGCAGTCGAGCCAGACCAACACGACCGACATTCACATTGATCTGGCCGGCCTCGACACCGACACCACGCTCCAATCGCTCGCCACTCAAATCGACGCGATCAACGGCATTTCCGCGACCGTCACGAACAGCGGCCAGCTTCAAATCACCAGCGACTCGCCTGACGTAACGTTCGCATTCTCCGGCGACAACAGCGGCGCGCTCGCCGCACTCGGCATCAACACGTTTTTCTCCGGCACGGGCTCGCAAGACATCGGCGTCAGCCAGCTCGTGAAAGACGACCCCGGAAAAATGACGTTTTCTAGCGGCGGCGTCGGCGTAGATTCGACAAACGGCGCGCTCTTGGCCAATTTTCTGAATGCTCCCGCCGCCGACGGTGGCGCGTCGCTCTCCGATTCCTACCAGCATCTCGTCGGCAACGTCGCCCTCGCCTCCCAATCGGCCAGCGCCGCCTCCGATGGCTTCCAAAGCTTCCAGCAATCGCTCGACGGCCAGCGCCAGGCCATCAGCGGCGTCAACATCGACGAAGAAGCCGTCCGCATGATCGAATACCAGCGCACGTATCAGGCTTCCGCAAAAGTCATCTCCACCATCAACGACATGATCCAAACGCTTCTCAACCTTTAACAACCAAACAAATTCAAGCAACAGCAGTTTCATTTCCTCGCCGCCACCGGCCCTGCGCCAGTGGAGCGACGACTGCAAGCTACCACGCTCCCATTTCCTCGCCGCCACCGGCCCTGCGCCGGTGGAGCGACGACTGCAAGCTACCATGCCAACCCTAACATCGTCCCTAACCAATTGACCCATGTCCGGCTTTTTTCCAGTTCCTTCGACGCGCTCCACCAATCTGCTGATGCAGACGCGGCTGATCCAGCAGCTCGACAATAACCAGGTCGATTTGCAAAAGCTGCAAACTCAGATCAGCACCGGCCAGCGCATCTCGCTGCCCGGCGAAGATCCCGCCGCCGCTTCACGCGCCGAGACCATCCAGAGCCTGCTTGAGCTGAAAGCGCAAGCCCAAACGAATTCCCAAGTCGCCCAATCCTATCTCGACGCTACCGACACGGCCCTCTCGAACGTCAGCACTCTGATCACCAACGTCCGCTCCGCCGCGCTCGCCGCCGCCAGCGACACAGCCAGCGACGCCAGCCGCCAGGCAGCCGCCCAGCAAGTCGATCAAGCCATCACGCAGCTGTTGAACACGGCCAATCAGAATTTCCGCGGCCGGTACCTATTCGCGGGCTCCGAATCAAGCGCCGCCCCCTTCACCCAAACGGCCGACGGCATCGTCTATAGTGGCAACGACGGCTCGATCAACAGCTACGTCGATATTGGCCTCGCTTTTGGCACCAATGCCCCGGGCAGCGACGTGTTCGGCGCCTACTCCGCGAATGTGCAAGGTTCCGTCGATCTCAATCCCAGCCTGACCAACGACACGCCCGTTTCCGCGCTCAACGGCGGCCAAGGCCTCTCGCTCGGCAGCATCGAAATCAGCGACGGCACGAGCAAAAAAGTCATCGATCTGAGCTCTGCAAACAGCGTCGGCGACATCATCCGCCTTATCGACTCCAACCCGCCCGCAGGCCGCACGCTGACGACGACCATCAACGGCAGCGGCCTGACAATCTCGATCGACGCTGCCGGCGCCGGCAATTTGACGATCAAAGACCTGCCCGGCGGCACGACGGCGAAGCAGCTGCAAGTTGCCACGCCGGCCTTGGGCGTCGGGGTCAATCCCGTCGTCGGCGGCGACCTGAATCCTTCCCTCCGTTTGACTACCAGACTCAGCGACCTGCAAACCGCCGCGCCGCTCGACCTGGCCTCCGGCCTGCAAATTCAAAACGGCGGCAAGACCTACACGATCGACACCAGCAGTGCTCAGACGGTCGAGGACCTGCTCAACTCGATCAATTCGTCGGGTGCCAATGTCCTGGCGCAAATCGACCCCTCCGGCACGTCGCTCGTCGTTCGCTCAACTCTCAGCGGCAGTGATTTCTCGGTTGGCGAAAACGGCGGCACGCTCGCCACGCAGCTTGGTATTCGCTCGCTCGACACGACCACGGCTCTGGCCGATCTCAATCACGGCAATGGCGTTTCCGGTACGACCGGCACGGATTTCACCATCCATCGCAAGGACGGTACCGACCTCGCGATCGACATTTCGTCCGCCACGACGATTGGCGACGTTCTGAACCTCATCAATAACGATCCGAACAACCAAAACCCCTTTTCTCACGTCGCCGCCTACCTGAATCCCACCGGCAACGGCATTCAACTCTACGATGACGGTTCGGCCGGCACCGACACGCTCTCCGTCACCGACGCCTTTGGCAGCAATGCCGCCGTTGATCTTGGTCTCATTCCTCCAGGCCAAACCACCGCCTCAGCGACATCCTCGGCGTTCGGCGACACGCTGACCGGCACGGACACCAACCCGCAAGAAGTCTCCGGCCTCTTCAATAGTCTGCTGCGACTCAAAGCCTCGCTGGAAAACTTCAACCGCGACGATCTCAGCCGCGCCACGGCTTTGCTCGACAAAGATTTCGACCGCGTGACCTTCGCCCGCGCCGACGTGGGCGCTCGCAACCAGGCCATCGACACCATTCAAAGCCAGCTCACCGACCAGGTCACCCAGCTCAAATCGAATCTATCCGACGACATCGACACCAACCTGCCCGACGCCATCTCTCAACTAACCGCCCGCCAGGCCGCCCTCCAAGCCTCCCTCCAACTCGCCGCCCAAGTCTTCCAAACTTCCCTGCTGAACTACCTGTAAGTCCGAGCAGCTGCGCTCAACGCGCGTCTTAATCCTGCTCGTTCTCTTGCTCTTAATCCTCTTCGTAATCTTAATCTTTCTCTCACTCGTACTCCTCTTTTCGCTCTGGCTAAACCTGTGGCTCTGCGCCTGTGTGTCTCCGTGTTAAAAAAGCACGGTCCGCATCACAAACCAGGCTACTTTGCCTGCTCCGGCACCGTATCCGCAAACTCCGGCACCCGAAAATCCACCGCCTTCGCCTGCTTCTCAAACTCCGCCTGCATCTTCGCCAGCAATTCCTTCGACCCCGCATCGTTGACGAGATTCTTGATCTCGTACGGGTCCTTCGTCAGATCAAACAGCTCCGTCCAAGCATCGTGTCCCGGATACTTGATCAGCTTCGCAGTATCCGTCCGCACCGCCAGCACCGTCGGAATCGCATAATTCCGTTCATAGAAATACTCATAGAAAAACGCCGTCCGCCAGTTCGCCGTGTCGTTGCCCTCTAACAATGGCCGCCAACTTCTTCCCTGCATCGAATCCGCCGCTTTGACGCCCGCCAGATCGAGAAAAGTCGGCGCGAGGTCCAAATTCAGCGCCATCTTATCAACCGTCTTCCCGCGAGCCTTCTCGCCCAACTTCGGATACCGCACAAGCAGCGGAATTCGCATCGATTCCTCATACGCCGACCGCTTGTCGCCCAGATTGTGCTCGCCCAGGTAGTAACCATTGTCGCTGGTATAGACGACAACCGTGTTCTCGGCCAGTTTTAGGTCATCCAGCCGCGCCATGAGCCGCCCAACGTTTTCATCCACCGCCGCCAGGCAGCCAAAATAACCCTGCAGCATCGTCCGATTCCCGGTCTTGGCCTGTTCAGCGCCGTTCACCTTTTTTTTCTTTGGCTTGCCATCCTGCTTCTTCGTCTCCGTCTTGCCGCCGCCCGAAAACTTCCCCGCATAAGCCGCCGGCACGCCCAAATTCGGCGCCGGCCGCGCTTCCTTTCCCTCATATTTGTTCTCTAGCCGCGGCGGCGGCTGAAATGGCCCATGCGCCGCCTTATAGCCCACCACCACCGCAAACGGCTTATCACGGTTCTTCCCAATAAACTCCAGTGCATAGTCCGTCGAAACATCATCGACATAACCCGTCGTCGCCGTCATAGCCCCATTTACCTCAAACGGACAATCCATGTATTTGCCTTGCCCCACAAAGCTCGCCGTGTAATCAAATCCCGGCCGCGGCCCCGGCTGCTGCCCGTGATGAAACTTGCCGACGTAGCCAGTCGTATACCCAGCCCCCTTCAGCAGCGCCGACCACGTCGTCGGAATGTTCTCGCTCGGAAACGGCGTGTGATTGTTCGCCACGCCATTCATGTGGCTATACCGCCCCGTCAAAAACACGCTCCGACTCGGCGCACACAGCGAATTCACCACGAACGCATTGCGAAACCGCACTCCCTCGCCCGCCAGCCGATCCAAATTCGGCGTCTGAAACCACGGAAATCGCGCCTTATCACCTTGCTCCCTCTGCACCACCCCCAGCGCATCCCACCGCTGATCATCCGTGTAAATAAACAAAAAATTCGGCTTCTCGGCAGCGCGAGCCGCAGTTGTGCCGAGAAATAGGGCCAGGGAAAGAATGCAGAGGTGTTTGCGGAGCATGTGACGGCGTTGTTAGAGTCGCGTTTTGAAGAACCGCGATTTTACGCCAAGGACTTTTGCGCAGCCAGTTAGGCCATGCCCCGCCGCTTTAGCTCCCCAACCACATTCTCCACAATCCGCGCCACCTGCTCGTTGTCGATCGACTCTCCCACCGCACACCCACCCACGGGCTCATTCACAAATCCCTCCGCCGCCAACAAACACTGAATCTGATCCCGCAACTTCACCAGGCTTTGCTGCTGCGCCACCGACTGCGGCTGCCGCCCGCGGCCCGTATTGAAGCCACGCAGCGAAACCCCCGCCCGAAAACCCTCCGGAAACTCCGACGAATACAGCATCGTGTCAAACAGCGGCAACAACCGATACTGCAGCGCCCGAGCTTCCTCCAACTTGCCCGCCAATGTCAGGTCGTAGAGCCGCCGCGTAATCTCCGGAACCACACCACTCGTCGCATTCGTTCCACCATCGCAACCCACCAACAGCAGCGGCATCAACGCCGCGTCCCACCCAGTCAAAAACGCAAAATCCGGCCGCAGCGGCCGCACCGCCGCAATCATCCGCATCATATGCGGCAAATCGCCCGAACTATCCTTGATCGCCACCACCCGCGGGCACTCCTCCGCCAGCCGCTGCACCGTCGGCACATCGATCGGCGACGCGAACAGCGGAATGTTGTACAGCGTAATATCGATCGGTGAACGATCCGCAATTTCCTTGAAATACGCATACACGCCAGCCGGCGTCAGCTTGAAGTAAAATGGCGACACGATCGCGACCGCCCGGCAGCCGAGCGCATGATAATGCTCGCAAGCCTTAACCGTTTCGTTGACGTTCGCCTCCGCGGCTCCAGCCAAAATCGGCACGCGGCCGCGGGTTTGATCGGCGATGATCTCAATGATCCGCCGCCGCTCCTCCGCCGTGAACCGCGTAAACTCACCCGTCGAACCGTTCGGATACAACCCATGCACACCCCGCTCGATCAACCAATCGACATACCGCCGCAGTTCCGCCTCGTTGATGTCCCCACGGTCGTCGAGCGGAACAATGTTCGGAGTAAAAATGCCGGCGAGACGAGACATGGGAATTTGTAGGGAACGCCCTCGGTGGCGTTCCGGTGTTGAGGAGTAAAGCTCTGTAGGGAACGCCCTCTGTGGCGTTCCGCGCTTAGGCAGGATTTTCAATCATAGCTCAACAGTACGTGCCGGTTATGCCGAAAAAACGGCCAAATTCCACGAAATCCGCACAGCAATCGCCCGAATCCGCGGCTCATAACCAGCAGCTGCCGGCGGTGCCGCTTGCCATCCTCGCTGGCCTGATCCTGTTTGAACTCTTCCTTTATTACTGCGACGCTCCAGACCTGCACTTAAAGCAACGCTGGTCATCGCTCAACTTTCTGTTCGCCCCCGACGAACTGTTCTCCATGTGGTGCGGCGGCAAGATCGCCAATTTTTCGTTATTCGATCGCTGGCCTATCGTTCTGCTCACCGCCGTAGTCCTGCTCGGAGCCTGGCTCGCCGGCCGTCTCGCGCTTTCAGCCATTGGAATCACCCAACTACTGACACGTCTGGAACAGCACACTTTCGCCCTCGCGGTCGGCCTCAACTTACTCTCACTCTACGCCCTCGCCATTGGCCTCATCGGCGGCCTCCATCAACGCTGGTTATTCCTCGCGCCGCTTATTGCTCTGGCCGCAGTCTTCATTTGGAAACGCTTCCCCTGGGAGGGCGAGGCTCGAGATTGGGAGGGCGAGGCTCCCGCCGAGCCATGCCTTTGCGACGCGATCACCGTCGACAACGACCCCCGCTGGCTCTACTGCCTGCTCATCGCCGCTCCCTTCGCCGCCGCGCTCTTCCTCGGCAGCATGCTCCCGCCTTGGGACTACGACGTCCGCGAATACCACCTGCAAACGCCCAAGGAATGGTTCCAAAACGGCCGCATCGGTTTTCTGCCGCACAACATCTACGCCAACATGCCGCTCGGCTCCGAGCTGCTCTCCGTCTGGGGCATGTCGATTGTTGGTGGCCGCGACGGCTGGTGGTGGGGCGCGCTCGTCGGCAAAACCGTCATGGCCTGCTACTCACTTATCGCCGCCGCTGGCCTGATCGCCTTCGGCCAGCGCCTGCACTCGCTCGCCGCGGGAGTTCTCGCGGCCGTCGTCCTTCTTTCCGCTCCCTGGATTCTCTCACTCGGCGAAGCCGGCCTCAACGAAGGCCCTGTCGCCATGTACGCGATCCTCGCCCTCTTCGCCCTGTGGCTTGCAAACTCACGCATCCCAACAGCCGGGAGCAAACCTGCTCCCGGAGAACCGCCAACCACTTCCCAATTCTGGGACGCCCGCTCGCGATTCACAGCCCTCTCCGGATTCCTCGCCGGCTCAGCCGTCGCCTGCAAATACCCGCCCGCGCTATTTCTCGTCGTCCCACTAGCCGCTTGGATCGCCATTCGACACATTCAACGCGAAGCGCGATCCTGGTGGGCCCAGCCCACCCTGCTCATTTTCCTCTGCGGCGTCTTCCTCGCCTGCGGCCTCTGGTTCGCCAAAAACTGGGTCCAAACCAAAAACCCAACCTATCCACTGCTCTACTCAGCGTTCGATGGTCGCACGCGAACACCAGAGAAAGACGCCCAATGGAAAAAGGTCCACTCGCCTCAGCCCGACGCAGCGGGCCGCCGCTTCCCCATTGACGGTTTTATTCGCGAGCTCGCCTGGAACGGCTGGCGCACACGCTGGGCCAGCCTGCTCATTCCTCCCCTGGCCCTCGCCGCACTCTTCGCAAAAAGACAACGGCTGTCATTAGCCGCGATCGGGTTGTGGATGGTCTTCGCCTTCTGTGCCTGGTGGCTTTTCACCCATCGGCTGGATCGCTTTCTCGTGCTGCTCTTGCCGGCCGGCGCTCTCGCCGCGGGCATCGGTGCCATTGCCGTACCTCATCCGGCGTGGCGAATCACAACCGTCGCCTTCATCGCCCTCGGCGCGGCGACGCAATTCGTCTTCGTCACAATCCACCCCGACAATCGCTACTTCGCCCCGCTCGATCGCCTCCGCCGCGACGACCGCGACCTCGGCGGCATCGGCCTGCGTGTCGAATCAGCCCACCGCTGGCTCAATGAGCATGGCCAGCCGGGCGAAAAAGTGCTGCTGCTCGGCGATGCCGAGCCCTTCGATCTCGAAATCCCAGCCGTCTACAACACCTGCTTCGACGACTGCCAGTTCACGCGCATCTTCCAAGGCCGCACCCGCGACGAACGACTGGTCATCCTCCGCGACGAAAAAATCGCCTACGTCTTCTGCTCCTGGACGCACCTCGCCCGCTACCGCAGCCCCGGCAACTACGGCTACACGAGCGACTACCCAACCCGGCAACTCGTCCACGACGAGCTCATCGGCCAGCAACACCTGCTGGAGCGGATTGATGTCGAATCCGATCCGCTTTACGGCGAATTATTCCGCGTAGTCGGTGAATAGATTTACCTACTCACCACTCACCACTCACCACTCACCTACTCACTGCCCGGCCTACAGCCCCTTGCTGATGATGTACTTCACCAGATCGCTGACGCGATTCGAATAGCCCCACTCATTGTCGTACCAGCTCACCAGCTTGAAGAACCGCTTGTTGAGCTCGATGCCCGCGCCTTTGTCAAAAATCGACGACGCATTGCTGTGGATGAAGTCGCTGGAGACCACTTCGTCTTCGGTATATTCGAGCACGCCCTTCAAATAAGTCTGGCTCGCCTTCTTCATCGCTGCCGCGATTTCCTCGTACGACGTATCCTTCGCCGTCTTCACCGTTAGATCAACCACCGACACCGTCGGCACGGGCACGCGAAACGCCATGCCCGTTATCTTGCCTTTCACTTCCGGGCAAACCAGCGCCACCGCCTTCGCCGCGCCCGTCGTGCTCGGAATGATGTTCTGCGCCGCGGCCCGTCCGCCCTTCCAATCCTTCTTGCTCGGTCCATCGACCGTTTTCTGCGTCGCCGTATAAGCATGAATCGTGCTCATCAGGCCTTCATCAATGCCAAAACCTTCCTTGAGCAGCACATGCACTACCGGCGCCAGGCAATTCGTCGTGCAGCTCGCGTTCGAGATGATGTTGTGGTTCTTCGGGTCATATTTCTCGTGGTTCACACCCATCACGACGGTAATATCTTCACCCTTCGCCGGCGCGGAAATAATCACCTTCTTCGCACCCGCGGTGAGATGCCCCTTGGCCTTCTCCGCCTCGGTGAACAACCCCGTGCATTCGATCACGATATCAACGCCCAGATCCTTCCATGGCAACTCCGCCGGGGTCTTCGCCGCCACCACCCGCATCTCGTCGCCGTTGACGATCAAAACGTCCGGCTCCGCCTTATCCGGCGACGACTTCTTCGTCTCCAGCGTCCCGCGAAATTGCCCCTGCGTCGTGTCGTACTTCACGAGGTAAGCCAGGTTGTCAGCCGGCACAATATCGCCGACCGCCACCACATCGACATGCTTGCCTTTGCCCACGATGCCCTGTTCCAGCATCGCCCGATAAACCAATCGCCCGATCCGCCCAAAACCATTGATCGCAATCCGCACGGTCATTTTCTCGCTCCTTTTCGCTCGATTTCTCTGCAAATTTTATCGGTTTTCAGCGAGGTCACAAGTTGGTGCCCGCAGCGGAAAATTGATCCGCTAGGTGACAACTGCGGTTAAAACGCAGGGTTCCAGCCACTAGATGCATTTGGCGGCAAAATTTCGGACGTTCGCTACCGCTTTCGCTTCGCCGACTTCTTTTTTTTGTCGCCCAGAATTTGCTGAAGACAGCGATATGCCCGCGGTACTGGCTTGCTCAGTAGCCAATTCACGTCGAGCCAAAAGCCCGGAATGACCGTTGATCGGAAGATACGGTTCTCTTCCAACGGAAGAAGTTCGTACCTCCCCTCTTTGAGACCAAGAAATTCCACGCGGCTCTGCAGGGGATCAATAATCCAATATTCGGTGACTCCGGCATCTTGATACAAGCCGCGCTTCTCGCCGTAGTCGCGCTGCCTGCTGTCGCGAGAGACGATTTCGACCGCGATGTCCGGACCACCGACCATATGCCGCTCCTCCACGAGATGGCCCCGCTCCGGTTTCACATAACCGACGTCCGGTTCTGGTGCACGGAATTCCGTGATTTTGCAAGAGAAGCGACTGAGAAATGTGAATCCGTCGATGTTTCGAGCTGTTGTAAAACCATCGATCAGATGCGCGAGGAAAAGGTTCAGGGAGTTATTTAGTTTGGTATCGGGTGATGCCATGTAAATTACGCCATCGATCAGGTCTGCTTTTTCGCCGTCAGGCACTAATACGCGGTAGGTTTCATAGTCCACCAGATCGGGAGCGATTGGAGCGCGTTGAATCATGATCTATCCCTCCTCTGGCCAGCTAATTTCCAATCTGCAGCAGCTTCGGCTTCGTCAGCGGCTTTTCCCGGCTATCAATCCACTTCGCCGCATCGAAATGCTTGCCATACGTCCCGTAGTCGTTGAAGAAGAAATACTTCGCGATGCGATAAGCGAGCGACTTTTCGGGAATCTCGTGGCCAGGATTGTACTGGCTTGGCCGAAGTTGCATGACGTCAAGTTCGGCGGCCGCCGCATGGCGGGCCGTCGTGTCTTTCGCACCATGGCGAGCAACAAGTTGTTCCAATAAATCCGGCCGCTCCAGCACGATGCAGCCGCGAGTGTGTTCGGCCGCCGTCTGACGAAAATCACGCAGAAATTCAGACTGTTGAAAAACTTCGCGCAGCGGCCGCTCGTCGTGAATCGATTCCTTCGCAAATTGAATGATCGGACATGGCTCGATATCGCCCCACGGGCTGACATGGTGCGTAAAACCGGTCGCCGCCGGACACAATGCCCGGCCTTCGCCATCGTAATACGCATCAACGATCACGATCGGCTTCTTCGCCCGCATCTCCACCACGAACCGGCGACATTCAAGCTGCTGCTCCGGCGTCAGCGACAATTCCGGCTTCGCATCCGGCCCCACTGGCCGATAGATGTGAAACCAAGTATACATCACGCCCATTTCGATCAACCGATCCAGCCATTTTTCGCTCAACAAATCAAAATTGGTCTGGCACAGGCTCGTGCAGACGCCCGTCATCACTTTGTGCTTCAGGCAGTTTTGCAACCCCGTCATCGTCTGACTGTAAACAGCTTCTCGCCCGCGGCGCTCATCGCTAACGATCGCGTTGCCCTCGACGCTGATCAGCGGCGTAACATTTCCGAACTCGCGCAGCTTACGGGCGACTTCGTCAGTGATGAAATGCCCGTTCGTGAATACTTGGAAGTAGCAATCGCGGTGATTGCCAAGAATTTCCAGAATCTCCGGATGCATGAACGGCTCGCCGCCCAAGATGCCGAAGAACGAATTGCCCATCGCCTTCGCTTCACCAATCAGCCGATTCATCGCCGCCGGCTCGATCTTCGCCTGCTTCGCGGATACATCCACCCAGCAACCTTGGCACCGCAAATTGCAACTATTGATTACCGAAACATAAAGAAACGGCGGAAAAAACTCGCCCCGCTTCAGCCGTGATTTATGTAGTTGGACTGCTCGGATTCCTTTAACGCCAAAATTCCACACTAGCTTCCACAGCAGGCGCTTATCGGTTTCCAGGAGCAGGCGTTTGGCGAGGCGAATATACATAGCAGCCGCATTATAGCTCAACACACTAACCCGAAGCGTAAGCGAGGGTAAGCATGTAGGGGTGGCTATGCTCACCACTCTCAACCAATCACCCGCAACTCCCCGCCTCGCCTCAGCCAATCGACATAACTGCGGGCACACGCATCAAGATTCTCGCTCGACCCGCCGCCGCGAATCGGCGAGCAAATTTCATAAGTCGCCGGGCCGCTATAGCCACCTTCGATCAGGCCGCGGAAAAAGGCCGCGTAATCAATGAAGCCCGTCCCAAACGGAACCGCGCGAACCTCGTCCGGCGCCAACCGCTCATAATTCACCAACTCTGGCCGATACTTCCATCGCGGAATGCAAATGTAATCAGCGTTCGTCGTAATCGCCGTCAGCGGCGCTGCTTTCTTTGCCGCGTTATAAAGGTCCTCACCGCGCAGTGCCGGCGACCAGGCATCAAAACCCAGCCTGCAGTTCGGCCGATCGATTTCCGCGACCAAATCGAGCAATGAATCGGTGTCCAGCGCCAGATCATGGTGGTTTTGAATCGCAATCGTCACGCGATAATCGCGCGCACGGTCGCACATTTCTCGAACAACTGAGACAACGCGCCGCCACAGCGCTGCCGGATCGCGATCGCCGGTCTCATAGGCTGTAAAAACCCTGACAACGTCGGCACCCAGTGCCGCTGCGATCTGGCACAGCGACTCCACATACGCGATCTGCATCTCCGTGGTCGGCACCTCAGCCGCAGCACTGCTCGCTAAATTCGTATATCCCGCGATGACGTCACACGTAATTCCCGCCTGCCGCAGCGCCGCCTGAATTTGCTCCAGGCGCTCCGGCGTCGCATCCAGCGGCGACATATGCGGCCGCTTCCCCGCCAGCATCACCGACGAAAACCCCAGCTTGCCCGCCCGTGCGATGAACTCCTCGACCGTCAGCGCCGCCTGGCCCCAAAAGCCCGCATAACTCACGGAAAACAGCCCCGGTTTCAATTCTGCGATCGTTCGCATGGCTTGTGAACACTCTTTCGGCCAACTCGCGCACAAATTCCAATTTTCCGCTTGAAAAAATCTTCAAGAATCTGGCCCGGTTTTTTAAGCCGTTTGCAATCTATCTAATAGGACCTGCTGTGCAGCCGACCGGCCCGAGTTAGTTGCCAGGTCACAACCGATCCCGCGGCTCACACCCGCTAACTGTTAGCGCCATGTTAGCGGTGTTAGTTTTCGTAAACCATTGTTATCCAACGAATTGCGGATTTCACCTCGAAAATAATTTTCCGGAAATGTTAGCGCCGACCGAAACTTTGAGGAGGCCATAAAAATGAAATCCAAATCCATTCGACCACTCACGTGTTATTTGCTCGCACTCGTTTTGGCCACCCTCGCAGATTTAGCCGCCGCTCCCATAAGGGCTGCCGAGCAAGCGTCAGCGCAACTCGCCGCCAAAGTGCGAGAACTCGTCGATCGCGATGAAAAGCGTCTCACGGAAATTTTCCTGGACCTGCATCAGCATCCAGAACTGGGCTTCCAGGAAGTCCGAACGGCCGCACTCGTGGCAAAGGAGTTTCAAAACCTCGGCTACGAGACATACACCGGCATCGGCAAAACAGGCGTCGTCGGAATTCTCAAGAATGGCCCCGGACCAGTGATCATGTTCCGCAGCGATATGGATGCGTTGCCAGTGCTCGAAGAAACGGGGCTCCCCTATGCCAGCCGGGCCACGGGAACTTCGGCCAGCGGCAGCTTAACGCCGGTGATGCACGCCTGTGGCCACGATGCGCATGTCGTGTTTTTGATCGGCGTGGCCAAGATCATGAAGGAGCTGAAATCGGATTGGTCGGGCACGCTGGTGTTAATCGCCCAGCCGGCGGAAGAACTGATCGAGGGAGCGCGGGCGATGGTGCAGGGCGGCTTGTATGACAAAGCACCGCCGCCGGACGTGCTGATTGCATCGCATGTGACACCGCAACATCCAACGGGCGCGGCGTCAGTGAAGGCCGGGAGGCGAAATGCGGGCACTGACCAAATCGACGTGCTCATCACGGGCGTCGGCGGCCACGGCTCCGCCCCACAGAGTGCTAAGGACCCCATTACGATGGGCGCGCTCGCGATCGTTAGCTATCAGGCACTTGTTAGCCAGTCGATCGACCCACAAGAGCCTTCTGTGCTCACCGTTGGATCGTTTCAGGCCGGGAACGCCAACAACGTCATTCCCGACACTGCGACTCTGAAGGTTAACATCCGCTGGTTCGAACCCAAAGTTCGCGAAAAGCTGATCAACGGCATCAAGCGCGTGACCGATGCCATTGCTGTCGCCGCCGACGTGCCGCCCGAAAAGATGCCCAAATACATCATGAAAGGCAGCGCCGGCCCACTCATCAACGACGAAGCAGCCGTGAAGCGTGCCGAGCCTGCGATTCGCCTAGCGCTCGGCGACGAAAACGCTGTTCCAGGCTTGCCCACGGCAATGGGCTCCGAAGATTTCCAAGACCTCGCCTCACCGCACCCAACCACGAAAATTCTCCACGTCCGCATCGGCTGCGGGCCAGTGGATGTCGTCGAGCAGATCAAGAAAGGCAACCCACCGCCACCCGGGCACAATTCCAAGTTCAAATGTGAACTCCCGACGATCGCTGCCGGAACAAAGGCGGACGCAATGGTCCTGCTGGAGTTTTTGAAGAAGCCGTGACTGATTTACAGCCTCTGCTGTTGTCGTCAAACTACGCCAATCGATCTGTTTTTTATCTCACTGGAGTCAATTGCGATGCTACGCCGCCTTGGCCTTTGCCTGCTTGGTCTCGCCATCGTTTCCCCGCTTCTCGCCATTGACAAAAAGCCCGATGCCGACGGCTTCGTGACGATTTTCGATGGCGCGTCGCTCGACGGCTGGAAGAAATCGACCGAGCACTCGGATAGCATCCAACTCAAGGACGGCGCGATCGTTGCCAACGGCGATCGGTGCCACTTGTTCTATGTCGGTGACGATCAGCCGTTCAAGAATTTCGATTTCAAGTGCGAAGTGATGACCAAGCCGCACAGCAACGGCGGCATTTACTTCCATACCAAGTATCAAGACACCAACTGGCCCGCGCAAGGCCACGAATGCCAGGTCAACAACAGTTACGACAAGGACCCGCAGAAAACGGGCGGAGTGTATAAAGTCGCGAAGGTGCTCGAGGCGCCAGCGAAGGACAACGAATGGTTCAAGTATGAGATTATCGTTCAGGGCAACCATGTCGTCATCAAAATCAACGACAAAGTTACCGCGGACTACACCGAGAATCCTGAAGCGCTAGCCAAGGAAAAAGGTATGGAGCCCGGCCGCCGAGTCGGCGAAGGCACCTTCGCCCTGCAAGCACATGATCCCGGCAGCACCGTGATGTACCGCAATATCAAGGTCAAGCGGCTGCCGTAACTGAATGCTCGGCGTCACCGAAGCTCACGCAGCTTCTTCGCGACAAGCTTCATATCCGCCAAGAATTCCTCGCGAAGCTCCTCGCTCCCCTGCTGATGAATCGACCGCAGCAGGGCCGAGGGATGATACGTCGCCATCGTCCACGCCGCCCAATCGGTTTCCATCGGCTCGCCCCGATGCTTCGTGATACGAAACTGACGGCCAAGCAGCGACTGAGCCGCCGTCGCGCCGAGCAACACGAGCAAATCCGGCTTCACTACTTCGAGCTCCGCCTCTAGCCACGGCCGACATGCAAAGATTTCGCGTGAGTTCGGCTTTCCATGCAATCGTCGCTTCCCGCGCGGTGTCCATTTGAAGTGCTTGACCGCGTTCGTGACATAAACCCGGCTGCGATCAATTCCCGCTTCCGCTAGCATTTGATCGAGCAACCGCCCAGCCGGGCCTACGAATGGCTTTCCCTGTCGGTCTTCCACATCGCCCGGCTGTTCGCCGACCATGACGACGTCCGCCCGGGCCGGGCCGGAGCCAAATACCGTTTGCGTTGCGTTCGCATAGAGCGGGCAGCCTTCGCAGTGTTTCGCCGCTTCTCGCAGCGAAGAAAGATCGTGCTTCGAGGGCAGGAAAGCCTCGGCTGTCGGCAACGCAGTCTGCATGCCGCGTTGCTAATGCAATGGGCGTGCCAATCGGTCACGGCCGCTGCCGCTGCAACTCGTCCTTGAAGTCGCCGAGGCTCGCCCAATACAGCCGCTTATTGAGATCGACTTCGGCGACCACAACGTCGCCCCAATTTTTAGCCTCGACGAGCCGATCGCCCGCGTGGTTGAAAACGGCGGTAGGCATCCACAACGAAGATGGATCGCTGTAGGTGCTGGAGACCAGATAGACGTGGTTTTCGCAGGCCCGCGCGGCAGCGAGCATGGGATTGCAGCCCCACACGGGAAACGCAATCACCTCCGCCCCACGATTCGACAACTCGCGAGCCACCTCCGGATAGAAACCGTCATAACAAACCATCATCCCCAGCTTGCCGAACCGCGTATCGAACACGGGATACTCGTGACCTGGCTGAACGCCCCCCATCCATTCCCCGCGCGGCAAACAAACCTTGCGATACTTGCCCGCAATGCTACCGTCCGGCCCAAGCAACACCGCGACGTTGTAAATCAGATGCTGATCGCGTTCCAACAGTCCGGCGACAATATAGAGATCATGTTTTTTGGCGAGTGCGGCGAAATAATCCGTCGATGGTCCGGGGATCGGCTCGGCGGCATCTGCGTAGCTGAGACCCGTTTGGTAATACGTGAGCGTCTCTGGCAAGACAACGAGATCAGCCCGTTGTTCGGCAGCCTTGGCGATCAACGGAGCGAATTGCTCCCGCTTCTCCGCGGGCGTTTTGCCTGACTGCGGCCGGTAGTGAACCGCAGCCAGACGCACCATTCGTGGCTGATACATTGTCGGCGTCAGCGAAACATCACTCCAAGTGATTTGCCCGCCATGACCCCAACGGTAATGCAGCTCCACAATCGCTTTGCGAGCCGCACTCGGCGCGGTGAGCATCTCGCCAACTTCGGTCCAACCGGCTGAATCCGTGTTTTTGTCGGCGGGATATTCGGGCTCCGCAGTGGCGTGCGCTCCGTGCAGGTAGCGGCCGGCGGTTGCCTCATCGCGTTTGACCGTGTTGCCTTTATCGTCGCGCCACAAGATGCGAACCAGTCCAGAGCGGCGGCCTGAGTCAACGCCTTCGAGCCTGCGCCACGCCGAGAATGAATACGTCTTGCCGCCTTCGACATCGAATGTCTTTTGCCACCAGCCGCTGGTCCCGTCGCGCTGGTCGCCGGAAATAATGAACGCCTCGCGTCCACCGCGACCGCCAGCCGGCTCATGACGAAAGAGCGGCTTGATTTCGTCTCGCGGCGCCGCGGTGGCCCAACCCGGCGGCAAAGTTGTGAGCGTGCCTTCAGCTGCCACCAGCCCGATTGCCAGCGAGAAACTCAACGCCAACGCGACCCCGAATCGGGACATCTTCATCGTTGCCACCTCTCAAAGGCCGAGCCATTTCCGCGGGTTCTTCAGCGAGTGATTATATACCGGCTTCCCGCCGCGCCGCGACATCGCGGTATATTACGGGGAAGCGAGCTGTTAAAAACCGGCTGGCTGGGCGCTCGAGAGTAAGGATGCGAAGGATGAGATTTGCCAGGCTGGGGCTATTGGTCACAGTTGTATTTTTCGCGCGGGTTGCAGGCGCGGAGCCGACGGCCGGCGAGGTCGCCAAAGCCGTCGAAGACCTCAGCGCGGCGGAATTCGATGTCCGCCAGGCGGCGACGGAGGTGCTTTGGCAGGCGGGTCAGACCGCCGAAGAGGCACTGACAAAAGCGGCGAAAAGCACCGATCCGGAAGTTCGCACCCGGGCCGCGGCGTTGCTTAAAAAGCTGCGTTTGGGAATTCGGCCGGATACCCCAGCGGAGGTCCTGGTGCTGATTGACCAATTTCGCTATTCGCAAAATCCGGAGCAGCGGCGGCAGGCTCTGAATGAGTTGCAAGCCAAGGAGCGCTGGCAAACGGTGCTGGCCCTGATTCGCGGCGAGCAAAGTCAGCAGGAGCGGCGAAATCTCGCGACGACAATCGCGAGCCAGGCGTCGAAGATTGTCGGGCCGCTCGTTGCCAAAGGAGAACTGGGCCAGGCCGAAGAGGTCTTGGAGCTAGTTGCAACGACGGAAACCGGTTTGCCGCAGCTCACGGCGTTTTTGATCCTCACGGATAGACTCGATCAGAGAATTGCCGCCGCACGCGAGCGCGCCACTGAAGGCGACAACGAGGCTTGGACTCGACTGGCGTATCTGTTGCGGGCGAAAGGTGATCTGCCGGCAGCCACGGAAGCAGCCGACAAAACGAGCGATTTGATTCTGCGCGTGAACCTGCGAGCCGAAGCGGGGCGGTGGGAAGAAGCTGCGCCGCTGGCGGAGGAGTTTTATCGGCGGAATTCTTCGCGCCTGGAGGGGATGGCGTTCGCGACGACGTTCTATCGGCTGGCAGGCAACGAAGCCGACCATCAGCGGACGCTCGCGGAGTTGCTGAAAACGGCAAACGTGCAGCGGTTCAAAGATCTGCCGCCCGCCGACAAGCAGCCCGATCCATTTGGGCAGCCGGCCGCGAACGTGGCCGTAAATCTTCTTTTGACCGCGGCGAAGACGCTGTTTGTCAATGAGCACATCGACGATGGGCTGGCGATCATGCGGAGAATCAATCCGCCGCTTGCCCACACGGTCTATCGGCAGCGGCATCGGCATCGTGAGGCCCTCGAATTTGTGGCAGTCGCACCAGACAAGTCCCTCGATCGTTTGTGGTTTGGCCAATTGCCGACACCACTTGGACTGGTGCCCGCTCAGTCAGATGAATATCGCATGATCCTCGCTGAGCAGGTCGCGCGGCAGCTTCGTGAACTGGGCCGCAAGGAGCAAGTCGAGCAGATCTGGAAGATTGTGCGTGAGCTGCCGCAACCGCCGGGCGACCGAGGACGCCGACAATCGCTGTTGTCGATGTTTGCCTGGCACTTGGGGCGAACGGAAGACGCAGCTCGCTATGGCGCGGAAGCCATGGCCGCAGGCGCTGCTGCCGCGAACCTATTTGCGGTGATCGCCCGTCTTGAGGCGCCTCTGGCGCTGGCTTGGCACGAGCGGCTGACGGCCGATGATCCGCAAATGGATCGTGCCAAGGCGATTTTGCTCGCCGCCTCCCTGGTAACTCCCAATCCACGTCGCGGAGGGCCGCCTGAAAACTGGCGAGAGCTTGTCGCGAAGGCGCGCGAGTCCGTTAAGGACCTGCCGGCCAAAGCCAAGGCCGAGCGACTGGTCGCTTTCGGCCAAACGTGCAAGATTCGCGGCGACCTGGAGCTGGCTCGGCAGTTATTTCTCGAAGCCGCAGAAGTTTATCCGGCCAGCAGCTCACACGTCGGTGACCTGGCGGCGAGCGAGGGCGATTGGAAGGCGGCTGCCAAGCATTATGCGGCCGCGGCAAAGGCCAATCCGGCTGACGCTACGGTCGGTTATTTGTTGGGCCATGCCTTGACTCAAGCAGGCGAAATCGAAGCGGGAAAAAAGCAACTTTTGTTGGCCAACCTCATGGTCCTGGCGCCGGAGGCCCGTTTTTCGCTGGCTAAATCGTTCGTCGATCCGTCGCTTAAGGAGGAAGTCGTTCGGCAATGCGAACTCATCTGTCGCACTGCTCTTCCTGATTCACAAAATACCATTAATGCGGGCCAGCATATTGGCAGCCTGGTCAGCACGAACGAGCCGCGAAGGTCAGCGCTACTGCGGCAGCAGATTCTGCTGCATGTGCTGAACCCGAGCGCGAACATCAGCGAAAACGAAGGATACCTCCTGCTGCCGCATGTGATTCATAAGGTGCTCGCGCGAGCGGCGATTGCCGACAGGAAGTTCGAAATGGCCGAGACCGAACTTGCTCGTTGCGAGAAATTGATGCCAGCCGAAATTCGAGCCACGATCGATCTCGTTCCGGCGCTCACCGATGCGGGAAATCGGCAATTGGCTGATGGGTTGTTCGAGCGGTCGCTGGCTGTACACAAAGCGGTAATTGACGAGTTTCCCGACAGCGCGACGTATCTCAACAATGGGGCCTGGCTGTGCGCCCGCTGCCAGCGTGAGCTGGATGAGGCCTTGAACCTGGCTCAAAGGGCCGTACAACTCGTGCCGGATGAGGCGGCGTATCAAGACACGCTCGCCGAAGTTTATTTTCAGCGCGGTGATCGCGAGGCTGCGGTGGCGGCGGCGCAGAAGTGCATCGATCTAGTGCCGGCCAACAAAATGTTTGCGGATCGCCTGGCCCACTTTCGCGACGATGAGCTGAAGACTCTGGATAAAGACGCGGAATAGAACTACGCCGCTTTGCGACTTCTAGTCGTTTCGATGGCCTGGCGGCCGGCGGTGGCGGTGTCGTTATCGGAGACGCGGCAGTTGCGCATGGCCCAGAGCTTGGCGTCTTTCAGGAACGTGTACCACGCGGCAAGTCCGCAGACGACGACGCCGGCCCGGCCGTCGAGCACGCCGCCACGAAGAAGATAGAGTTGCAGGAAGCGAAGGGGCGCGTGCGTGGCCAGCCGCAGCCAACTCGCGCGTTTGCCAGCGTCGTGGGCATCGAGCGCAGACCAAGTCGCATAGCGGTGCTGCTTGGTCACGAAGCGGTCGAGATCCAGGGCTGTGTGATGGAGCATGGGATGCACGAGGTCACCGGTTTTTCCGCTGGCGACGACGACGTTGGCGTGGACGCGGCGAGTTTGATAATGCGAGCCTTCGCGGCGGAAAAGGCGCACGAGCCGCGAGGTATTCCAGCCGCAGTGGCGGATCGGATGGCCTAAGAAGAAATTGTCGCGGCGGAGGGAATAGCCGTCGCAGGCAGGTTCGTCCGCCATCAGCCGCTCGATTTCGCCGGCCAGCGAAGGCGTGAGGCGCTCATCGGCATCGACGACTAGGACCCATTGATGCCGGGCCTGGGGAATGGCCCAATTCTTGAAATCGGCGGAGTTGACATATTCGCGCTCGATGACGCGGCAGCCGCCGAGTGAGCGAACCACGTCGAGCGTGCCGTCGGTCGAGCCAGAATCGGCGACGAGGATTTCGTCCGCAATCGGCCGCACCGACTCGATGCACGCGCGGATGTGCTGGATTTCGTCTTTGCAGGGGATGAGGACGGTGAGTTTGGGCATGGCGAAGCGGAGAGTGAGTGGTGAGTATGTGAGTGGTAGGGTGGGACCAACGAGCGAAGCGAGCGCCGGCCCACCATCGTTGCGGTGGGCCTGCGGCCGCTTAGGCGGCCTTGTCCCACCCTACGGTCGAATTCTCCAATGTTCTTTCGACCGCTCGCAGCACTCGATCGACTGTCAAATCGCGCATGCAGCGGTGATGGCCCAGTGGGCAGGTGCGCTGGCCGCAGGGAGCGCAATCGAGTGGAACGGTCAACTCAATTGACTGCTGCTGGTAATTGTGACTCCAGCGCGGGTCGATGGGGCCAAACAGGACGATCGTCGGCGTGTTGAGTGCCGAGGCAATGTGCCGCGGGCCGCTGTCCGTGGTGACGAGCAGGCGGCTGCGGCGAATGACGGCTTTGGTGGTACCGAAGCTGAGGTCTTCCGTCGCCAGGCTTTTGACTCGCGGATGATTGGCGGCCGATTCGATGGCGGCTGCGGCGGTGCGTTCTTGCGGGCCGCAGAGAACGAGCATCGTCAGGCCGAACTCGTCAGCGGCTCGGAGAGCGAGTGACACCGAATACTCGGCGGGCCAATGCTTGGCATCGCCGAACGCCCCGCCGGTGTTGAGCAGCATGACTTGCTCGCCCGGCGGCAGTTTCAATCGCTTCCATAAGCCGTCGGCTGCCGCTTCGTTGGCCGGTGTCGTGGCTAGTTCCAGTTGTTTGCTTGTGGCGGCGAAGCCGAACGACTGTTTGATCAAATGCAGGTAGTCATCGACGGCCGACACGGGCTCGGAGCGGCGGCCATGATGCAGGGGCGTGATCGGCTTGCTCACGAGCCAGCCGAGGCCGTGCCGGGCATAGCCGATGGTTTGTTTGGCGGCCGAGAGCCGGGCGAGCAGGCCGGCGGACAGGCTGGCGCGGAACAAGACTAACTTGTCGAGTTCTTCGGCACGGAGTTGACGGATCGTTTGGAGGCTGCGGCTGACTCGGCCGGGGCCTTTGTGTTCCCAGGGGATGATGGCGTCGAGCCATGGAGTGCCTTCGAGCAGTGAAATCAGGTAGGGCTTAGCCAGGCCGATGATGCGGGCGTCTGGCAGGTGCTTGCGGAGCGTTCGCAGCGCGGGCGTGGCCATTGCGACGTCACCGACCCAGTTTGGCAGCACAACCCCAACTCGCACGGTGCCCCTCCCATTGGAACGCCTCGGAGGGCGTTCCCTACAGAGTTCATTGCGGGTTCGGATAATACGCCGCCGGTAGCGATCGCCAAATGGCAGTAGCTGACGGCGAGATTACGATTCGAGCGGTTGCTAGCGGTATCGCTAGCAATCGCAATTGTGATTCATTGCTCCATTTAGGACGCCTTCACTCGTTCGCACTTCTTCACGAAATCGGGATCGATTGTGACGCCGAAGCCGGGGCCGTCGGGGCAGCGGACAATGCCGTTTTCGGGTTTGAGCGAGGAGGTGGGGCAATGCACGGGCAGGTCGGTGTTGCCCTTGAATTCCATGAAGGGGCCGATGTTGGGCGTGAATGAGGCGAAGTGGACGACGTCCATGTAGCCGAGGCCGCCGCCGGACATGTGAGGAATGACGGGCATGCCGGCGGCCGCGGCCATGCGGGCGACTTGCGTGGCGCGGATGAAGCCGCCGCCGTAATGCAGGTCGGGCTGAACGATGTCGCAGGCCCGCTCGGCAATACAGTACTGCCAGCGGTGCATCGAATATTCCTGCTCGCCGAGAGCGATCGGAATCGTCAGAGCGTCGGCGACTTCTTTCGTGGACCAGAGATCGTCGAATTCGCAGGGCTCTTCGTAGAAGGCGTAGCCGTTGGCCTCCATGATGCGGCCGATGCGAACGGCTTCCTTGGCGCCGTAGGAGCTGTTGGAATCGGCGTAGAGGGTCATCTGGTCGCCGAATGTTTTGCGGACGAGCGGTATCAGGGCCTCGGTGCGGCCAGGGAGCGAATCGGCGTTCTTGCTCATGCGCCCGCCGAGGCGGAATTTAATTGCTTTGGCGCCCGCGGCGGCGACGAGTTGCTTCAGGTGATCGATTTCTGCTTCCGGCTTGTTACCGCGGACGCCGCTGGCGTAGTAGATGGCGATGTCGTTTTTGAGTTTGCCGCCGAAGAAGTCGGCGACCGGTCGTTTGGCGGTTTGGCCCATCAGTTCGAGGAGCGACATTTCGATTGCCGCGACGCCGGGCCAAAGCGCCATGCCTTGGAGCTTGTAATTGTCGCCGTGGCGATAGACGTCCCAGAGGAGCGTTTGCAGATCTCGGGCATCACGCTTGAGGAACACCGGGGCGATGTTTTTGACGAAGATGGGATAGGTTTGAACCATCTTCGCTGGATTCGGGGCGGTGATCGCTTCGACACCGTCGGTCGAACGGGAGCGAACGAGATAGCTTTTACCGGTTTTCAGCAACTCGACGGATTCGACGATCACGGGGCGGTCGAGGAAGCTCGTGTTGAGGACCGGCTGGTTGAGGATTTTGTCGAGGTCGGCTTTGGTGACCTTCGGCTCCGCTGAGCGAGAAGTGGAGGTTGCGAGGGTGGCGGTAGCGGCAGCAGTGGCGGCGAGGAAGAGGCGGCGGGAGGTGGTCATGGTTGGCGCCTTGTCACATCGAAGGGTGAATGGCCACGAAAAACACGAAAAGACACGAAAATGGGGTGAGAAGCAAGAGTCAGCCAAGTCTTTCGCTTGGTTAGGCGAGGGGGTTAACGACTTTTACGGTTTCATACTGCGCGCCGGCCTGCAAATCCTCGGTGTAAAGCGTGTCAACGCCGGCTTCAATCGCGGCGGCGACGAGCAGGCTGTCCCAGTGCGAAAGGCTGTAGCGCTGCATTAGACGAACCGACGAATCCAAAACCTTTGGAGAAGGAATGATCAAACGCAATGTCGTGACAATATCCTGAAAGTGCCGTCCGCCATCGTCAGCTGAGAGTTTGCCGCTCGATTGCCAACGTCGCAGACACCCCAGAAATTCGCAAGCCACTTGCCACAACAAGACAGTTTCTGTCGGCGACCGCAGCAATGAATTGAACGCACTCATTGCCAGCGATCGTTTCGTCGCATCATCCACGTCGAATAAGTAAACGAGGACGTTCGTATCAATGGCGTTCATGCAGCTCATCTCGCGTGAACCGCTTGCCACCACCGTGAATTGGCCGGTCCTCAAGTCTCGTCTGGATACGTTCCCATGCCAAAATCGCCTCGTCGCGGGGGATTGAAACGGGTTGAACCGTTACCGTGACTGGGGTTCGATCCGGGATACGAAGTGGCTGATCGAGCTGAATCGTATCGCCGACGACGATTCCAGTTGTTGTTTCTGACATCGCTAATCTCGCTCGGCAATTTCGATTATATCTCACTTCTGTGCCTTCGCCGCCCTCCGCGCCTTCTTCGTCGCGTCGTCAACGTTGGCCTTGGATTTGCCTTCGGCGGGGGTGGGGACGTTGGTTTTGGGGAACCATTGGGCGAGGTCTTTTTTGACGGAAGCGTAGTTGGAGTCGGAGGCGAGGTTTTTCCATTCGAGGGGATCGGCTTTTTCGTCGTAGAGCTCTTCGCTGCCGTCGGCGTAGCGGATGTAGCGGAAGGCTTCGCTGCGAGCGGTGTGGTTTTGGTAGCCGTGAGTGGTGATGGCGGGGCGGTCCCAGGCGGCTTTGGGATTGGCCAACAGCGGCTTAATGCTGATGCCTTCGCAGTGTTTGGGAATGGGGAGGCCGGCGAGGTCGCAGAGCGTGGGGTAAATGCTCATGTAGTCGATGGTGCGGTCGCAAACGGTGCCGGCTTTGGTGAGACCGGGGACGGAAACCAGAAACGGGGCGCGGGTCGCTTCTTCCCAGAGGGTGAACTTGCGCCAGTGTTGCTTTTCGCCGAGATGCCAGCCGTGATCGCTCCAGAACATGACGACGGTGTTGTCTTTCATGGGGCTTTTTTCGAAGCCGTCGAGGAGGCGGCCGATCATGGCGTCGCAGAAGGTGATGGCGGCGAGGTAGCCTTGGACGGCTTCCTTCCAGCGGCCTGATTTGAGGATTTCGGCGTGATCGCCTTCGGGCTTGGCCATGCGGACGCCGGCGGGCGGGATGTCGTCGAGGTCGGTCTCCAGAACCTTCGGCAACTGAATCTTGTCGAGCGGATACATGTCGTAGTACTTCTTCGGCACGTCCCAGGGCATGTGCGGCTTGTGCAGGCCGCAAGCGACGAACAGCGGCTTGTCGTGCGACTTGTTGAGCTGCTTGAGGGTGTACGTAACCGTGTCGTAATCGACCATGTCCTCGTCGTTCACATTCAGCGGCTTGAACTTGATGCCGCCGACGCCGTCGTTCGTCGCGTCGCTCGTTGCTTTTCCTTTGCCCTTTTTGTTCTTGGCTTTGGCCGCATCGACGTCGTCGGCATCCACGGCGTTTTCGTGGTGATATTCGTCCCAATCTTTGTCGCGGGGATAGGAGCCGTGATAGATTTTGCCGGCACCACAGACGTAGTAGCCGTTGGATCGGAAATACTCGTTGAGGGTGGGAACCTCGGTGACATGCGGCCGCCAGTCGATGCCGTTGCTATAGACGCCGGTGGTGCTGGAGCGCTGACCGGACATGAGGGCGGTGCGAGAGGGATTGCAGACCGGGGAGGCGCAGTAGGCGTGGGTGAAGGTGACGCTACGGGCGGCGACGCGGTCCATGTTGGGCGTCTTGACTTGTTCATAGCCCAGGTAGCGGACCCAGTCGCGGAGGTCGTCGATGGCGATGTAGAGGATGTTGGGCTTGGCTTGTTGAGCCGCGGCGGGTGAGGCGAAGGGCAGGACCAATGCCAGGAGGGCGAGGAGTTTTTGGCCGAGTTTCATAGGAGGGGGAGGCTTGAGGCGTGAGACTTGAGGCGACTTGCGACGGACGGTTGATGCGCGGCAGGCCGCAATTATTGCTTGGCTGGGTTGGCAAAGGGACGGGAGGTCGGTGCTAAAGTTGGAAGTTTTTTTATTACGAGGGCCTGAGCGGCTGGTTGGAAGTTATTGTGGGCTTTGGAGTTCGGGATTTGGGTTGAAATGCCAGTGCGCTCAACTTTAGCGCGACTTGAATAGTGGATTGGTGAACGGCTGGGGGCGCGGTAGGGACTGCGGATGTGGCGCAAGGGCGCATATCGCCGCCCTTAAAGGTAGATTGCAATTTGAATGAAAAACCGGACCGAATTCTTGGGGATTTGGCAAGAATTCGGGAAATTGTTGGGAGAGGGGTATGGGCCAACTGTCCTGCCTTTGGGCACGCCTGTGAAATTCTCTGGATTTGACAGTGAATCTTCGCTGCGAGTACAGTGCATGCGCTTGGGGCTATCGATTTTGAGTAGTTTAACCGCCGAATCCTTTTTCCGGAGCATGCGGTCATGCGCCCCGTTCATTCTGTTTCACGATTAGGTTTCATCTCTGTAGGGGCTGTGTGTCAACGGTTGGATTTCGGCGGTGGTTGGTCCGTCCTCCGCCGGTGGGCGGCGGGGCGGGTGGATTCATCTCTGCGCAGTCACCGGACGTGGTGGTCGTATTGCCGTCACGTGTGTTCC
>DASXLL010000364.1:0-45391 GCA_036496265.1 Pirellulaceae bacterium | reverse complement strand
ACCCCCTTCCACCCAAACTCCCAAACTCACCACCACCAACCACTTACAACTTCCCCCAGCCCCCCCTGTAATGAAAAAACTTAAAACTTGAGCGCTTGCCCTGCAACTTGAAACATGAAACTTGGAACCTGAAACCGTTCGCCATGCAGCATGAAATCGAAATCCGCGTCCGCTACCAAGAAACCGACGGCCAGGGCCGCGTACACCACGCCAATTACCTGACGTGGTTCGAACTGGGCCGAGTGGAGTTGCTCCGGGCAGCGGGACACAGCTATCGCGAGTTGAAGGAGGCCGGCATTTTTCTCGTTGTGGCCGATGTCCGCGTCCAATATTATTTGCCGGCTTTTTTTGACGATGTGCTGCGACTGGTAACCGCCACCATCGCGGCCAAAGGCGCCCGGATCGAGCATCGCTATCAAATCTTTCGCGGCGAAGAGTTGCTGGCGGAGGGAACGACGACGGTTGCGTGCGTTAGCCGCGAGGGTCGAGTGACACGGCTGCCGAAATGGCTGTTTGAGCGGCGAATTAGCAGTTGATATTGAGTAATTGATAGGGACTTGCCCAAGCCTATTCTTAACACGACCTTAACAATTAGCTGATAGTCTGTTCCGGTTGCCTTTAGCCTTGTTTCCCCAGCTTCCGTTTGAATTTTGGGCTGTTTTGCGTGAGATGTTTGGCGCTCGGGCTGCGCGGTGTGACGGGGAGATCTAGGGACTTTATCTGGTACTCATGGTGGCCTTAATCAGTAAGCCGCAAGCAACTGCCATTGCCACCCGCGCCGGCATCGTCGCCGCGGCGCGGACGGATTATGCCACTGCGGAGAGGCCGCTCAAGGCACTCGTACGCGATGTCAGCTTTCATTACGGCAGCCGGCAGGCGCTGAAAAGCGTGAATCTGCCCATCCCCGAGCGAACGATAACGGCGCTGATTGGCCCCTCGGGCTGCGGCAAGAGCACGCTGCTCCGATGCTTCAACCGCATGCACGACCTGTATCCGAACAATCGCTACGGAGGCGAAATCGTTTTGCAGCCTAGCGGCGTGAACATTTTGAGCCTCGACGTCGATCCGATGGAAATGCGGCTGCGGACGGGCATGGTGTTTCAGAAGCCGAATCCGTTTTCCAAGTCGATTTTCGAGAATGTCGCGTATGGATTGCGCCTGCGGATGATCCGCAAGCGGTCGGTGGTCGCCGAGCGCGTCGAGAAAGCGCTGGTTGCGGCGGCGCTGTGGGACGAAGTGAAGGATCGGCTGCATCAGTCGGCCGTCAAGCTATCGGGCGGACAACAGCAAAGGCTGTGCGTGGCGCGGGCGCTGGCGACCGAACCGGAAATGTTGCTGCTGGATGAGCCGACTTCTGCGCTCGATCCCATCGCGACCTCGAAAATCGAGGACATGATCTTCACGCTCAAGGAACAAGTGACGATCTTGATCGTGACGCACAACATGGAGCAGGCGGCCCGCGTCGCGGATTCCACGGCGTTCATGTATCTCGGGCAGCTCATCGAGCACGGACCAACATCGCAGATGTTCCAGACTCCCAAGAATCAGCTAACCGAGAAATATCTGACGGGGTCGTTTGGGTAGAAATTGGAGGGCGAGGCTATTGCCGCTGAGCGGCATAAGCCGTGCGCCGAGCCTGGCGCGACCTACGGAGCGGCTCAGCAGGAGCTTCGCCCTCCCAAGGTATGCCTAAATTCGGTCAAGCGTGTCGAGCCAGCGGCCGAGCTGGGTTAGCTCGTCGTCGTTGAGATCGCGAGGCTTTTCTCCCAGCGGGATTTTCGTCACGGGAAACTTCATCGATTCCAGCGCGCTGGTGAGCGTCTTCATGAGCGGCGCGACCGTCGATTTTTCGGCCTGGCCGAAGACGAAAGCGAGGGGGCGGATTGGGTCGGCGTCGGGAAGACGCGTGCCGGAGGGTGGGACCGAATCAACTGCGATAATCGCGCGGATGCGGTCGGTGTGCTCAAAGCCCGCGAGATAGGCCATCGAGCCGCCGGATTGATAGCCATAAACGGAGATGCGCGTGGGATCGATGTTGAAATTGGAAACGACATCGTCGAGCGTCTTGCGGATGAATTCCGTCTCGGTCGCTTGCCATTTGTCAGTCGATTCGGACATGGGCGCGAGAATGATGAGCTGCCGATCGTTGGCAATCGTCTTCCAGCGGCTCTCGAACTTTTCGCGGTCGATCTTGCCAGGTCCGGAAAGAACGACGAGCACACCGTGCGGCGTCTTAGCGTGATAATTTTCGGGGACGTAGGCGATGCATTCGTTTTTTGCTTCCGGAAGTTTGATTTCAACAATGCCGGTGGCCGGTTTTTCATTGGGAGGCGGCGGGGGCTCGCCGGTGGCGGCGGGCAGCTCACCAGGAATATCCGTTGGCAACTTGCCAGGGGTGAGTTCCAACGATAGCGATTCGGAACCCCGCGCAATCTTGAGTGTGATCTTCGCTTTGGGCTCGACGTTGGCAAGGAGCGTGCGGAGTTGCTCGGCATCTTTGATCGCCTCATCGCCCAGCGCGGCGATTCGATCGCCCGGCTTAATGCCGGCTTTCGCCGCCGGGCTATCGGGATAAACAAAGCGAACGCGAACACCCTCACCGTCACGTAGCGGCAAAACGCCGAGAAAAGGGTGTTCGTACGGAATTAGCTTGTCGGTCAGCTCGACATCGATTTCACGGCGCGCCGGCTTCTCTTTGCCGCGGATATAAACCAGATGAACTTTGTCGCCGGCGTAGCGCGGCCCCAGGGCGTGCTTGAGTTGCGATTGCCGCTCGATCTTGGTTCCATCGATCTCAACAATCGTGTCGCCCTTACGCAGACCGGCTTTGTAAGCCGGCGAACCGGCTTGGGCGGCGGCAAGCTCAGCGGGCGTGGCGTACGTGTCGCCAGGCTTGAGCGAGATGCCCATCACGCCAGGATGGAGGTCTTTGCCCTGCTTCAGCGTCGGCAGCTGCTCGAGAATGTCGGTCAGCGGGACGGCGAAGCCGATGCCGGAGTCGTACCACTCGGCACCCGCGACCTCACCGCCGCCTTTTTGTGGCGAAAGTGGGACGAGGACGCCGAGCACGCGGCTTTGGACGTCGATGAGCGGGCCGCCATAGTTGGCCGGGGAGATTTTGGCATCCGTCTGAATCGCCGTGCTCCAAATGCGATTCGTCGCGCTGATGACGCCGACGGAGACGTTGACTTCCGCGGGGTCATATGTTCGTCCGACAGCAACGCCCCACTGACCAACGGTCATATCAGCACGAGGTACGGCAGTCGGAACCGGCAGCGTTTCGCTCGTGCTGACTTTCAGCAAAACAAGCATGCGGCTCTCGTCACGGGCAACAATTTTAGCCGCGGCTCGCGCGCCGCTCGGCAGTGTGACCAGGATCGAAGTTGGCTGTTGGATGAAGTTAAACGCGCTCGAAATCACGTAACCGTCTTCGCTAACGACGAGACCAGTCGTTGGTCCCGTGTTCACCAGGACGCGACCGACGCGCTCGAGGCCACCGATAGTTTCGATTCGCACAACCGAGGGCGCTACTTTTTCTACAGCCGCGCGAATAGCGACTTCTTCTTGGCTTTGCAGATCGTTCTGGGCAAGCGCGGGGCAACAGAAAAACAACAACAAAAGAACGGTGGACAGCGACATCCGGTTGAGCCGTGAGCGCAAGAAGTACTGAGTATTGAGTACTGAGTACTGCGAGTCGATCGGCTCTGATTGTCGGTGCATCAACATTGGACTAGTAAGTTGCCTATGGTTCCGGCACCAGTTCGATCTCGATCAACTCCTGCCCGCGCTGAATCGTGAGTTGCACGGGATCGAGCCGATCAATGAAAGTCAATTCGTCAACCAGCAGCTTGCAGGAAGCGACGACACGACTGTTGACGAACAAGACCAAATCGTCGGGACGAAGCCCAGCCTTGCCGGCGGTTGATCTGGCGTCCACGCTTTCCACAAAGGGCGGCGTCCGCGGGAGAAAATCGGGCACGAGGTTCAGGCCTAGCGTGGCCAAAGTATGATGCTGCTTGGGCTTTTTTTGATTTGCTTCGTGCGTCGCGGGACGGAACTTGCCGGCGAGGATCTCCTCGACAGTCGTTTTGATTTCGCCGATGGGCAGGGCGTAATTGAGCCAGAGGTTGCTGGCGCTAGAGCGGAGTTCTTTGCCGAGAATGCCGGCCAGACGGCCGCGGGCGTCGGTCAGAGCGCCGCCGGCGGCGCCAGGATTGTTCGTCATGGCGTCGAGCACGTAAGCCTGGCCGCGGTAGTTCGATTCAAAGGCGCCGCGGCGGGCCGAAAGTTCCGCTTTGGCAGCGACGACGCCGTGGAGCACGCTCACCGGCTCATTGCCCAGGGCGACCCCGAACATATTGCTGAAAGCCAGCACTTTGGCGCCTGGCCTGAGCACAACCGCGTCGTCGAGGGCGAAGTGTGGCAATCCCTGGCCGCTGATTTTTAATACGGCGATTTCGGAGCGCGGGTCCATGCCGACGACTTCAGCCGTCAGCTTCTGGCCGTCGTGCAAATAGACCGTGATCAAGTCGCTATCGAGGACATAACTCCACGCGGTGAGAATGTGGCCTTCGCCGCTGATCAAAAATCCGCTTTGATAGGCTTCGAGGCCGCGGAGGCCGCCTGCACCGAAGATTTTGACGATCTTCGGCTGCGTCTGGCTCGCGATTTCCGAAAACGAGTCTTGGCCCGAGACAGAGATCGAAAGAACCGCGGACGACGCGAATAGCGCGGATAGGAACAAAGCTATCCGCGGTTTACCGTTTGCACTTCGGGAGGCTTTAATCACGGCTTTTTCTCCTCATCTTTTGAGGAGGGCAGCTCGATCTGTTGCCATTGAATTTGGCCGACAAGCTCGTCGCCGTGATGAACTTCAATGCGATGCGGTAGCTGCCGGTCGCCGACGGGTCGGTAGTCGGCGAAACGGAGTTCGCAGCCGTCATCGGTGGCGTCCGCGATCATTTCGAGCGAGAGCAATTGGTCGCCTGTTGCATTGAACGTAAGGCGAAGGTCGGCGACGTTGCGCGTGCCGAGGATGATTTCAGCCTGTTCGGCCTGGCCATTGAGCGGCGCGGTGCCGTAATAGACAACATTGCCGAATTTTTCGGGGCCTTCGACCAGCATTTGCCGCCAGAGATGGAGCGCGACGAGCAAGCCGCCGCTGCCGGGCGGGCCAAGCTGCTGATCGAGGTCTTGCGAGGCGTCCAACTTCACCGGGCCGAGTGGAAAATTGCCGGAGCTGCTATCGTCAGCCAGCGTCACTTCAACTTTGCCGGCGCTGGCCCACTCGCCACTTAGCTTCCAAGTGCCGGCGGCCGTTGAGAAGTCACCGCGAGATTGGAAAGACTTCCAAACACGGTCACGATTTAATTCGTTGAAGTAATAGTTCGCGAAGCCAGTCTTCGGCTTAATCAGCTTTTGTATTTCCGCCGGCACTTCGATCTCTTTATGGGCCTGGCGCCCTGGCCCGCGCGGAATGGGCTGCTGGTCGTCGGGCTTTGGCTCGGGGCTTGGCGACTTGCCCTTGGGCCGTTTGGGCTCCCCTGGCTGACCAGGGCGCGGCCGCGGGCCTTCCGGCGGCTCTTCGTCTTGTTTCGGCTTGCGCGTCAACAGTTGAATCAGCTCTTCTTCACCGTGGACGCCTGTGAGCCGGACCGTGGCGGTGCGCTGTTGGCCGTCGTGGCGAAACACAATCGGCACCTGCCAGCCTTTGGGGAAGATGCCGAGGATGTTTTTGAAGGCGTTGGGCGAATCGATCGGCCGGCCGGCGAAGGAAATGATCTCGTCGTCGTAGCGGAGGCCGCGGCGATAGGCGTCGGACGATTCGAGAATGTTCGACACACGGACAGTACCGCGCTCGCCCATGGCGACGGTGGCACCGAGCGTGGCGTGATCCACGATTCGGCCGCTCTTGAGACAGCCGAGGAAATTCTTGACCTGATTGATCGAGATGGCGTAGCCGACGCCGACGTTGACGCGGCCGCGTTTTTCGAAGCTGCCGCGGCCGTTGATGCCGATCAGGTCGCCATTGGCGTTGAACAGCGGGCCGCCGGAGTTGCCGGGGTTAATCGCCGCGTCGGTCTGGATGCAATCGGTATATTCGAGCAATGTGCCGGCCGGGGGCTGATAGCGGTGCGTGCCGGAGACGATGCCGTACGTCACCGTGGGCTGAAAATCGGTCGCCAGCAAAAATGGATTGCCGACGGCGAAGCACCAATCGCCGATTTTCACTTCGTCGCTGTTGGCCATCACGGCTGTGGGAAAATCGTCGCGGCCCAGGAGCTTGATCAGGGCCACGTCGCCCGTGGGGTCGATGCCGACGATCACCGCGTCGTAAAGATGGCCGTCGGCCATGCCGCAGCGCATGTACGAGCCTGCTGGCTGGGCGACGTGATAATTGGTGAGCGTATAGCCGTCGGGCGAAATCACGACGCCGGAGCCTCCGCCGTTGCCTTCATTGGCGAAGACGGCGATGGCGGTTTTGGTGGCCTTCGAAATGGCGGCGATGCGAGCCTTCTCGGCGTCCAGTACCGATTGAGGAACATCGGCAAGGCACGCCCCGAAGAGCATGCACCAATGACCAATGACCAATGACCAATGACCAATTCGACTCATCGCGTGAACCTCGCTTCGCAGAGGTCGAGTTGATCGCCGATATCTTGGCCGTCGGCCGGTTCGAGCGAAATCGTGATGCGACGAACGCCGGCGACGTCAAACACCAGCGGTAGAGCCTCGCGCGGCCTTTCGGGCGTGTATTTTTCGCGGTGCAGCTCCTTGCCGTCGCCGAGAATTACCAGATTGAAGCTACCGGCTGCGACGACCGAGTCGTCAATTCCCGCAACGGCATAAAACTTTTTGAAGCCGTCAGGAACGCGATAGACCAGCTTCGAAGGACTATGCACCGCCAGGCCGTTTTCGAATCGTTGGCCACCGATGCGGAAGCTGTCAGCGCCGAGCGGTGGGCGCGTGCGAAGTTGAAACACGCGGCTGAACTTGTAGCTCATCGCGGCTGGCTGCAGGCTGACGGGAATTTCGCCACCGCCGGAATCGGGCTCCAAGTCTGCTAAAAACGAGACATTGCCGACGGAAAAATCGAGCTTGGCAACCATGCTAAGCGGCAACTCGAACGAAACATTGCCGACGGTGGTAACGCTCAGCCGATTGCCGGCGAGTGTCGCTTCGCGGAGCGCCCAGTTCGAGCCAGCGGCATCGTGCAGCCGGCAACGCGGCGCGGCGGATTCGCGTCTGGTCGGCTGGTAATAGACGAGTCCTTCGAGCTTCTCGCGGCGAATCGCGGCCTTGTCGCCATCGATTTCAAACCGCACGGTATCGGCGGTCACTTCGTGCAGCGTTCCTTCGAGCTGATCGAGGGCTTGCTCGGTGATCGTTCGTGGCTCGTTTTCGCCTTGCTCGATGGTTCGTGTGGACGTCTTCCGCATCACGATCAAGTCGCCGGATGCCATCGATGACGTGATTTCTCGCCATTGCAGGGCCAGTTCGGGCGACTGCTGTTGAAAGCGGACAGTGCGAATCGAACGTGTGGGCATCTCGATCGTCTGCCCGGTGGCGAGGCCAACGGTGGCTTTGCCTTCGCGGGCCAGGTAAGTTGCGGCGGAGACGCGCGAGCCATCGACCAGGTCCAGCCAGAGCGACGGTTTTTGGGACACACCGGGAGTTGCAAACTCGATCCACATCAACTTCGCTGGCGCGAGGTCGCGGACGTCTTGGCCAACAGCGATTTTGATTGCGTCCGCACCGAGCTCGATCAGGCGTCCTTTGATGCTGTCGCCTTCGAGGGGGCGGGCGATGATCGACGGCTCTGCGGCCCTAGCGGGCGCAGCAGAAATAATGGCCGCAGCGGCGGCAATCCACGCGGAAAAAAGCGAAACAGTATTCAGCCGGGGCACGGTCACTTCACTCCATCCTGTGCGAGGCGCTTGAAATACTCTTCGATCGTCTCGCGGAAGTGGGCGGGCAGCTCGCGGCCGATTTGCTGCAGCACTTCTTGGCGTTCCTTGGGCGGCAGATTGCCCCAGCCGTCGCGCTTGCCATTGTTTTTAGGATCGACGTCGCCCGCGCCTTTGAGCTCGGCTCGCTGGCTGTCTTGCATCGGGCTACTGGGCTGGCGGGCGCTCTTGGCGTTTTTGGATTGCTGTTTTTGTTGCTGCTTCATCTGCCGCTGCTGCTCAAGATCATCGATCATCTTTTCCAGTTTCTTGATGACCTCGTCTTCCTCGTCGCGGACGACCTTGCCAGCGCGGGCCAAGGCCAGGCGGCGGCGAATATCGTCCATCATGCGGGCGATTTCATCGAGCGAATCTTCCTTGAGCGGCTTGATGTCGGCTTCCATCAGCTTGGCGAGCGTGACGTAGCGGCGCGGCAGGTCGTCGCGCCGCTCAAGTAGCTTTAATACGGCAGCAAGACAGTCGTCTTTCTTAAGCAGGCGGTGATAGCCCATTGCCTGATAGAAGAGCAGTGTCGCGGGATCGGCGACGTCGTCGGTGCCGACATTTTTCAGAACGTCGAGCGACTCATCGACCAGATCGCGCTGCGCCAGCCAGCGGCCGACGAGCAGACGCAAGTTATCGCGGACGAGAGCCGGCAATGATTCGTCGCTCAGACCTGCGAATGTCGGTGGCGTCAAGAGAATGCTATTGTCGCGAACCGCACGGACAACTTCGGCGGCCTTGGGCTCCACAACGGCAAGCGACGCCGTTACGCGGTCGAGCAGTTCGCCACCATCGAGCGGGGTGGCTTCGTCCGGCCAAAGGGCTTCGATTTTCAGGCGGTCATCTTCGACGAGCTTTTTCGTGGCCAGATAATCGTCGAGCTTGGCCTTGATTTCGGCGGTCGTGGGAATGGACCAGGTGGCGCGGCGCTCGAGATCGTCTTGGGCGATTGCCAGCGCGGCGAACAAGCCGCTTGCCGCGAGCGCAATGACCGCTAATCGCAGGTGATGGAGGGTTCCGCTCATTGATTTTTCCCTAAAACAATGTCGCGAGTGATGCGAAAGATTTCATGCTGCCGATCGCCGAGCTTTTTTACGGCATCCGCTAACTCGGGCGCTTCGGCGCGGCCGATGGGGTCGTTTTCGTCCGTTAACAGCTTGGCGTAACGCTGAGTGCGCTTATTGACGCGCTCTTGCAGTGATTTGATCATCCGCAATTCGGCAATTTGATCGACCAGCGGTTGCTCGTCGTCGCCCTGCTGCTGCTGTTGTTGTTGCTGCTGTTGCTGTTTCTCTTCCTGATCGCGCTGGGCCTGCTGCAGAGCGGCGATCAGTTCTTCCAGCGCGGCGACAATGTCTTCCTCGACGCCGATGGTGATGCCGTCGATCTTGGCGTCAGCCAGCCGCTGAGTGAGCTGCTCCATATCGGCATGCATTTGCTCGACGGTGGCGGGAAAGGCGATTGACGAGCCTTCCTCCTGCAAGAGCGTCAGGGCTTTCTGCGCTTCGACGGCGATTTTCTTCTCGTCAGCCGAGAGCTTGCCCGATTGAACCAAAAAAGGCTCGCCGCGGCGTTCGGCCGGAAGCTGATCGAGACGGCGCGTCGATTCATTGACGGCAAGCTGCATCTGCAGCATCTTGCGGAAGCGGCCCTCAAGCTGCGCGAGCGTGCGGGCAATTTCCTCCTCGCGAAGCTGCCGCAAAATTTCTTCCAGCTCGGCCTTGGCTTTTTCCAACTCTTCGCGGGCGGCTCGTTGTTCTTCGATCGATTCGCTGCGTTTGGCCTCGTCCAGCTTCTTCTGAGCTTCTTGCATTCGCTCTTGGGCGCGATCGAGGCGCTGGCGAGCGGGATTTTGTTGTTGATTATCTTGCTGTTGCTGCTGCTGATTTTCGTTTTGCTGCTTCTGCTGGCCCTGTTGGCCCTGCTGTTGTTGGCCTTGCTGGCCCTGTTGATTTTGGTCTTGTTGATTCTGTTCGCTGGGCTGATTTTCGCCTGGTTGGCCTGGCTGTTGCTCCGATTGCTGACCTTTGCTGCCGTCGGGCTTTTTCTGGTTATCGTCCGATTTTTTCTGACTGTCTGACTTCTGCTTGTCAGATTTTTGCTTCCCCGACTTTTGCTTACCAGACTTATCGTCACCGCCTTTTTGGCCGCTCTTCTGGTCGCCGGATTGTTGATCGCCCGATTTGCTCTGATCGCCCTTCTCGTCCGGCGATTTTTCGTCCGACTTGCCGTCCTTCTTATCTTTGTCGCCTTGATTCTCTTTGCCGCCTTGATTCTCATTGCCGGCTTGATTCTCTTTGTCCGACTTGCCGTCGGGCGACTTGTCTTGTTTGCCTGGATCGCCGGACTTTCCCTCGGACGGCTCATTCTTCTTGTCGGCACCTTCTTGCGCTTCGGCTGGCTCTTCGTTCTCGCGAATCTTTTTCGAGAGATCGCCCGTCTGAGCGGCGATGCGGGCTTGCTCGTCGGCCATCTTTTTAGCGTTCGCGCCGCTTTCGGTCTGACCTTGGAGCGATTTTTCGAGGCGAATCAGACGCTCGACTTCCTTGATGTATTCTTTGAGCCGCTGCTGCTCGCTCTTGAGGCGGTCGGAGCGGTCCTCGCTCATGAGTAATTCCAGCAGGGCCTTGAGATCGGCCTGCACGGTGGTCTGGCCGTCCATGGCCCGCTTGAGCTGCTTTTGGTTCAGCAGCTTGACGAGCGTTTCGAGTTGCGGCTTGGTGAGGCGCTCTTTTGATTGCTCAACGGCCCGCGTGAGAAGCTGGGCCCGCTTGGGATTCGTCTGCCCTTCCAACTCGGCCATCTTTAGCATGAGCTGTTCGAGCTTGGAGTATTTGTCAGCGACTCGGCTTTGTTCGAGGGCGAGCTCATCGGCGGATGAAGGACCGGAGGCGGCTGGAGCCTCCGATTTGCCTTCGTCTTGTGCGAATGACGTGGAGCATAGACAGAGGCAGAGAATCACCGCGGAGGACGCCAAGAGCGCAGAGAGGGAGCAAGGCAGCCAGAACAGCCGCGACATGCTCGTCCGTGTCAATTTGTGTTTCATCCGTGGCTCCGTTTCCGCGATTAGCCGTGGTCCGCTCCGCGATCCACAGCCACCCGATCGCCCGTCAGCCGACCAAAGTTAGACGGCCCTCGCCCTATTCCAGTTTCTTCAACTCCTCCAACGTCTGCCGTTTTCGCTCTTGTTGCGTCCGCTCGATCAGCTTTTGCTGGTCCTTGAGCAGATCGCGGACAATGTCCAGCAATTCATTATACGTTTCCAGGTCCTGCATTTTCGACAAAACGGCTTCCAGCTCTGATAACACGGTGTTGGCCTGATCGACGGCTTGGTCCGCCGCTTGACCGGTCGCTTCCGCAGCAGCTTTTGCGCCGGCGGCGGCCAGTTGGGACTCCAGGGCGGCCAAGCGCTCGTCTAGCCGCGGAAATTGCTCGCTGCAGGTCTTATTGAGGGGGTCGGCGATCTGCTCTTTAAGCCGATTTTTCCGGTCTTCCGTATCGACGCGGTTGTTGATCAGCTCCTCGCGGATGGTCAGAAAGCCGGCAGCCACGCCCTGAACTTCGGCAACGGATTTCTGGCTTTGTTGCGTCGCCCGCTGCACGCGAAGCTGCCGCAGCTCCGCCGCCCGCTGCTCCTTTTGCTCGGGAGTGAGTTGCTTGGTGTCGAGGTCCAGATCGCCGCGCGATTCGTCAGCCGCCGAGTCAGACGACGCCAGGCTGGCCTTGAGCCGGAGGAGTGAATCTCGCATCTGTGTCATTTCGTCGATGATCAATTCAAAACGCCGCCGCAGGCCTATTTCACGGACCTCAAGCTGCGCGAGCAAATCTTCCGGCGTGACGACATCGAGCTGATAGCGATCCCCCACCGCGACATGCGGCTCGCCGGCGAGGTCAAACTTGTCGGCGGCTTTGACGGCGAGCAGGAGCTTGGTGTTCGGCGCCAGAGCCAGCTTCGTCTTTTCAATCCGCTCGTTACGGAAATCGAGCACCTGCTCGATCGCGCCGCCGGCGCGCAGCTCAAACGGCCGCTCCACTTCATCCCCGCGATCATCGACTTGAACTTCGCACCACGTCTTGGCGACACCGTAGTCGTCCGTGATTTTGCCGCGAAACGGAATCATCACGTCGGGCGTTACCGCGCTGCCGATGCCTCTAAGAGCCACATCAATATGCGGCGGCTGATCTTCAACCGCCGTCAAAAACACGCGATACGGCCGCTCGATGGCCACGTTATCGGCATCGAGCAGCGCGATCTCGAGCGTCGTGCTGGCTTTCAGACTATCAATCGAATAGGCAAACTGCTGAGCGTCCTTCGCAGTCGCCGGGATGTCGATCACCCGCGCGTCGTTGCCGTCCGACGAGCGAATCTCGGCCCACCTCAGCGGTTTATTTGCCTTGAACTTGATGGTGACCTGCGATCCGACCGGAATGAACGTGCCCGACGGCAAGTACGGCTGATTGGTAATGGGCAAATGACTGCTCGTCGCTTCATCGACCATATATTTGGGGCTAACGATGTCGAGCAGCGTCTCGACGACGGCGGGGCTATCCACCACTTCCAGCTTGTAGCCACTGAGGCGGTGATCATAGCCGATGACGTCGAACTCGATCGTCGAGAGGACGCCTTTGAATGGCTTGCCGTCGAACCAGAAGTTGCGGAAGTCGTCGGTGTCGCGGAAGTTGTTCATGTTGACGCTGCCGCGCTCGCCACGGACGCCGGCGCCACTGCTCTGCGTGCGATATTGAATCGTGCAGTATTGAGGGACAAATTTTGCGTCCGGCGGCTGCAAGGCGCGGACCTTGAGCGAGACGTTTGCACCGCGGGCGACCTTGAGCACGCGATCCTCAAATTCCAGCATGGTGGCTCGCGGACCTTCGTCGCTCGCCGTGTTGTTTCGCAAAACTTCGATCCCCACCACCTCGATCTTCGCGCTCCGCGGCCAGGGCTCATCGCTGAGCAAGTACAGCCGTTGAACCGCTTGATCGAACGCCTGCGTGTTCGTGGCCATAAACACGAGCATGGAACCACAGACGAGGACCGCCACTCCGATCTTTTCGGCCAGCGACCGTTTATTGAACACCTGGCGATACTGCACAGTTTCGGCCCCGGCACGGGCTTCCTGTGCCGTGCGGGCGAGCAGCTCACGATTGAAGGCGGAGGCATGTTCCGGCAGGCCGGCCATTTCCACGGCTGTGACCAGGCTATCGTTAAAGTTGTCGAATCGCCGCTCCAAGACGAGGGCCAGGCTGCGATCGCCGAGTGGGACGAAAATTCTGCGGCCAATCCAGCGGTAGAGAATGTAGGCCAGGGCAAGGCCATTCGCCGCGAGCAGCACGGCCCGCGGGACGATCGGCATTTCGCTGGCGCCCATCAGCACCGGCAGATAATCGAGAGCCAGGCCAAACCAGAACATAAGCCCCAGCCAGATCAGAGCCAGAGCGATGCCTTCCGCCCAGATATAAACGCGAATTCGCCGACGAAGTCCCGCGAGCAGCGACGCGAGGTCGGGCGTGAGGGCGATATCGGGATAAGTAGTAGCCATCGGGCGGGTCATTCCGCGGCGAAATTATATCAGTGGGGTGTCAATAAAGTCGAAGGCAATTTGTAGGGTGGCGTTCTCGGGCAGGCGAGCGGGAGGCGTGAGCCTCCCGGTTACGTTGGGTTACCGGGGGACTCACGTCCCCCGCTCGCCGATTGATTATGCTAGTTTGCTTAACCTCCGTAACAGCCATTCCAGGCACAGACAGCCGCAGATGAGGCCGAGGAGCCAGCCCATGAGCTGGCGCTCGAAACTGCGGTCGGGAGTGCCGGGTAAAACGGTGGTTTGATCTTGGGGACGAATTTTTGTGACTAGAGAAGTTGTGTCCGCGCTCGAATCGCCGACGGCCGCTTTGAGTCCCACGAAGTAATCGCCGCTCGTTTTGTCGGCGATCTCGCGGAGCACGGCGTCGTTGCGCTCGGGAAACTCAGTTTCCTTCGCCGGAATCTTCACGCGGACCTCGCGAGTCAAAACTTGCTCAGCCGCGGTCGGATGCTGCAGCTCGATGCGATAATCGCCTTCTTGCGTGGCCGTGAACTGCTCGACGTAAATACCTTTGCGCCCTTCGTCCTTGACTTCTTTCATCATCAGCGGCAAACGCGTGTTGTCTGGCTGGACGAGCATGGCTTGAACGCGATCGAGAGCGAGCGGCCGGTGCTGCGCGTCTTGCAAAACGGCCCGCACGGCGACCTGATCACCCAGAGCACAGCGGTCTTTATCAACCAAAAGCACTCCGCGGCTTGAATCACGCAGCAGCCGCCCTTCGGAGGCCCAGCGAATCAGTTTTGTATAGAACTGCTCGAAATAAACGTCATCAACGGCCCGTAGTCGCCACATCTCGCCACTGGCCATGAAGAAGACGCGGCCCGAGCCATAGAATTGGCCCGCCATGTAAATCGGTTGCGTATTGTCGATGGCCGTGTCGGGATCGCCGAAGCGGGCATAGACGCGGCCGCCGGGCTTGGCGTCTTTTACGGCATAGTAGCCGCAGACGCCGTCGAATTGGCCCCACGCGCGTTGACTTGCCTCCGCGCTATCGTCAAGCCACAAGAATTCAGCCTGCTCGCCGTCTGGCGTGAAGGCCAGGGGCCAGGATTTTTCGGAGCCGAAGCGGCCGAGGCTCAGCGTGGCCGAGCCTTGGTAATAGAAGACGACTGGATAAAGGGCTTTGAGCGTGTCGATGCGCGGATCGCCGCGGCGGCGGCTGGACCACTGCGGCGTGAACACGGGGCCGGTGACGATGATCAGGCCGCCGGCTTTTTCGGCGACCCAGCGCTCCAGCAGCATGACTTGCTCGGCGCTGAGCTGCTCCCAATCAGGATCGAACGCGACGATCGCGTCGTAATCGAACAGCTCATCTTCGGTTTCCGGGAATTTGTAGAGGAGCTCATGGGCCTCTTGCGAAATGCCGGGCTTGCCCGATTGCAGCCACACATCGCTGACGACTTCTTTGTCGCGGTAAAGTTGGTTGCGGAGGAAAATGAAATCGCGCATCGGGCCACCGGCCATCAACAGCACCTTCGTGCGGCGGTCGATAATCTCGACCTTGGCCGTTTTTTCGTTGTCGCGCTTCTCCGCTTCGCCCTCGAACGGCCGCACGCGCAGCTTGTACTGGCGGATACCTTGATCTTCGGGCTTGAGCTCGAATTTGATCGGGATCACCTGACCGGATTTGCCGCCGTCAAGTGTTTGCTCGTCTTCTTTGATTTCATCGCCCCCACTGCCCGGCGAAGACAATAGCTCGACCGTAAGTCCCCCGGCCGAGTAATTCTGTGCTTGCACGTAGCCGGTCACCGTGAACTTGTCGCCCGGATAAACACGTTCGGGCGCCTCCAAATCGACAACGCGCAGATTCGGCGGCCGTTTATCAGAACCGAGGCCGATAGCGAACACGGGCACCAGCGCATCGGCCGCGGATGTCGCGGCAACGTGGTAGTCGCCGCCCGCGTTGTTGCCGCCGTCGCTGATCAGAACGACAGCCGCGATGGGTCCGCCGCGCTCACGATCGATGATGAATTTTAGATTGTCGCCGATTCGCGTTTCCGCGCCGCGCGGGGAAAGTTGCGCGGCCCAATCGACGGCATTTTTGGTTGCCTCTTCGCCCGTTTCCTGGGGATTTTCGCTGCTGCTGACGGCTTTGGGTACTTTGAGGCCGAGCACCGGAAGAATTCCCGTTTCCGAGCTGCGTAGGCAAGCAGTCGCGAGGATGATGACGGCGGCGATCAGCGTCGTCATGCTGACCAAGAGTGCCCAGCTCGTCGGCTCTTCGGATTTGGCGAGGGTTTTCTTTCGTGTTAATAGTGAAACAATGCCCGCGAGGATTGAAATGAAGAATACACCAGCCGCGACAAAAACCAGCGGCCGCGACTCCGCCACCAATTGGCGGAGTCGATCTTCTTGTGACACGCGCGACTCGGCAATCTCTTCCGCCGTGGGTTTTCGCGGGAAGGAAGCGATTTCGACCGGGTTGTCGCCTTGATCGAAGCGATACGCGATCACGTCGTGTTTTTCGCGCAATTCATCCACCAGCTTGCCATTGGCCAGTTCGGTGGCGACTTGCTCGGCCCGGCTCATTGACGTTGGCGAGTTTGAGGTATCGCTGTCGCGGAGGCCCATGCTCTGGCTCGTATCGATGAGCAGAATAGCTCGCGAGTTTTTGACGAGCTTCCGTTCGGCTCGCTTTTCGAGGCCGAAGAAAAAGAACAGGACTCCGGCAAAGGCAGTCAACCGCAGCAGGCAGAGCAAGATTGCCAGGCCGCGGGGCAATTCCACACTGTCCTTTCGGTACGTCCACACGACGAACGCGGCGACCGCCAACACGACGACCACCAGCGCGAGCCAATGCCACCACGCGCCTTGCGTGAAGGCTTGCAGCCGGGCCAGCTTGTAGTGGATGGTGGCGGTGCCTTGCGCCAACACCGGTACGAATGGCGGCATCAGCGAACAGCTCCCGGGGCTACGTGGTAGCTCGCTGAATAGGCCAACGCTTGCTCGCCGACGAGCAGCAAAATCAGGCCCAGCAGCAGCATCGTGCTGAGGTTATAACCCGCGCGGGCCACATCGTCCTGTTGATATTGGGCGGCTTCGTGGAACTTCAGCTTCACCGGGTCGAGCCGGGCCAAAAGATCGGTAGCGGCGACTTGTGCGAGGTTGCCTTCTTCCGGATCGACATTGAGCGCCCAACGGTGGAGGTCGGTTTCGCCTTTCAAAGTCTTCGCCCAAGCTTCATAAATGCCAACGCGGTCGGTTTCGCCACGAACGTGCCCGTCGACAATGGTTGTCCCGAGCGAAACGTCGAGCAGCTCGTTGCCTTCACCGGCGCCGCTCATCGCAGTTGCCCGCCGCTCGATTCGCTGCCGCGAGCCCGATTTCTCGCCCGGCGTGACGAGCGCCACATCCGGCAAGTACTTGGTCGCTTCGAGCTTGAGGTCGAGCGGCGCGCCGACCAGTCGCGGATCGTCCAGTCGCCGGGCCGTCGCGAGATACGATTGCAGCTTGAGCGCCACGACGACGAAGCTCGGATTCTTGGCCCAGTCGTTCCAATCCGGTGCGAGCGTGGTCAAAAACTGCAGCACCGCGCCTTGTCCGAAACGCCGCTCAAGCACTAGCGGACTTTTATCGCGCGTGCGGGCGATGATTTCGACTGCTTGTTGGCTGGTGGGCTTCCAACTTTCTGCCACTCGTCGATAGCGATCGATCTTCACGCCGCGAATGAGCGGGTTGGTTTCGCTTTTGAGGAACGAAAAAATCGCGTGGTCGGCCAGTTCCAAATCCGGTTGGCCCGTCTCAATCGCCGGCGGGAGAGTCGTTTCGAGGCCGACCGGCGCTGGCAACAGGCCACGGCCTTCTTTATATAGCGCTTGGTTATAAAAGCCCGTGTTGACTTCCGGCCCCGTGAAAATCGCCACACCGCCACCGCCCTGCACGTAGCTTTCCAGCGTTTCGACGGCCCGGCCGTCCAGCCGCGACACGTCGAGCAGATAAATGGCCGAGTAGGCGTTGAGGGTTTCCGGCGTGGCGTCGCGCAAAAATGTTGGCAGCTTGCGCTCGGGACGGATGCCCGTGTTCGATCGCTCGAGTGGCCGGAACGCGGCTTCCAGAAAGTAGGCGTTGAGCTCGTCGGCGCGGCCGTCGATGACGAGAACTCGCTCGCCGGCAGGAAAATCGATGACGCAGAAGCGACGATTGTCGGCCTCAACGGGATCTTCCGGCAGCATCGCTTCAACGACATGCTTTCCCGGCTGCGGGAAATAAACTTGAACGCGGCGCGTCACCGTTTCGCCTGGCCCGATCTGATCGACCAGGAGCGTGGCGATCTCTTCCATGTGCCCTTTGAGCGTTTCGGCCGCACCGGGCGGCGTTTTTGCGGCCTCGTCAGCCGGATAAAATGTCGATTGCAACTTGAGCTGCACTTTGCTCGCCAGACGAGCCCCGAAATTCTTGACCTTCACGTTGACGAACAGCGGCACACCCGCCGCCCGCGTCTCGTCGGCCGGCTCAATGGCGACGATCCCCAAATTCGGATCGCTGCTCTTGCTGCAGTTGACGAAATGCACTTCGGCCCCGGAGCGACTGATCTGTCCCAGCGTCTGCCGCAGCTCCGCCGGACTGCCCCAATCCTTTTGACGAAAATCGGACAGCACATACACGATTCGCGTGTCGTCCTGAGAGTCGCTGACAAGTTGGCGCAGCGTCGCGAGAGCGACCTGCGGTCCGACGGATAGTTCGGTCGCGTCAAACGTCCGGAGAGCCCGCTCCAGCGTCAGATCGAAGTTGGAATCGATTGGTTCGGCGTTGAAATCGGCGACGGTCGCTTCCGCCCTACCGGAAGAGCTGTCTCGCGCCTGCGAATACCGCAGCAGTGTCAGCTTCTGCGGACTATCCTCCTGCGTCGCCCGGCTGACAACCGATGCGGCGATTCGCTTGGCGACGTCCATTGCGGATTCGCCAGCGACTCGGTCCGACATCGAATAGCTATCGTCGAGCAAGATGAAGTGATGGGTCACGCGGCCACCGAAAATGGCCAGCCACTGATCGCGCGTTTTGAGCTGCGCCAGCATGGCGACAACCATCGTCACTGCGGCGATCCGGGCCAACAGCAGCAAAAGCTGCTTGAGCCAAATCCATTTGCGGTGCTTTTTGTAACTCGCCAGCAAAAACTCCATGGCGGCCCAGTGCATGCGCCGGTGCCGCATCATGTTGATCAGATGGATCAACAAGGGCAGCAGGGCGAGCAAAAAGCCCCACGTCAGGAATTGGTGAACAAACTGCATTGGTTGTCATTAGTCATTTGTCACTTGTCATTTGTCACTTGCCGATACAAATGACCAATGACCAATGACAAGTGACCTTTTTCATCTATTCATTACCGCTAATCGTTTACTCAAAAACGTTGCCAACGTCGCGTCGAGCGGCTCGCTGGTGCGTACCAGCGCGTAATCGCAACTGTTGCGGGCACATTCCCGGCGGACTTCGTCGAGGAACGCTTGCAGTGCAGTGAGGTAACCCTCGCGCAGCGCTCGCGGATTGCAGTTCAAGTGTTCGGGTAGTTCCAGGCCCTCGAATCGAGTCGGCCCATTGAACGGAAAATCGAGTTCTTCGTCGTCCATGACGTGAAAGACGAGCACATCGTGGCCCCGCTGCCGCAGTAGCTTGAGGCCGCGAAACAGGCCGGCTCGATCGGTCAGTAAATCGGAGACGAGGACCATCAATCCTCGTCGGGGCGCAATCTCGGCGACTTGCCTCAAAATGCCGTACATATCCGTCTTATCGCGCGGCTCTTGAACCGCCAGCGCATCGACGATGCTGAAGATATGGTTGTGCTTCGTGCGAATCGGCACGCTGACGCGAATTCGCTCGTCGAATGTCACGCAACCGACGCCATCCTGCTGCCGCAGCACGAGATACGCCAGCGAGCAGGCGAGCGTGCAGGCGTATTCGTATTTATTGAGCGGCCCGTTGCCGTAGGCCATGCTATTTGAGATGTCGATCAAGAGCGTACAGCGGAGGTTCGTCTCTTCTTCGAACTGCTTGACATACAGCCGGTCCTGACGGGCCCAGACCTTCCAATCGACGTGGCGCAGGTCGTCGCCGGTGACGTATTCGCGATGCTGCAGGAACTCGACGGACTGTCCGAAATACGGGCTTCTGTGCATCCCCGAAAGAAAACCTTCGACGATGTGCCGGGCCCGAATTTCCAGCCGCGAAATCCGCTTGATCGCCTCAGGATGCAAAAATCTTTTTGAACCGGGCATCGCTGGTTAGCTCGTCTTCCTTGGTGGGAGTGCTGGCGATCAGTCGGTCGATGATCTTGTCGGCGCTAACGCCGTCGCTTTGGGCCGCGAAATTGACCACGAGTCGGTGCCGTAGCACCGGCTTGGCCAGCGCCTGAATATCGTCGGTCGTCACGTGCGTTCTGCCACGGAGTAGCGCTCGCGCCTTACCGCCGAGCACCAGGAACTGCACCGCACGCGGCCCCGCGCCCCAGCCAATTTGATCGTTGACAAAATCGGGCACACCCGTCTGGCCGACGCGCGTCTGCCGCACGAGCGACAAGGCATACCGAATAATATGGTCGCTGACCGGCACTTCGCGGACGGTCCGCTGCAATTCGAGAATCTCCGAGCCGCTCAAAACGGACTGCAGGTTTTCTGTCTGAATGGCCGTTGTCCGGCGAGCGACTTCGAACTCCTCATTGAAATTCGGGTAGTTCACGAACACCTTGAACATGAATCGGTCTTGCTGAGCTTCCGGCAGCGGATAGGTGCCTTCCTGCTCGATCGGGTTTTGCGTCGCCAGGACAAAAAACGGATCGCTGAGTGGATGGCGAACGCGGCCGACGGTGACTTGTCGCTCCTGCATTGCTTCCAGGAGCGCGGCTTGCGTCTTCGGCGGTGTGCGATTGATTTCGTCGGCCAGAATAATGTTCGAAAACAGCGGCCCTTCCAGGAATCGCCGCTCGCGAGCGCCGGTCGAGCGGTTCTCTTCCAGAATTTCCGTGCCCGTGATGTCGGCCGGCATCAGGTCCGGCGTGAACTGCACCCGGCTGAACGACAAATTCAGCGTCCTGGCCAGCGTGCTGATCATCAGCGTCTTGGCCAACCCCGGCACGCCTTCCAGCAAGCAGTGACCGCGGGCGAACAAGCAGATCAACAGCTCCTCAATGACCTCGGCCTGGCCGACGATCACCTGCGAAAGCTGAGCAACGATCTTTTCCCGGGCGTCGTTCAGCCTGCGGACGGCTGCCGACTCGGAAATGGTCGCCTGAACAACGTCACCCGGACGCTTTACCTCGGTCATGGGTACTCCTGTAAGCTCCCGACTTGTAGGTCCCGCCGGCCCGGCGGGACCTTCGCGTTATATGACGGTCAACGCCGTCTCCGACGTTCCAAATACACATCCAAACTGGCTTTTGCGCAACCTCGGTGGCAAGCTGGTTGAACCAGGCAAAACGTGCCGAGTTTCGCCTGGCAATTCCAGCCAGCTTTACAGCCCTTCATTCTATACGCTAGTAGCCATGCACCGGTCCAAAACCACTGGCACAAAGGCACTTACGTAAGAATAGGTCACGGAAAAACCGCGAAAAACCTTACCAAGCAATTTCTAACTTGGTTCCCAGCAATAACTTAAGACTGGGCGATCAGACATTCAGCCAGAGATGCTGTTGCGTTGCTCTTAAAGGCATGCGAATTGCAGTGAACACATGTTCCCTATGCTCCGCGCCCTTTTGGCAGTTCGCTCTGGCACTACAACACGTCTCGCCGATGGGTGCGCTGGAGCTCAAGTTGAGCGCACGGGCATTGCAACCCAAATTCCGAACCCTGTAATCCCCAAGAACTTACAACCGGCGCTGAAGCCCGCCGTAATGAAAAAAGTTCAAACTTTAGCGCGCCACCCGACTCGAAACTACTTTCGATTCCGCCCAATACGTCCCAACACCTGCTCCAGAGTCTGACGCAAAACCAAGCCACTTTTGCGCAGTAGTTGCACTTCCTTCGGCCACAGCTCGATTTGATGCCGAGCCACACAGCCGCCGCGGCCGACAACCGTGGGCACACTGAGGGCCACGTCGCGGATGTCATAGCAACCATTTTGGATGGTGGAAACGGGCAGGACTCGCCGCTGGTCCAGCGCGACCGAGTGAATGACATCGCGGATGGCGATCCCGACGGCGAAACCGGCGCCGGTTTTCTTTTTGATGACTTCTGCACCGGATCCTTTGGTTCGAGTGAAGAGTTCGTCGGCGAGACGATTGTTCCAGCCGGGCCATTTGTCGAGCGGCAGGCCGCCAATGTTCGCGCTCGACCAAATCGGCACCATGCTGTCGCCGTGCTCGCCCAAAATGACCGCGTTGACTTGCGACGGAGACGCCTTCAACTCCTGCGCGATCAACGCGCGAAACCGAATCGTATCCAACTGCGTCCCCAACCCAATCACCTGCGCCGGCGGCAGATCCAACCGATCCGCAGCCACATAAGTGAGAATATCGACGGGGTTACTGACGACCAGAACGATTGCATCCTTCTTCGGATTCGCCTTAGCCACTTCCGCCAAAATACCAACGAACAGATCGGTATTGCGATTGATCAAATCCAGCCGCGATTCATCCGGCTTTCGCCGCAACCCCGCCGTGATGCAAATAATGTCACTCGACGGCACATGCTCATAACCGCCCGCCGTAATAATCTGATCCGCCGTGCTCGGCGCGCCGTGCAAAATATCCAGCGCCTGCCCCTGAGCCAGCTCCAAATTGACATCCAAGAGCGCAATTTCCCGCACCACGCCGCCACACTGCAGCGCAAACCCCGCGCTGGACCCTACCAACCCGCCACCGCCAATAATGGAAACTTTCATAATCGAAGCCGCGACCATTGGTCGCGGTCTACTTCCTTACTGAACCCTGAACCCTGAACCCTCTACCGCTTCGCCAACTCCGCCATCACCCGCTCTGTAATCGCCTGCACAAGTGCCTCTTGATCCATCGGACCACTGGAACTGCCATTCGCCTTCGCCGCATTCGGCCCCATCGGCGGCGGTGCAGGAAAGGCCTTCCGTTCGACGCCACTGTTCTGCCAACTGTCTCGGAAGATGTCATTCGCGCAGATGTCGCAGTTTTTATATTCCTCGGTATTCCGTGGATCGGACCAGCCCCACTGCTGCTTCAGACTCAACAGCTCCCGCTCTTTTTCCTCGGTAAAGAAATTCACTTTGCCGAGCTGCTTCGAGAGCAGCAACATCCGGCAGTAGGCATCCAAAATTTCCGTCCACCAATAGGCTTTTTCTACATCGGTGCCATAACTCACCGTGCCATGGTTGGCCAGAATGATGATATTCGTCTTTTTGACAAACGGAGCAATCGTGTCGGCAAACACCTGGCCACCCGGCGTTTCGTATTTCGTGATCGGCACATCGCCGAGAAATACTTCCACTTCCGGCAGGATGCACTGCGGAATTGGTTCGCGAGCGATTGCGAAAGCGCAGGCATGCGGCGGATGGCAGTGTACGACGCTCTTCACATCCGGCCGCTGCCGATAAATCTCCAGGTGCAACAGCGCCTCGCTCGACCGCTTCTTGATGCCCGCAAGCTGCTTCCCCGTCATATCGATCAGGCTAATATCTTCCGGCTTCAAAAAGCCCTTGCAGTGCAACGTCGGCGTGCAGAGGATTTCGTTTTCCCCCACGCGCACCGTAATGTTGCCATCATTCGCCGCCGCGAAACCTTTGGCATAAATCCGCCGGCCGATTTCGCAGATGTCCTGCTTAAGTTTGTGCAAGTTAGCCATTTTCGCCTTTCTATAACGCGCTGTAGGGAACGCCCTCTGTGGCGTTCCGCGACGCTGCGTTGAACATTGTTTCGTAATTCCCGGAACGGCACGGAGGCCGTTCCCTACAGATTCACCTCATCCAAAATCGCCGACGCATACGCATCCACCGCCTTCATAGCTGGCCGAAACGGCTGCGTCGCTTCCGCCCCTTCGCTCACCGCGATCAGGCTGCCGATTCCCGCACCGTTGTCGTCCCAGACCACGATCTCATCCGCCGCCGGATCGCGCTCGCCGCGGAGTTCTGCCAGCGACAATGGGACCGCCAGCCGCAGCCGAGCCCCTATGAAGCTTGGATGGCAGCGATTCAGCGTCACGGTGCCGACAACTTTCGCGATTCGCATAGACAGTCGCTGGGAACACTAATCATCGCTAATCAGCACTAACCTTTATTAGCGAGAATTAGTGTCGATATTAGCGAGAATTAGTGTCGATTAGTGTTCCCTTTCTCCGAATATCAGTTCAATTTTGCGGGACTTCAATTCATCCTTCACGGCCGGTGTCACCACCGCTCGCGGCTGGACAATAACTTGCTTCACGCCAGCTAATTGTTTTTCAACCGCCCGCATCGTCACAACTCGCTCTGTAATCCGTAGATCCTGGGTGGCCGTGGGCGGCGCAGCCGACCACGGCGCGTTGGGGGTTGTACTGCCGTGGTTCGCTTCGCGACCCACAGCCACCCCCAGCCTGCGAATGACTTCGGCTACGACCCATTTAATTTGCTCCTCGGTGAGTGTCATTCGTCAGCAATCCCGATCACCGACCACCGAATCGGCGTGTTTTCGTGTTTCACGACCTCGCGAACGAATTTTCCGTCGCTCGTGATCATCACCCTTTCACCCTTACCAGCGCCGACCGCGTCCACCGCAATCTGCGGATCGCCGTCAGCCGTATTTCCGTCCGCCATCAGCGGCTGCACGATCAGCATCTTCTGCCCGCGCAACGTCGGATGCTTGATCGTCGAGTTGGCAGTTCCCACAACAAGTCCAAGCTGCATGTTTCACCGCTTCGGTTTGCCGAGGATGCACAAATCGTCGATCAACGAGCACCGCCGCTCGCGAGTGAACGTCAATGGCGTCGTTACTCCCTCGCCGGTCGGCCCGGCAATGGAGAATGACAAATATCCCTCGCCGCCGAGGCCGAGCGACGCCATGCAAGGGCCGTTCTTCACGAACAGCGTGGTGTCCATGATCCGGCCCATCCGCGTCATGTTCTTCACGTTGTTCGAATGAATGATGCTCGTATGCCGAAAACCGTGTTCAGCCTCCTTGGCTCGATCGACCGCTTCTTCGAAGTTGCGGCAGCGAACAAACGGCACGAACGGCATCATTTGCTCGACGGGGACGAACGGGTTGTCCAAATCGGTCTCGCCAAAGATCAACTCAACCTTGTCCGAAATGTTTTTCCCCGCTCCCTTTGCCAGCACCGCCGCGTCCTGCCCCAAAAAGTCCTTCGATGGCGCGTCGTGCTTATGATCGCCTTCGCCAACTTGCGTAATTGCGTTTTTCGTGAGTGTTTCGATCTCGCGAGCGTTCAGCCGCACCGCTCCGGCCCGTTCCATCGCCTCCATCATCCGGTCGAAGACGCTGGCAACGACGAAGACTTCTTTTTCGGCGATGCAGAGCAGATTATTGTCGTATGAACCACCCTGAATGATGCAGCGGGCGGCGTTGTCGAGATCAGCCGTCTCATCGATGACAACCGGCGGATTGCCCGGCCCGGCGACCACGGCTCGCTTGCCCGATTTGAGTGCCGCGCGGGCGACTGCCGGGCCGCCCGTCACGCAAATCATGTTGATATTACGGTGTCCGAACAGGGCATTCGCCGATTCCAACGTCGGCTCGGCAATCACGCAGATCAGGTTGTCGATGCCGAGGTCTTGATAGATGGCGCGATTAAATCGCCGCACGCCTTCAGCCGCGACTTTCTTCCCACTGGGATGTGGGTTCACAACGACTGTGTTCCCTGCAGCCAGCATGCTTACCGCATTGCCCGTAATCGTTGGCAGCGAATGCGTCACGGGCGTAATGGCACCAATCACGCCAAACGGCGCGTGCTCAATGACCGCCAGGCCGTGGTCGCCACTAAAAACCTCGCTCCGCATGAACTCCACGCCCGGTGTCTTTTCACCGAGTGTCTTGAGCTTCTCGATCTTGTGCTCCAGCCGGCCGATCTTCGTCTCCTGCATCTCCATCGTGCCGAGCTCGACGCACTGCTCGATCGAAATGCGGCGAATGTGATCGATGACTCGCTTGCGGTCCTCGATCGACCGCTCCGAAAGTTGCTCGAACGCATCCCGCGCGGCCTTTACGGCCTCATCCGGGCATGTGAACACACCATTGCGGCCCGCGAACGACTTGCCGGCTACCGGTGCGCCATTTACGCCGCCGCGCTGAACTTCCGCCAGTACTTGGGCGACCACGCTGCGTATCAGTGATTCGTTGATTTGCATGACTATTATTTCTCTCGTGCGTACACGCTCTGTTGATCGACATGCACCTGATCGACGATGCCGATAATGACCGCATCGATCGGCATCTTCTGCGTTTCGGGCGTCATCCGGGCGCTGGAGCCTTGCGTCAGCAAGACGAGATCGCCAACGCCGGCGCCGAGCATATCGACGGCAACGAACGTCCTTCCGGTCGTCACTAGACTCTTCCGCTTCTCCGGATCAACTCGATACGGTTCGACGATCAGCAGCTTGTAGCCCTTCATCGCCTCGACCTTTTGAGTCGAAACGAGCGAGCCGGTAACTTTGGCGACAAACATCTTCGTAGGATGCGTAAAACGCACCGTCCTTACATTTCCAGTACGTGTTTCGTTTGCCTCGCAACGACCAGCTCTTCATTCGTCGGAATCGTCCAGACTTGAACCTTGCTGCCGTCGCGGCTGACGCGAAATTCGCCCTTGGCCTTTGCGTTTAGCGCCGGATCGAGCGCGATTCCGAGTTCTTCCAATCCGGCACATACTCCAGCTCGAATGTTGACACCGTTTTCGCCAATCCCGCCGGTGAAAACGATGACGTTCACGCCGCCTAGTTCAACGAGCATCCCGCCCAGATGCCTGCGAATTTCCGCCACGAAGACATCTAGCGCCAATTTCGCCCGCGCCTTGCCTTGCGCCGTCGCTTCTTCCAAATCGCGAATGTCACCGCTGATTCCCGACAGGCCGAGCAGGCCCGATTTCTCGGCGAGCGTGTCGAGCACCTGATGCAGCGAGAGCCCCTCGGCCTGCATGATGAGTGGAATCGCGAATGGATCGAAATCGCCCACGCGATTATTGTGCGGCAGTCCCGTCTGCGGGCTCATGCCCATTGAAGTCGCCACGCTCTGTTGGCCGCGAATCGCGCACAGACTGTTGCTGCCCCCGAGGTGGCACGAAATGATTCGCAAGTCATATCGGCCGAGCAGTTGACTCGTCCGCTGCGCGATATAGCGATGACTCGCGCCGTGAAATCCCCATCGCTTGATGTGCAGCTTCTCCGCCCATTCGTACGGGGCCGGATAGTATCGCAGCCGGTCGTCGATGGTGCTGTGAAAATCTGTCTCAAACGCTGCGACCAACGGAATTTCCGGCAGCTTCTCAGCGAGCAACCGCATCGCCTTGATGTACGGCGGATTGTGCGCCGGTGCGACGAGATTCATCTCTTCCATCGCCGCCAGCACGTTATCGGTTACTCGCTGGACACCGCTGACTCTGCCGCCATGCACGGCTTTGAATCCGATCGCTGCGACTTCACTGGCGCTTTTCAAGCAGCCGCTCGCTGGATCAGTAAGCTGAGTCAGGCACTCCTTCACGGCAACTGCGTGATCGGGCACTTTCGCGTTCAACTCGGTTCGTTTGCCGCCAATCTCGACGAAACACGGACTCTCGGGCGATCCGATGCGTTCGACGCCGCCGCGCGCAACGCACTTCTCGTCGGCCATATCGAACAGCCGATACTTGAAGCTAGTCGAGCCCAAATTGGCGACGAGGATTTTCATCGTGGCGTCGATTCCTGTAGGGAACGGCCTCTGTGCCGGTCCGTAACAAGCCGAGTTGGGGTCGTACCAACACACGGAACGCCACGGAGGGCGTTCCGTACAGCGCTTAATTAACCAATAAACGCGTCCAGCAACCCTTCGGCCGGCCGGGCAATCACGTGGCTGCCGACGAGCTCGCCAACTTGCTGAGCGGCCTGCGCGCCGGCTTCAACAGCCGCACGCACGCTTCCCACGTCGCCTTGCACAATCGTTGTCACCAGCGCGCCGCCGATGCCGACGCGCTTGACGATTTGCACATTCGCGGCTTTCGCCATCGCATCCGTCGCCTCGACAAGGCCAACGAGGCCTTTCGTTTCAATCAATCCAATCGCTGACATGTTGCAACACCTTTGAAAAGTCGTTTGTATTTTCCAGAGTAGTCAGGGCCGGCCAGAGGCCCGCCCCACAGGTTTACTTCGCCTTTTTCAAATTCGCTGGCAGCACGATTCCCAGGTCCTCATGCGGACGCGGAATTACCTGCACGCTGACGACTTCGCCGATGCGACCGGCGGCCGCGGCGCCCGCGTCCGTCGCGCTCTTCACCGCGGCGACATCGCCCGTGACGAACGCCGACACGAGCCCGCTGCCAACCTTGTCCCAGCCGATAAGCTGGACATTCGCGGCTTTGAGCATCGCGTCCGTCGCCTCCAGTAGGGCAATAAAGCCCTTCGTCTCAATCATTCCCAGTGCTTCGCTAACTTTGGCCATAAAAATCTCCACGTAATAGGAAATCGATGTGTGTTTTTGTCACTTGTCATTGGTCATTTGTCACTCGCAATCAAATGACAAGTGACAAGTGACAAATGACAAAGGACAAAGGACGACTAGTGTTTGCACTTGCAGTCGCCGCCTTGCTTCTGCAATTCAACCTTGGTCGCTCCGTCGAGGTAACAGGCATTTCCTTCGTCGGTATCGATGTGAACTTCGAGCTTGCTCGTGCCGTCTGCCCGCACAAGCAGATCCTCAAAGACAACCGTGTTTTGTGGCGATTCGACGCGCAGCTTCATGAAGTCGCCATTCTTCACACCATAAAACTCCGTGTCCTTCGTGTTCATGTGAACGTGTCGCGCTGCGCGAATCACGCCTTCTTGCAGCTCGACCACGCCTTTTGGCCCCACCAGCACGCAGCCGGGAGTGCCCTTGATGTTTCCGCTGTGTCGCACGGGTGCTTCGATGCCCAGCGAAATCGCGTCGGTATAGGCCAGTTCCACCTGGCTGGCGGACCGCGTCGGACCGAGCACGCGCACTGTTGGGAGCATCCGCCGCCGCGGGCCAACGACCATTACCGTTTGCTCTGCCGCGTAAAAACCGTCTTGATACAGCGGCTTCTCCGGAGTCAGCTTCGCGCCGGGCCCAAATAGGATTTCGACGTGCTCGTCAGTCAGATGGCAGTGCCTCGCCGATATGCTCACAACCAGATTCGGCTTTGACGGTTCAGATGCGGGCGACGCACTCGACGGTTTCGCGCCGCCGGCATTTGCCAGCACGATCTGCCGGACAATCGTCTCGACAATCGATCGATCGAGTTGTGCTGCCGCACTCATGGATTTGCCTGTTCACCTACAACCAGCTTCACATCCGCCGCCTTCAAATGTTCCCGCCACTCCTCGGCGATTTCCCGATCCGTCACCAGCACATCGATGTCCTTCAGCTCGCAGAGCTTCGATAAACTCGTGTGCCCAAATTTTGTGCTATCTGCGACGACGATCACCTCTTCGGCGCTCGTCATCATCGCTTTCTCGGTCTCAACCAACAGGAGGTTGCTGTTGTAGCAACCACGCTCGTTGATCCCCGCCACGCTGATCACCGTCCGCCGCACGTTGAGTCCGGCGAGCATCTGATTCGCATACGGGCCGAGCGACACGCCCGTTTTCGTATGCACGTAACCCCCGATCAAAACCAAATCCGCGTTCTCACTCGACGTGAACAAATTCGCGACCGGCAGCGAATTCGTCACCACTTGCAGCGGCCGCCCGACTAACAGCTGAGCCAGCTCATAGGTCGTGCTGCCGCCATCCAGCAAAATCGTGTCGTTGTCGTCGATCAGCCCGCTCGCGGCGACCGCGATCTGCCGCTTCTTATCCCAATTCAGCGACTGCCGCTGATCGAAATGGGCCAACTTCGGCGACGGCCCGGTGTAGAACACCCCGCCATGCGTCCGCTGGGCAACGCCCGATTCCTCCAAAAAATCTAGGTCACGCCGAACCGTCGATTCCGACACTTCCAAGGCTTCCGCCAATGTGGGAAGCGACGCAAAGCCGCGCTGACGGATAACTTCCAAAATCCGGCTGCGGCGGTCGTCAGTCAGCGAGCTTGGCCGAATCAATGCTTGCAAACTCCACGCAAGTTGCCCTGATTATGACAAGTATAGGGCATATTGCAAGCACTAGATGATAGAAACCTGTCATAGAATGCGCAAATGCAATCGGCAACGGGCTGGAAAATGAATGCAAGACCTGCTGCCGCAACGACTTAATTCGCTTTGGCGGCTAGCTGGCGAAGAGCTTCGGGATAGGTTTCGCACTCGGCTTCAAACACCCGCGCTTGGAGAGTTTCTGGGGTGTCGCCTGGCTTCACTTCCACTTTCCTTTGCAGGATCACAGGCCCGTGGTCGTACACATTGTCCACAAAATGCACGGTACAACCCGAGACCTCGTCTCCGGCGGTGATCACCGCCTCATGCACGCGCAGGCCATACATTCCTTTGCCGCCAAATCCCGGCAATAGCGCCGGATGAATGTTGAGCACGCGCTTCTCAAAATCCGCCGGAATCAAAACGTGTTTGAGATAGCCACCCATCACAACATACTTCACCGCGGCCTCTCGACACGGCCCAAACACGGCCTCGCTGAACGCCGTGTCGCTTAGTCCCTTCTTCTTTTCGATGACGAGCGATCGAATTCTCGCTGCCTTGGAGAACTCTAGTCCTTTCGCTGTTGGACTACTCGAAATCACTAGCCGGATTTCGACGGGCAATGTTCCGTCATGGATGCGGCCGATCAAATTCCGCAGCGTGGTGCCGCCGCCCGAAATCAACACTGCAATTGGAAGCGGGGCTGGCATGACTTCTTATTGCTTCTTATTGCTTCTTAACGAACAACGAGATTTTCTCGTCGCCAACTTCGACTTCCACTGGTTCGACGCCCGAAATCGAGTCGGAGGAGAAAGTCTTGGCGAGCGTCTCTCCGCAAATGTAGTCGGCAAACTGCACGACCGCTTTATTAAAGACTTCCGATGCGCCGACAACGCCGATGTCGATCCGATCCGTAAACTCAAGACCTAGGTCCTTTCTGCGGTCTTGCACCAGTCGGACGAAATCGCGGGATAGGCCTTCAGCTACAAGATCGGGTGTCAACTCGGTTGCCAAGACTACCACCACATCGGTGCCTTGGGCGGCTGCCCAGCCGGGCTTGGCTTGCAGGCGAACTTGAATGTCTTCGTTATCGAGTTCGATCGTTTCTCCATCGATGTCGAGAGTCACTTTGCCGCTGGCGGTCAATTCAGCGAGCAGTTTGCCGCCATCGGCTTTGCCGAGCACGGTTTTGCAGCCGGGAAGGAGCTTACCGATGCGCGGCCCCAGTCGTTTGAAGTTGGGCTGAACCTGATACGTGATGTATTTTTCGGCATCTTTCGTGTAGTCGATCTTCTTCACATTCAACTCATCACGGAGCAGCTCGTCATGCTCTTCAAGCCACTTTTGATGGGTCGCATCGGACAAGATTACTTCGACCTTCGACAGCGGCTGTCGCACTTTCAGCTTGTTCGCCATTCGCGCTGATAATCCGAGCGAGGCGATTTCACGTAGTAGCTTCATTTGCTCGGAGAGCTTTTCATCGACGGCACTTCGATCGCCGGTTGGATATTCGCACAGGTGAACGGAGCGAACGGCGCGATCTCCGAAGACACCGGTTAGGTTCTGCCACAGAGCTTCGGCCAGGAAAGGCGTGAATGGCGCGATCAGCTTGGCCGTCGTGAGGAGTGCCTCGTAAAGCGTCCAATAAGCATCGAGCTTGTCCTGCTGATGAGCGGAATCCATAGCGGCCCAAAACCGGTCGCGGCTGCGGCGGACGTACCAGTTGGAGAGGCCATCGACGAAGGCGTGGAGTTTTTTGGCCGCTTCGTAGTTGTCGTAGGTGTCCATTCGCTCGACGACGGCGGCGGCGGTGCGGTTTAGTTCGCTGAGAATCCAGCGATCGAGCTCGCCGCGTTCGTTTGCCGGACGAAAGCCCTTTCCCTTCGCCAAATCAGCGGCTGTTAGCTGCATGGGCTCGTTTAACGGGGAGCCAGAGGCGACAGCGTTGCGTTGCGCTAACATGCTCCCCTGCGGGTCGCCGTTAAACAACTTTTCCGGCTCGAAGCGATCGTTCGAATTGGCGTAATTGACGAAGAACGAAAAACAGTTCCACAGCCGGAGGATAAATTCGGGGATCGTGTCTTTGATGGCCCGCTCGGCGTAACGAATTGTCGTCCAGGGAGGTTGTTGAGCGAAGAAGAACCATCGCAGCGCGTCGGCACCGTGCTTGTCGAAGATTTCGGAGGGCTCGCGGTAATTCCGCTTGCTCTTGCTCATCTTCTGCCCGTCTTCGCCAAGCATCAGGCCGAGGACGATGCAGGTGCGGAAGGGGTGGGGGTAGGCACAGTTCAAAGTTCCGGGTTCAAGGTTCAAAGTTAATTCGTTTTCTTGGCTTTGAACTTTGAACTTTGAACTTTGAACTCCGGGGCCGAAAAGCATCGTGGAGATGGCGAGTTGGCTGTAAAACCAGCCGCGGGTTTGATCAAGGGCTTCGCTAATGAAGTCGGCAGGGAATTGTTCCTTGAACTTCTCTTGGCCCGAATGTGGATAGCCCCATTGGGCGAAGGGCATTGCACCGCTGTCGTACCAGCAGTCGATGACTTCGGTGACGCGGTTCATACACGCGCCTTTGGCGAACGGTGAATCGTAAGTGACGGCGTCGATGTAGGGCTTGTGAACACAGAGGTCATCGGGCAGCGAAGGCTTCGCCTTCTTGGCTGCATCCCAAACTTCCTGTCCCGTCACGCCCGGCTTTTTCAGCAGTTCCTCATAACTCGCAACCGCTTCCATTTTTCCCGTCTGCTCACAAACCCAAATTGGCAGCGGTGTGCCCCAATAACGCTCACGACTAAGTGCCCAATCGACATTGCTTTCAAGGAAGTTGCCGAAGCGTCCGTGCTTGATGTGCTCTGGCAGCCAGTTGATTTGCTCGTTGTTGGCGAGCATTTCATCCTTGAATGCTGTCGTTTTAATGAACCAGCTTTCGCGCGGGTATTGAATCAGCGGGTCCTGTTCAGCGCGCCAGCAGAACGGATAGTCATGAATGTATTGTTCTTGATGAAAAAGCAAATTTCGCTTTTGCCAGTTCGCATTGGGATCCTTCAGGTGCCGGATGATTTCTTTGTCGCAATCCTTGACCCATTTCCCAGCGAAACCATGAACGATGTCTTCAAATACCCCGTCAGGTCCGACGGGACAAAGCAGCTTGGGACCTTCGTCCTCCGGCCATCGAAAAAGTTGTTCCTTCTCTAGTAGCTTGTAGTCTTCTTCACCAAACGCAGGTGCTATATGCACGATTCCAGTGCCGGTCTCAATCGTCACAAAGTCGGCCGCCACAATTCGCCAGGATGGATGCTGCCGTACGACTCTAAATTCTGGCTCTCTCCCATTGCTTCCACTTTCGGATTCCAACAGCGTGTCCAAACCCGAATCCGTGTACTCTTCAAGGACTTCTTCGTGGTCGTCGGTCCGATGGAAATAGTCAAATGGTGGCAAATAACGCAAACCCACCAATTCCTCACCTCGAAAAGTTTTGATTGTTTCAAGGTTAGTTTTGGACTTGGCTGACAACGCCTCTACCAACGCCGCGGCCATTAAAATCCGCTCTCCCGATTCGGGTTCAACCGTCAGAGCATATTCAATATCAACACGAACCGCAGCGAATTGATTACTGGGCAGTGTCCAAGGAGTCGTTGTCCAGATGAGAAGTGATGTTGGTTCGTTGATTCCAAGCTGTTTAGCTCGATCATCGAGGACAATTGGGAACAGGACATAGACGCTCGGGTCAGCGACTTCGCGGTAGCCTTGGCCGACTTCGCCGCTACTGAGGGCAGTGCCGCCTTGGGCCCACCACCAGACGATTTTGTGGCCTTGGTAGAGGAGATTGCGGTCGAAGAGGTTTTTGAGCGACCACCAGACGCTTTCGACGTAGGACTGGTGGTAGGTGACGTAGGCGTCTTCGAGGTGAATCCAGAAGCCGAGGCGCTCGGTGAGGCGCTCCCATTCTTTCATGTAGCGCCAGACGGATTCCTGGCAGCGGTGGATGAAGGGCTCGATGCCGAAATTTTCGATCTCTTCCTTGGAGTGGATGCCGAGTTCTTTGCAGACTTCGACTTCGACGGGGAGGCCGTGGGTGTCCCAGCCGGCTTTGCGCTCGCAGAGGTAGCCGCGCATGGTTTTGTAGCGCGGGAAGAGGTCTTTGATGGCTCGCGTCAGGCAGTGGCCGGGGTGGGGCATGCCGTTGGCGGTCGGCGGGCCTTCGTAGAAGACGAAGCGGCCGACGTTTTTTTGTCGCCGCTGCTCGATCGACTGGTCAAAAATGCCCCGCTCTTTCCAGAACTGCAGAATCTCTTCTTCCTGGCGGGGGAGGTTCGCACTCGCACTTACCGGCTGAAACATCGTTGCTCAAGTCCAAAGTCCAAGGTCCCAGGTCCAAAGTTATTATCCATTTGAATTCGACTTTGGACATTGGACTTGGGACCTTGGACTTGATCAGCGTTCAGTCGTCCAGATCGTCGTCGCCCTTTTTCTTCTTTGCTTTCTTCCCTTTGTCGCCCTTTTTCTTTTTGCCGCCTTCTTCCTCTTCCTCGGCGCCTTCTTCGCCTTCAAGGGCGGGTTCTTCTTCGGGCTCGGCGTCTTCATCGACGAAGTCGCCCATGGCGGTGACGTCGGCTTCTTCGTCCTCGGCGAGGTCGTCGTCGGTTACGTCGGTGAATTCGGAGAGCTCGTATTCGTCTTCGAGCTCTTCCTCGAAGTCGTCGTCGAACTCGTCGTCGAAATCTTCCTCATCGAAATCGTCAAGCTCGCCGCCGGGGGCACCCTTGGCGGGCGGAGTTGGCAGCGGCGGCCGGGGCTCAAAGCCTTCTTCGGCGTCTTCATCGTCTTCGCTATGACCGCCGCCAGTGCTCTTCATTACACAACCCTAATTCGGCAAAAACTCGGCATTTTCGCCGAGAGAAAACACAATTTCAAAGATCGTTCTAGGTAGTCTGGTTGATGCGAGTTGTCAAGGAAGCCAAATCAAGGCGATCAGCGAAGTGTTGGTATGATCGCTAAAGTTTGAAGTTTTTTCATTACGAAGGACCATCGCGCGAGTTGTAAGGCGTTGAGGGCCGCGAAGTTCAGAGTTTGGCTTGGAGAGACGGTGCGCTCAAGTTGAGCGCGTGTTGCTTGGCAGTGTTGGCGATTGAGACGTTGTCGGTGCGCAGGCCGTTGCGGAGCAAGGGGCCTACTTTGGGTACATCGCGATTTGGGCAAAAAACCGGGCGAGATTTTGGGAAATTTTTGTAAGTCGTTGGTCGAACCACTTTTAGGACCGAGGCACCACTTGCAAGAGTGGCGGGCTTTCGCAATTATAAAGGGCTTCCCGCGGACCGGTAAGCACCGGTGGCCGCTGTAAACCATTGCGATCGCTGAAGTTGTAACTTTCGGAGTTGATTTTTGTATGGCTCGCTATAACGGTCCCAAGGCCCGCATCAACCGCCGCTTGGGCACGCTCATCTATGAAACGGCCGGCGCCGTGAAGGCCATGGAGCGCCGCGACAATCCGCCGGGCATGCACGTGAAGGGCCGCAAGCTCTCGAACTGGGGCCTCGCCTCCCAGGAAAAGCAGAAAATCAAGCACTATTACGGCCTGCTGGAAAAGCAGCTCCGCAAGTACTACCACATGGTGTCCTCGAAAAAGGGCAACACGGGCGAACAGATGCTCACGCTGTGCGAGCGCCGGCTGGACAACGTCGTCCGCCGGGCTGGCTTCACCAAGACTCGCCCGCAGGCGCGTCAAGGCATCGTTCACGGCCACTTCTATGTCAACGGCATCAAGGTCACGAGCCCCAGCTACCAGCTTCGGCCCGGCGATGTGATCACGATCCGCCCGAAAGAAGACATCTACAATCTCTACAAGGGTGTTGTTGGCGACGGCAACAGCCAGCAAACGCCCGACTGGGTCACGTTCGATCCGGAAACGCTGCGGGCGACAGTCGTCGGCTTACCTGGACCCAGCGATTTTAGCTTGCCGGTCGATGTGAATATCGTCGTCGAGTTTCTAGCGCGATAACGTAGTGGGCACACTCCGTGTGCCGTCCGTAATGGACGAGCAAATTGCCGGACAGCTCGGTATTGGTTCGCTATGCGTCGCTGGTGGTATTGCCGCTTGGTTGTTGCCTTATAAGTGGAACCCATTTCGCTTGAAGCGGATAATCGGGCAGTTACTTTCGCCTGAAACAAATCAAATGGTCCCGAAGATTGTAGGGACCATTCTTGGTGTTGTGGGCATGGCAATTCTGATTGGCACCGCTGTAGTTGGCAAATTCAAATAGCCATGCATTGTCCATTAGTTGTTCTCGGCGGCGGTCCTGGCGGTTATGCGGCGGCGTTTTTAGCGGCGGACGAGGGGCTGGAAGTCACGATTGTTGAAGCGGATGCACGTTTGGGCGGCACCTGTCTTTTGCGCGGGTGCATTCCGTCGAAGGCGCTGTTGCATGTGGCCCGCGTGATCGCGGAAGTCGATGAATTGCGGCACGACTGGGGCGTTGAATTTCCACAACCGAAGCTGGATATCGACAAAATCCGCGCACGGAAAGAAAAAGTGATCAGTACGCTTTCGAGCGGGTTGAAACAACTGGCCAAGCGCCGCAATGTGAAGGTCATCAACGCTCGCGGAGTGTTCGAGAACAGCACGACATTGCGGCTGGAGGGGGACGACGCCTCAATTCCACCTGAAAAAACACTGACTTTTGACCATTGCATTCTGGCAACGGGCTCGGCGCCGGCAATGCCGCCGGCGTTCAACATTGGCAGTGATCGCGTGATGGATTCGACCGGGGCGCTGGCGCTGGCTGATCTGCCCAAGACGTTGCTGGTGATCGGCGGTGGGTATATTGGCCTGGAAATGGGCACCGTTTATGCCCAGCTGGGCACGAAAGTCAGCGTCGTCGAGTTGCTCGATGGTTTATTGCCGGGCGCGGATCGTGATCTCGTCAAGCCGCTGCATAAACGACTGACGACGCTGTTCGGCGACCGAATTTTTCTCAATACGAAAGTCGGTTCGATCGGCCAGCGCGATGGCAAAGTGGAAGTCGCATTCGAAGGGCCGGGAAAATTCGGCGCGGAACAATTCGATCGCGTTTTGGTTTCCGTCGGGCGGCGGCCGAACAGCCGAGGCTTTGGATTGGAGAATACGCAGGTCGAAATCGATGCTAAGGGCTTCGTTCAGGTGGATCATCATCAGCGTACGTCCGACCCGCACATTCTGGCGATCGGCGACGTGGCCGGCGAGCCAATGTTGGCTCACAAAGCGACGCACGAAGGCCGCGTTGCCGCGGAAGTAATTGCCGGCAAGCCCGCAGCGTTTGAACCCCAAGCGATTCCCGCTGTCGTGTTCACCGATCCTGAGATTGCCTGGTGCGGCCTGACCGAAGAGCAAGCCAAGCGCGATGGGCGGAAACACGAAGTGGCCCTGTATCCGTGGGCGGCCAGCGGCCGCGCGATTGCCCTCGGTCGCACCGAAGGCTTAACCAAAATCCTTGTCGATCCAGACAACGACCGCGTCCTCGGTGTGGGTATCGTCGGCGCGGGCGCGGGTGAGTTGATCGCGGAAGCCGCGTTGGCGATTGAGATGGGCTGCGAAGTGACCGACATTGCGGAGACGATTCATCCGCATCCGACGCTGAGCGAAACGATCATGAATGCCGGCGATGCGTACTTGGGGACAGCGACGGAGATATATAAGCCGAAGCGGAGGGCGGAAGCGGTATAGCAGTTGCCAAAAATACGGCGAAAGCCGAGGCACAAAGCGGGGACAGCGTAATGGTTGTCGACCATGAAGGGGTCGGGAGTCGATTGCGGTTGAATCAACATAGTTAGAGGGCGTGATTCGCAATCGACTCCCGACCCCTGGCAGGGCAGGCTGGAAGCCTACCCCACGTACCCGCGACGAAATGGCGGTAGCGGCGTATAATTTCACATCCCGCCTTAGTTTTCCCGATTAGCGGGAATACATCTTTCGCTAAACCAGTGCTCGGTATCACGTTTGCCGCGCGTTTCCCACAGGGATTCGATGGACGAACAAAACCATAACGCCGATGATCAAAATCTTGGTGCCGATGGCACGGCGGTCGCCACTGATGAAGCAATAGTCGCCAATGGCGATGGGCCGCATATCACGCCAGTGCCGCCGCAGGATATCGATCCGGTCGAGACCAAGGAATGGCTCGATTCGCTGGAATATGTGTTGAGCACAAAAGGGCCGGAGCGGGTCAAGCAGCTTTTGGCCGTTCTCGACCGTAAAGCTCGACAGGCGGGCGTGGAGTTACCGTACGCGCTGAACACGCCGTATATCAACACGATCCATCACAGTCAGCAGCCGCGATATCCGGGGAATCGCGAATTGGAGCGGCGGATTAAGAGCATCATTCGCTGGAACGCGATGGCGATGGTGCACAAGGCGAATAAGCACTTTGATAGTCTCGGTGGGCACATTTCGACGTTCGCGTCGTCCGCGACGCTGTATGAAGTCGGTTTCAATCACTTCTTCCGCGGCCGCGGCGAAGATGGCTACAGCGGCGACCTGATTTATTTCCAAGGACACGCATCGCCGGGCATGTATTCGCGGGCGTTTCTCGAAGGCCGGCTGAGCGAAGAAAATCTCGAACACTTTCGCCGCGAGTTGGAGCCGGTCCGCGGATTGTCGAGCTATCCGCATCCGTGGCTAATGCCCGACTTTTGGGAATTTCCGACGGTCTCGATGGGCCTCGGGCCGATCATGGCCATTTATCAGGCCCGATTTGATGAATACATCAAAGACCGTGGCATCAAGGACACGAGCGGCCGCCATGTGTGGGCATTTCTGGGCGATGGTGAATGTGATGAACCGGAAACCCTCGGCGCCATCACGCTGGCCGGCCGCGAACAGCTCGACAACCTGATCTTCGTCGTCAACTGCAACCTGCAGCGGCTGGACGGGCCGGTCCGCGGCAACGGCAAGATCATTCAGGAGCTGGAGGGACTGTTCATCGGCGCCGGTTGGAATGTGATCAAGGTGATCTGGGGCGACGATTGGGATCCGCTGCTCGATAAGGATGAGACCGGCCTCCTCGTGAAGCGGATGGGTGAAGTCGTCGATGGCCAATATCAAAAATACAAAGTGAGCGACGGGAAGTACATTCGCGAGCACTTTTTCGGCAAGTATCCGGAACTGCTGCAACTCATCGAGAATTTATCTGACGAACGACTCGAGAAGCTCCGGCGTGGTGGCCACGATCCGGAAAAAGTTTTCGCGGCGTTTCAAGCTGCCGTCGAACACAAAGGCCAGCCGACAGTCATTCTGGCCAAGACCGTCAAGGGTTACGGCCTGGGCGAAGCGGGCGAAGGCCGGAACATCGCGCACAACAACAAAAAGCTGAACGAAGAGGAGCTATACGAGTTCCGCACGCGGTTCGGCATTCCGATTTCCGACGAAGAAGTGGCCAGCGCGCCGTTCTATAAGCCGCCGGAAAACAGTGCGGAGATGAAATACCTGCGCGAGCGGCGGGAAGCTCTTGGCGGCAGCGTGCCATCGCGGCCAACGAAGCACCCGCGGACGGAAGTGCCGCGAATCGACGACTATAAAGAGTTTCTCGGCGGCAGCCAGGGCAAAGAAATGTCCACGACGATGGCGTTCGTGCGGCTGCTGAGAAAACTTTGTCGCGACAAAAAAATCGGCAAATACGTCGTGCCGATCGTGCCCGACGAATCGCGGACGTTTGGCATGGAAGGCATGTTCGCCGAGATCGGCATCTATTCGCACGTCGGCCAGCTCTACGAGCCGGTCGATTCCGAGCAAATCGCCAAGTACAAGGAATCGATCAACGGCCAGATTCTCGAAGAAGGCATCACCGAAGCCGGCTCCATGTCGAGCTTCAACGCGGCCGGCACGGCTTATAGCTCACACGGAATCAATATGATTCCGTTCTTCATCTATTATTCGATGTTCGGCTTCCAGCGGATCGGCGATCTGATCTGGGCGGCTCAGGACATGCGGGCTAAGGGCTTTTTGATCGGTGGAACGGCCGGGCGCACGACGCTCAATGGCGAGGGATTGCAGCATCAAGACGGTCATAGCTTACTGAATGCGATTGCGTTCCCTAATGTGCGAGCATACGACCCGGCATACGCCTACGAGATGGCGATCATCGTTCTCGCGGGCCTCAAGCGGCTGTACGAAGACGGCGATACGGCCATTTATTACCTGATGTCCGGTAACGAGAACTATGTGCACACTGCGATGCCCGCTGGCATCGAAGAAGGCGTCGTCCGCGGCATCTACAAATTGAAATCGACAGAAATTGCCGGCGCGAAGATCAAAGTCAACTTGTTTGGCAGCGGGGCAATCCTCCGGCATGTGCTGGCCGCGCAAGAACTGCTTGCCGAGCGTTATCAAATCGCGTCGAACGTGTGGAGCGTCACCAGCTATACCGAGCTGCGCCGCGACGCGCATGCCTGCGAGCACTGGAACATGCTGCACCCGGATCAGCCGCCGCGAAAAAGCTATGTCGAGCAATCGCTGGCCGGCGAAAAAGGTGTGTTCGTTGCCGCGTCGGACTATGTGCGAGCGTTGCCGGAACAAATCGGTCGCTGGGTGCCGGGCGATTATTTTGCCCTGGGCACCGACGGTCTCGGTCGCAGCGAAACGCGTGAATCGCTCCGCCGCCACTTCGAAGTCGATGCCGAATCTATCGCGCTCGCGACGCTCTATCGCCTGCACAAGCTTGGTCAGTTCGACGCCGGCTTTGTGACGAAGGCGATTGAAGACCTGGGCGTGAATCCGGAAAAGATCGATCCGTATTTTGCGTAATCGTTTGGGATTTGGGATTTATGATTGGGGATTTGTGACCCCGAAATCCCAAATCTGAAATCCCAAATCTGAAATCCCAAATTTCCATGGCAATCGAAGTTAAACTCCCCAACCTCGGCGAAGGCATCGACACTGGCGATGTCCTTGAGTTGCTCGTGAAAGAGGGCGATACCGTCGCCAAGGATCAGGGCATTATCGAGCTGGAAACGGGCAAAGCCACTATGCAGGTGCCCAGTTCCGCCGGCGGCAAGGTCTCCAAAATCCATGTTCATCCAGGCCAGAGCATCCCCTCGGGAACGCTCCTCATGACCTTGGAATCCGCGGAGGCCCAGAGCAAGCCGGCCGCTCAAAAACAGGTAGCTCCCCAAGCCGATACGCCCAAGCAGGCTGCGGAAAAGGGCCAGGAGCCGAAAGAACAGCGTCCCGCCCAGCAGCCGCAGAAGGCCGCCGAGGCGAAGCCCCCCAAGGCCGCAGCAGCGCCATCCAAGCCCGCGGCCGTGCCCGCTGGGGAAGCGCCGCCGAAGCATGAAGCCGCGCCGGCTCCGCCGCATCCCAAGCAGCCCAAGCCGTCCGCCGAAGCGAAACCCAAAGCGGCCCCGGCTCTTGCCAAGGAGGAGGAGCCTTCGCTCCCCGAGTCAACGCACGATGGTGGTCATGTTGCCGCGGGGCCGGCCGTTCGCCGTTTCGCCCGCGAAGTTGGCGTCGATCTGGCTCGCGTTACCGGGTCCGGTCCTAGCGGCCGAGTCACGCGCGAGGATGTGCTTGCCGTCGTCCGTCAGGCGAGCCAAACGGCAGCGAGCAGTAAGCCGAGCACTGCCACTGCCCGCGACACCTGGGGACCGATCCGTCCGGAGAAGCTCTCCAAAATCCGCAAGATCATCGCCGCCAAGATGCACGAATCTTGGACGACCTGCCCGCGGGTGACGAATTTTGACGACGCCGATGTGACGGAACTGGAACGCCTCCGCGTGTCGAGCAAAGACGACTACGCAAAGAAGGGCAACAAGCTCACGAGCCTGCCGTTCGTGATCAAAGCGGTCGCCAGCGCGCTCAAGCATCATCCGGCGATCAACGCGTCGCTCGATCTGGAGCAGGACCAGATCGTCTACAAGGAATACGTCAACATCGGCATCGCCGTCGATACCGAGCGCGGCCTCGTCGTGCCCTCGTTGCGCGGCGCCGACGGGTTGAGCATTCCCGATGTGGCTCGCGCGCTGGCGCAGCTTTCCGAAAACGTTCGCGATGGCAGTTTTTCCATAGCGGATCTGCAAGGCTCGACGTTCACGATCAGCAATCTGGGCGCCATCGGCGGCACTTACAGCACGCCGATTATCAACACTCCCGAAGTCGCGATCCTTCTGGTCGGTCGGTCGCGTAAGATGCCGGTCGTGATCGACGACGAGATCGCCATCCGCCTAATGATGCCGCTCTCGATTTCTTACGACCATCGCCTCGTCGATGGCGCCACTGCCTCGCGGTTTCTCAACGACGTGATCGACTATCTGGAAGCGCCGAGCCGGCTGTTGCTCGCGCCGTAAATTCTCCCTTGCCAACAGCCGGGAGCAAACTTGCTCCCGGAGAATCGCTAGTTGACGATCTATTTGCGGGCGCTCCGGGATCAGGTTTGGTCCCGGCTGAAGATAGCTACGGCGATTTAAGATCAAAATCCGCGGTCTTCGTCCCTTTGGGAGGCACGTCGAACTGCATGCTAGAGTCCGACCAGTAGCGCGACGGAACGTTCGTTTTGGGCTTGGTCTTCGGTGGGCCATCGACGTTGGGATCGGTTGGCACATAGGCCGAAAAGCGGACGATATTCTTGCCGACGGTCGCGCCTTTGATTTCTTCGCCCATCAATTTCAGCGAATAACGGCCATCGGCGCCTGTCACTCCGAATGCGGAAGGTCCGGGAACATTGTTGCCGTCCGTCGAAACGGGGTTAAACGTAACGGCCACATCCGGCGCCGGCTTTCCGTCTAATGTCACGATTCCGGAGACAGCAGCGGCGTTGCCTGAGCCGCCACAGCCGGCCGCGACGACTGCGAGAGCGCCTCCGATCAGCAAGTTTCGAAGCATTATGTCGTTTGCTGGCGCAGCCGAGGTTTTAGTAGTCGCCCTGGATTGATTCGCCGTTGCCAATCGAGCCGAGCGAGGGCATGACGAGCGTCATATCGACATTTTTGTTCACGGTATGCACCGAGCCATCAGCGAAGGCAAAATTCATACTGCCGCCGGCGTGCAGACTACTCCAGCCTCGCTTGCACTGGTTGTTGTCGTTATGTGGCGACGGGATGGCCACGCATTGGTTGAAATCCGCAATCAACGTTCGCGGCTGATTGATCGTGACATCGGACAAGTTGTAGGAGGTATATGCAAAGGCCCACAGCGAACGCCGATTCAATGAGCCTTTGGCGGTTGCGTACTCGCCGAACAGGAGGGTGTTGGCCGTTCCGTCGGTGATCTCGGCAATTCGGGTCGGATCAACTGAGGCGCCCATGAACTTGGTGGCCGACGGAAAAACGCCGCGCATGCCTCGATTCCAGCCCACGAGGAGGTAAGTCTGCGTACCGTCGTCCCAATTGGCGTTGCTGCCGGTGTCGTCTTTGAACGACGTGCCGCCAAAAGTCGTGCCCGCGCAGCCGCGATAGCTCGACTGCATAAACAGCAAGCTTCCAGATTGCAGCGTTTGCGGCCCGCTCTTGCTGTCTGAGGAACCGGGATTCTGTGCGACAAACACATTCGGGTCTGACGGGCAGTTGTAAATCTGGAGCTTTGTCGTGCGAAGAATGTTCAGTTTGCCAGTCGGATCGTTGTAGGAATTGGGGGTCGTGGGAGCCCAAAATTGGGCAATGGCCGGTTGCTCAAGGTACGGGAGAATCGTAATCGCCCAGGTTTCGTAATAGTAATACTGGGACCCGCTGTTCCAAGGGGAGACGGTACCGAGACGGTACGCGTTTCCAGCCGGAAATCTGCCGGTTACGTCGTGAATATTGTGGGAGGCGATAGCAAGCTGCTTCAGCTTGTTGGTGCAGCCCATGCGCCGCGCCGCCTCGCGGGCGCTTTGCACCGCCGGCAACAACAGCGCCACGAGGACGCCGATAATGGCGATGACGACTAAGAGTTCCACGAGCGTGAAGCCCGTGAATCGCGCAGTCCGATGCTTCTGGTCCATATCTCATCCCCTTCATAAGCCCCAACCAGGATGAACGAACGACGGTAGTTTGCCTCTTCCCGTCCTCCGGACCAAAATCCGATTCTAACAAACGATGATTCCAATTAAAAACACTTGTTTGATTAAATTTCTCCTCCTAAGCGAAGATTGCTCCGGACGCTATTTCTTCAGGTGTTCATTAAAAAAGGCCGTGCCGGCGATACTGGTTCTAACCAACTCCGCGCCGCCCCAGCCGTGATCGGCGCCGAGAATCAGCTCCACTCGCCCTCCCAGGCCAGCTTTGGTCATCACGTCGGCCAGCTCGAAAGCCTGGTTGTACGGTACCAGGCGGTCTTTGGTGCCCATGAACATCAAAATCGGCGCGTCGTCCTTGTCGATGTACGTCACTGGCGACGCCGCCTTGAAATTCCCGCTCTTTTCGTCTGGAGTGCCACCTAAAAAATCATAAATCATGCCGTTGACTTGCACGGGGAAGTCTTTGGCCGCCAAATCGGTCGGGCCGAAGTACGAAACAACCGCCTGAACCTTGCTCGATTGGCCTTCGCTACCCCCCTGCCCTTCTAAGCCGTCCTTCTCGTCCATGGTTCCCAGCAACATCGATAAGTGCGCCCCGGCTGAGAAGCCAATCGCCCCCAACCGCCGCTTATCGATGCCATATTTGTCGGCATTGGCCCGCAGGTATCGCACAGCACATTTCACATCCTCGATTTGCGCCGGCCATCTTGCCGCCGGAACCAAACGGTATTGCACCGTCGCCGACACATACCCGGCTTTCGCAAATTCAAAGATCTGCGGCACATGGACTTTGAAATTCCCGCCCCGCCACCCGCCGCCGTGGATCACGACAATGCACGGCAACGGCTTCCCCGCCTCCTTCGGCCGCGCAAGATCCAAATGCAGCTCCGTCTCGCCGCCTTTACCAAACACCACATCCTTTTCCCAGGTCACTCCCTCCGGCGCTTTTGGCTCCGCCTTGCCTTTCTCTTGCCCGAATGCTGCCGCGGCGCCGGTCACGCAGCATGCGATCGTTATCAATATCTTCGCGTTCATCTTCAGCTCCTTGTCCTGGATGCAATGATCGCACAACGTATCGCGCCAACGCGACGTTCACCACCTGGCCCGCCTCCAAATGCTAAAATGCCACCTCCTCATTTCTGACCTCTGATCTCTGAGCCCCTATGCCCACCGCTCCCGAACTTCAGCCTCCCGTTCGTGTTCTCATGGGTCCCGGCCCCAGCGACACGCATCCGCGCGTCCTCGAAGCGCTCGCCAAGGGCACCGTCGGCCACCTCGATCCGTATTACCTCGAGGTGATGACCGGCCTGCAAGAAATGCTCCGCGGTTTGTTCCGCACGAAGAATCAAATGACGTTCGCGGTCAGCGGCACTGGCAGCGCGGGGATGGAGGCAACGGTCGTCAACCTCATCGAACCGGGCGATTCAATGATCGTTTGCGTCAACGGCGTGTTCGGTTCGCGCATGGTCGATGTCTCCGAGCGGGCCGGGGCGAAAGTGACGAAAGTCGAGCGCCCCTGGGGTGAAGTCTTCACGCCTGACGATTTGAAGGCGGCGTTGGCGTCGGCAAAACCCAAAGTCGTCGGCATCGTCATGGCCGAAACATCGACGGGCGCCTGGCAGCCGATTCCGGAAATCTCCAAAGCCGTTCACGACGCCGGCGCGATGCTCCTCGTCGATACGGTGACGGCCCTCGGCGGCGTTCCCGTCGAAGTCGATGCCTGGAATATCGACGCCATCTATTCCGGCACG
>DASXLL010000363.1:0-13198 GCA_036496265.1 Pirellulaceae bacterium | reverse complement strand
GCACATCGGCCGCGGTCACCTCTTCCAGCCGCTTGCTCTTCCAGGCCGCAGCGCAGTTGACCAGAGCATCCAAACTACCGAATTCTTCCCTCGTGCGATCGATTAAACCGCGCACCTGCCCCTCGTCCGCCAAATTCGCCGGCAACGCGACCGCCCGAATGCCACGGCTGACAAATTCTCTCGCCCCTTCTTTAGCCTCCTGGCCAGACGTGTTGTAGTGAATAACCACGGAATAACCCCGCCGGCCCAGCGCATCGGCAATGTGCCAGCCAAGACGTCGTTTCGCGCTGCCAGTGATTAGAGCGGTGGGCATGAACTACATCGTAGTTGAAACGTGGCAGATGATGACTATGGCTCGGTGAAGCGGTAGCATAGCAACGAATCAGTGCGGTAATTTTCGATCGGGGGGATGTCCAATGAAGCGAATGATTAACCTGGCGGTCGTCGTGGGCTCGTTAGCTGCCTTATCGTGCTGCTTCGGCCAAGAGGCGGCATGGAAAGTCGGCCTGGCGGGCGCGAAAATCACGCCGCCGCAGCCGGTGTTCATGGCCGGCTATGCAAATCGGAATAAGCCGTACGAACGCGTGCATGATGACTTGTTTGCCAAGGCCATGGTGCTTGACGATGCGGCTGGCACTCGTGGCATCCTGATCACGACCGATGTGATCGGCTTCCCGGCCGAAATCGCCACCCCCCTCCGCGAGCGAATCGCCTCGAAAACAAAAACGCCCGCGAAGTCGGTCCTTATCAACTCGTCGCACACGCACACCGGCCCAACGCTCAGCCTCGACCCGACGCCGAGCGAAGGCCGCGCCCTGACCGACGCCGAGCGGACCGCGGCTTACACGAAGGATCTCTGCGACAAAATTTTGTCGCTGGCGGAAGAGGCTGCAGGGAAGCTGCAGCCCGCGAAACTCTCATTCGGCGCGGGCGTCGTCCACTTTGTCATGAATCGCCGCGAAACGACGGACCGCGGCGTGATTCTCGGCGTCAACCCCCGCGGCTTTGCCGACCGCAGCGTCCCCGTGCTGCGCATCGATTCGCCAGAGGGCAAATTGATCGGCATCGTCTGCGGCTGCGCGTCGCATAACACGACGCTGGGCGGCCAGGACTACGAAATCAGCGGCGACTATGCCGGCCATGCCCAGCGCGTGCTCGAAGAACAAAACCCCGGCGTCGCCGCGATGTTTGTCTTGGGCTGCGCCGGCGATGCCAATCCTTATCCGCGTGGCACTTACGAAATTGCATTCGACCATGGCCGCGAGCTCGCCAAGGAAGTGACTCGCGTGTTAGCCGCGAAGCTCGCGCCTGTCCGCGGGCCACTGAAAACCGCGACCGCCGATGTCTCACTCCCACTGGCCCCTCCGCCGGCACGCGAAGAACTGGAAAAACGCGCTGCGAGCAAAGGCGGTGCCCTGACCTGGGTCGCACAACAGTCACTCGATCGCCTGCAGCGCGGCGAGAAACTGCCCACGAGTTATTCCTGCCCCATCGCCGTCTGGCAATTTGGTGACGATCTTACCCTCGTCGCTCTCTCCGGCGAAGTCGTCAGCGACTACGTCCGCATGATCGAAGACGCCCTCGGCCCCACCCGACTGTGGATCGCCGCCTACAGCAACGACGTCTACGGCTATCTCCCCTCCGCCCGCGTCCTCCGCGAAGGTGGCTACGAAACCCGCGGCCTGATCTACGGCGGCATCGGTTTGTTCGCTCCCGATGCCGAAGTGGCATTGGTGGGCAAGGTGAAGGAATTGGCGAGGTCCGTCGGCAGAAAAATGCCTTAAATGGCAGGCTGGAAGCCTGCCCCACGTTAATACCCCTGCGTCCATCCGGCGGAAACCAGCCGCGGAGCAATACGCGACAGCTCCTTCCCACTCTTGTCGCTGACGACGGCGATCACCGTGTGCTCGCCGGGCGCAGCGAGATCGGTCGGCCAGCGTGCTTCGGCCAGATAAAACTTGCCGTTCTCCTGAATTGTCTTTCGCTCCGCGGCGAAGTCTCCGAGCTGCTTGCCTGCCAGATCGCTGATCACAAAGACGACTTTACCAACCTGATCCGCGTGATCGGGCGGCAGCGCGATCTGCCCGGTAACGAGCGCCTTCGTTTTTTGCCCCCAAGCCGTGTCCACGCGAATCGGAGTCATCACCGCCCCGCATTGCTTCCAGCGCGCCGGTTCAACCTTCTCCACAAGCTGAATCGTCCCTTGCGCCGCCGGCTGCTGCACACATAGTGGGCTGCCGTACGTGAAGATCCGATCGATCCTCGTCGCCCCATCGCTATAGCACAGCTCCGCATCCAGCGCAATCGTCTCATTCACTGCCGGCTTGAAGTTCGGAAAATTTTCCCACGGCAGCTTGAACTCGACCTCCGCGCCGTTCCCCGTCTTCCTCGCCGCGAGCTCGATGCCTTTCCCTGGGATCGCGTCCAAATACCCCGGCCGCAAGCACCACCGCGGCTTGATCTCTGCTTTGTCATAACCGGTCCAATACATGTGCACCGCGCCCTTGCCCCAGTCAATCGCGCGAAACTCCTCGCCGCGCCGCGTGTCGAAATACCACTCCACCGCATCGCCACCCCACAGATGCGCATCGTCCGACCCATTGAACTGCCGCGTATCCAGCGTCCGCAGACCGCAGTAAAACGCTGTGTCGTCCCACATATAAAAGAACTGCGCCGGCCGATCCTTCAGCAGCTCCGCCTTTTGCAGCTGAAAATAATTCACCGGCGTGCAAAACGCCCCTTGGAACTCGCTCAGATCGCCGTCGATCTTCATCTCTGCCGGTGCCCGGGTGGCCAGGCCACGGACGAGAGGCTTGAGCTCCTCCGCAGCCGCAACTGAGAACGCCAGCAGTGAAGTCAAAAGCAGCGAAACACTTTGAGTGCCAGTCATAGGAACCCTTTTTTGGTCGTAAATGCCGAGCGGCAGGCGAAAGCCTCTCGTTAGACTCAAGCCTCAAGCCTTCCCCTATCGTTTCCGCCACACCAAATGTGGCGCAATCTTAAGTTTCCGCCGCACCGGCTGAATATCGCTGTAAAACCGCACCGCATCCGTCGGATAGCCGGCCGTTGGCCTTAGTTCCGGCAAATGCCGCTGCCAAAACGCATTGAATGGCCGCATTGCCAGCTCTCGCAAATACTTGGCTGTCATGGATGCCAGCGCCGTCGGCAAATGCCGCTCACCCTTCGGCTGAAACCGAAACTCAATCTGCCGTCCGCCGTGCTTCACGTCGTACACCGCCAGGTCGGCTTTCTCTAATCTCACGATCACCAGCTCATCCGGAAAAATGTGTTGCAAGAGCGCAGCGTAATAAGTCCGACCGCCGTGCTTATCGCAAAACACGACGGCCCGCCCGGCCGGCAGGGTCTCCAAAACGCGGCGAGCCAGCCGCAATGTCGTCAATGAAAGCACCTCCGCTTTGTTGTCGCATCCTTTGACTGCTTGATTAAACGCGGCTGGAAACAGGATGGCCGATTGCAGGTCAACGATTTTTACAATCGCAGTCTGACAGCCGGCAACGACTGCCTGGGCGGCGGCGGCCACCTCCTCGAGTGTCACATGCAGCGGCAGCGGCTCATCGAAATCGTCATGCCACGGCAAGCCGTCTATTTGCCTGACCGATTCTCCGTCGAGCGCCGACCAAATATCGCGCCACCGCCGCGGCAGCCGATCCAGGCACGCCAGCGCTACGAGCACGCCCCGCTCGAGCAACTCCAGCTTGCCACCCGCCTTATACAGGACTTTCGAATCCGCAATTTTTAACTTGGTGCAGCCTTCCTCAAGCTGCGCTGCGACAACCAGTGCCAGGCGGTCGTAAAGGCCGTCGCTCGGACAATCATCCGGCACCTGCCACGCACTCGCCGCAATGCACAGCGGACCCAGATTCGGTCCATATCCCGCTTCGTCCGTGCCGAGAACAAACGCCATCATTACCCGCCCTTGATCGACTGCCGAGCAAGAACAAGATAGCGGCGAATTGCCGTTGACGGCTAGTATGTCTGGCCACTTTTTAAGGCGAGCGGTAGGCGTCAGCCTCCCGCTAACGTTGTCTCGCCAGGAAAATCGATTCTTCCGCCAATTACTTCGCAGCCACCATCGTCGTCTGCTGGCTCGCCAGCGTCACCACAATCGTTGTTTCTCGATACGGTCGCTCCGTGGTCAGCTTTTGCTGCTGGGCGATTTTTATCAGCCGACCGTCAGCGACGGCAAACTCGATTTCGCCGCTATGCTCAGGCGATTTGACGGTGAGCTGGCCGCCGGCTGCGGGTGTGAAAATGGCGGTCATCGCGATCCGGGCCACGGGCCTGCCGTTCTGATCGGCAATGCCAGTGAGTTTATACGTCGTATCGATTTTCAGCGGCCCCGCGACCGTCGGCCGCTCGCTGGACGCCGTCCACGTTTCGCCGACATTCGTCGGCCGCTCTGGCAACACGAGCAGCGGCCGTTTCAGCATTTGCTCGACACTGGCGCGGGCCGCTGCATCAGCCGTTTGCCCCGATTCCAGCCCCGCGAACAGCGCCTTGGCGGCTTCGTTGGCGGGTTCCACGGCCGTAATTTCGCCCCGCGGCGTCATCGTCATGTCAAACTCCGCGCCGATCAGCGGCCGCAACGCGTCGGCCAGGTCGCGCGATTGGCCGGTCGGTTTGGCTTTGGACGTGGAATCGAACTCGATCGTCCCGGCTTGCTGCGTGGTCAGTTTTTGTTGAATGCCGTCGATCGACTGCCGGATTTTGAAGCCGCTCGCATCCGCCGCCACGACGTTCCAGCCGAGGGTCAATTTCAGGACGATATCCGTCTTGGCCGACTTGCCGCTGAACGCCACCGTCGAATCCGTCTGCTGATCGATCGTCACCGCCAGCAAATCGCCCGGCTTCAACTTCCACCGCAACATCGTTTGGCCATGCGCCGGTCCGACGCCGACGACCAAAGCGACCAACACGCATACTTGAATCGGAGTTCGCATCGGCACAATCCTTTTTTCTAGAGCGAGATGGTTCCACCAGGGGCGACGACAATGGTCTCGGTCTTTGTTTCCGCCCGCACGCGTTCGGCCCACTTGTTGGCATCCTGAGCGATCGGCGGCCAGGTGTTGTAGTGCGAGGGGATCACTTTTTTCGGCTTCAGGAGCTTCACGGCTTCGAGCGCATCGTCCGGGCCCATCGTGAACAAATCGCCGATCGGCAGGATGGCGGCGTCGAGGCCGACGGACCCGATGAGAGCCATGTCGCTGAAGAGGCCGGTGTCGCACGCGAAATAGACTTTCGGACCACCGGCGAGCGAGATCAGAAAGCCACACGGGTTGCCGCCGTTGGAGCCGTCCGGCAATGCCGAGCTATGAAATGCGAGCGTCAGCTTCACGCGTCCGAAAGGCAGATCGGCGCCGCCGCCCAGATTGCCGCCGACGGTGTTTTTCACGCCGTGGTTTTTCGCCAGCCAGGTGGTGATTTCATAATTCGAAATCACCGTCGCGCCGGTGCGATTCGCGATCTTCGCCGCGTCAGCGATATGATCAAAATGGCCGTGCGAAACGAGGATGAAATCGGCCGAGACGTCCTTCGATTTTGTAGGTGCCGTCGGCGAGTCATCCAAAAACGGATCGATCAGCAGCGTGTGCTGCGGCGTCTTAAGCTGCCAGCTTGCATGGCCAAGCCAGGTGAGTTGGGCGGGCATGGAAATCAGAAGTCAGAAGTCGGAGGTCAGAAATCAGATGTCAGAATAGCCCTCTGCGTGAGACTGCAACAGCGGATACGTCCTTGCGGATCGAATCGCTTTCTGTGACAACAAATCCAAGCCTGATCTCTGACTTCTGACCTCTGACCTCGTCTGCCCGGCTATGGACCCTCAATCCCTGACCCGCGAACTCCACGTCAAGAACAACTCCAAGATTGTCATGCTCGTCGCGGACGGGCTGGGCGGCTTGCCGATGTCGCCGGGCGGGAAGACGGAGTTGGAAACGGCGAAGAAGCCGAATTTGGATGCACTGGCGAAGATCGGCGTCCAGGGGGCGAGTATTCCGGTGATTCCGGGCATTGCGCCGGGCAGCGGGCCAGGGCATTTGGGGCTGTTTGGATACGATCCGGTGAAATATCTAATTGGGCGTGGCGCTTTGGAAGCGACGGGCATTGGGTTCCATATGCAGCCGGGAGATGTGGCGGCGCGGGGCAATTTTTGCACGCTGGATACGGGCGGGAAAATCAGTGACCGCCGCGCCGGTCGGATCGCAACGGAAGAAAGTGCGCCGCTGGCGGTGCGGATGCGGGAGGCAATAGTCGCCGGTTACGAGATTTTCGTTGAGCCGGTGAAGGAACATCGGTTTGTCGTGGTGTTTCGCGGGCCCGGACTGAGCGGCAACGTCAAGGACACCGATCCGCAGCAGGTGGGCGTGTTGCCGCTCGCGGCGGAGGCGCATGATGCGGCCAGCAAGAAGACCGCAGAGGTCGCGAATCAATGGATCGCAGCCGCGACAAAACTGCTTGCGGGTGAGAAAAAGGCGAATGGTCTCACACTTCGCGGTTTTGCGGGGCGGCCGAATCTTCCGAGTTACGAAGAAGTATATGGCCTCAAAGCCGCGGCGATCGCCGTGTATCCGATGTACAAAGGACTCGCTCGGCTGGTCGGCATGGAGATCCTTGGCAAGGCCCAGACGCTCAGTGAGCAGATCGACGTGCTGGAGCAGAACTGGAGCAAGTACGACTTCTTCTTCTTGCACTACAAATACACCGACAGCACGGGCGAGGACGGCAATTTCGATGCGAAGGTCAAAAAGATCGAGGAGTTTGACTCCGTAATCCCGCGCGTCACGGCGCTGAAGCCCAACGTGCTGATCGTCACAGGCGATCACAGCACCCCCAGCTTCCTCAAGGCCCACAGTTGGCATCCCGTGCCGACGCTCCTCGTCAGCGACTGTTGCCGGCCCGACGGAAACACAACATACAGCGAAAGCGCGGCAATCCGCGGCGGGCTCGGCCACTTCAAAGCCAAGTACCTGATGACGCTCGCGCTGTCGAACGCGGGACGGATGGGGAAGTATGGGGCATAATCTGTAGGGTGGGACCAGCGAGTGCAGCTCGCGCCGGCCCACCGTTTTCGGTCCTAATACTGGTGGGCCGGCGGACGCTGCGCGTCCTTGTCCCACCCTACTTCAATCGACCACGTTTAGTTTGATCTCGTCGGAGTTGCCGCGGAGCTCAGGGGCATACATGGCGGAGGCTTGCGTGGGCAACGCCGAGAATCGCCCGGGGATTTCGGCGCGAAGGCGATAATTGACAGAGTGGCGGCCGCGGGCGAGTTGGCGGACGAAGAACGCGACGCGGTTGTCGCGATATTCGACGTAAGCCGGCAGACCCTTCGCGCCGTAGCCGCTGCGCTGCTCGACGGCTTCGAACCCGGCGGGCTTCATGTCCTCGAACAGCAGGTATTCGTAGTCGTTTTTGCTCTCGATGACGAGCTCGACCTCGACGAGATCGCCACTGGTGAGCGAATCACCGTCCTTCAGCGGCTGCCGTTCGTATTTCTCGACCTTTTGATCGAGAGCCTGCCCGCGCGAGCCCTCGGCTTTGATGGTTTTCTCAACCGGCACGAGCTTGTAATACTGCCGCTCAACTTTTACTTCGAGGCCGGCGTGAGTGATATGGTCTTCGAGCGTGAAATTCGTCAAATAGGCATTGAAATAGACCGGGCCTTTGCCATTGTGTCCATTATTTCTGCGGCGGAGCTCGACCTCGTGCGCGCCAGTTTTTACGTCCGCGCCAGTGAGGACGAATTTATTGTCATAGGTGAAGAGATTGTCCTGGTTGATCGGCACTTCCTTGATTTTTTCGCCATCGAGCCAGATCTCGACGAGCATGTCGGGCTCGGTTTCGCCAGCGGCTTTGAGATAGTCGGCAAACGCCTCGACACAGATGGCCGTGTCACGGGTGCTGTTCCAGAATGTGCCGTGCTTGCGATTGTTAAGCAGGTATTTGACGAGGCGCGGGGCTTTTTCGCCTTTGGGCTCAACGCGGGAAAGCAGTTTGAGATAATAAGCATTGGCCTCGACCTCGCTGCCGTACCAGAACCACCACCAGTTGTTCTCCGGCAGCTTCAAATAAGCCGTTTCGTTCTCCCCGTCTTGGACGAGGAATTGATCGATGTTTTGCACGATCATCGCCAGCTTCTCCTTATCGCCGAGTTTTTCCAGGGCAACGCCGAACATGGCTTTGGCATAGACGGGCAACTGCACGCGATCGCGATACAAGCGGTCGCGCATTTCGACGTTGTCGGCACTGGCATCGACAAGCACCATATACACGAAGGCGTCGAGGGCGTCGCAGAATTGCTTCTGGGGGCGGCGGACGTTCCCCGGCGAGCGGGAGGCGTCAGCCTCCCGGTTACTCGACTTACCGGGGGCCTCACGGCCCCCGCTCGCCTGTTCGAAGTTTTTCAACCACTGCAGTTGTTCGGCCTGATAGCGCTTGAGCCACTCAATGCCGCGGTCGAGAACGCCCGGAACGAGGGGCACATCGTTGGATTGAGCGATCTGGAGGCCGTGGACGACGACCGCAGTAGTGTGCGGCCAGCTGTGTTCACCGGCGCCGCTGAACCAACCCCAGCCGCCGTCACTGACTTGCTGCTCGGTCAGCGTCTTCATGTCCGCTTTGACCATGTACGTCAGCTCGGCTTCGTCGAAAACCGGATTGCGGTCGAAGCGTTTCCATTGCTTGGCGCGGTCCCGATCGTTGCCGATTTCCTGGGCATTCAGATTGCTGCGTTTGTCGCGGATCGAAGCCAAATTGACATTCATCCGCTGCAGCACTTTTTGCGTGACGACACTGGGCAGAAACCGATTGAGCGTTTGCTCGGTGCAGCCGTAGGGATAGTCGGCCAGGTAGGGCAGGGCATCGACCATCGCCATGGCGAGGGAAGGCGAATAGCGGATTTCGAGGCGAGAATCGTCGATGCGTCGCTCGGCGGGGACATTGATCGAGAGGCGTGCCGAATCCTTGTCAGGACGGACTGTGCCGGCCCAGCTTTCGGTTTTGAGGATGCCGTGGATGTAGCTCGGCAGCTTCATCTCCATCGCGTCGGATTCTTCGTCGGTGAGAGCCTTCATCCGCACGATCGCTTCGCCTTCGCGAACAACTCGACATCGCCAATCGACTCGGGCTTCGCTGTTGGCGGGGATTTTGATTTTGGTTGTCATCGCGCCGGAAAAATCCCTCGCTGACGCTTCGGGTTTGTATGGCAGGCTGGAAGCCTGCCCCACGGGGGCGAGGATGTCGCCGGGGATTTCGAGCGAAACGGTCACGTCTTTGTCGGTGGCGAGGTAATTGTGAACGTTGGCGGACAGGACAACTTCATCTTTTTGGACGAAGAACCGCGGGGCCTGCAGACGGACGAGCAGATTCTTCCGCGTAACAACATCCGCTTCGCCCGACCCGACTTTCGTGCCATGGCCCATTGCCCAGACCCTGATTTTCCACGCCGTCAAATTCTCCGGCATGTCAATTTTGACTTCGGCCAGGCCGCGGTTGTCGGTAGTCAAAGAACCGACCCATTTCGCAGTATCGGCGAATTTGGTGCGGACAGTGGGTTCGATAAGAGCGACTTGGTCGTCAACCGCAGGCCCCTCCGCATGGAATTTGTCCTTTCTGAATTGCGAATTAGAAACGGCACCAGCGGTCTCAAGCCGTGCAGCAGCCATTGGAGCTCCAGGCATTGGTATTCCCATTGCTCGAATATTCATTTGGCGTTCCCCGGCCATGCCGCCTAAACCGCGGCCCATCATGTTGATGTTGACTCGTCCAGGGTCCATGCCTAACCGGTCATCTAAGTCCCCTAACTCATCTGCGACGCTCCCGCCAAAAATCCCGATCGCGGACATCTCCGGCTTGCCAGGCAGCGAAATACTGGTGCCCCATTTGGTCAGACTATTTTCATCTTGCGGCTGATGATGCCGCCGCCATTTCCAGAAGAACTCTTTGATGTCGCCGACGTTGCTGCCGCCGGAAATGTATTCGACGGATTTGTCGTACATGGTGAGGACGGTCGAGCCGACAAAATCCGCGCCGCTAGCGTCAGTGAGATGGATTTTGACTTTGCCTTTTTCGCCGGGCTTATATTCCTTTTGCGACGGCTGGACTTCGACATTGAGCACACGCTTTTCCGGTGGAACGACGATTTCTTTGGTCTCGGTGTGGACACGGCCGGCGGAGATCGTCACGGCTTCGACGAAGAAATTGGGCATATCCTTTTGGATGACGGCGATGTCTTCGATCGTGCTTTTGCCATTCAGCCGGAGGAGCTTGGGTTCGAGATAAACGCCGTTGGTAGGGCGCACGAACAGCAAAATATGGCTGTCGGCCCGGTTCGCGTTGAGCTGCAGCTTGACGGTGTCGCCGGGGGCATATTCGGCGCGGTCGGGCATTAGCTCGACGCTATTGAAGCGGAATTCGGAGCCGTCGAAACCTTCGCCGGTGATCGTGAAGATGTAGCCGCCTTCGATCGCGTGACCTTGGCTATCGGTCAAGGTGTAGGAGAGCCGGTATTGGCCTTGCGCGGAGGCCTGTAGCTGCTGCTGCGATCGGCCTTCCTCGTCGGTATTGAGCTCCCAGGTTTGCACCGGCGTTTCGACGGGCTGCTTGTTCGCGTCGTAGGTGATTTTCAAAAGCTTGAGGACGCCGCGGCCTTTTACCGGTTTATGATCGAGCGTTTGAGCCGAAAAGCTGGCGTGGATGTCGTCGCCGACGCGGTAATAGCCGCGATCAACCCAGGCGAAGACTTTGAAAGGCTTGCGGGCGACGAGCACCTGGCCATTGCCGACGATTGTCCGCCGCGATTCGTCGCGGACCTCGGCTGTGATCGTATATTTGTGGTCGGTGTCGCCGTGCAGCTCTTTGGCGAGCGTGGTGTCGATTTCGACGTCAATCGTTCCATCCGGGCCGATTTCGCGCTCGACCTCGGCGACGACTTCGGGCGGCGTGTTGTTCCACCGCGGCCACCAGATCGGCATGGGCCGATGGCAGCCGACCCAGTTGCGAAAGCCGGGATACCAGGAGTAGTCGTAGGCGAACCACCAATAGCCGCTTCCATAGCACCAGTCCCAGGGGCGGACGGGAAACCAGGAGTCGCTGTGGCTGGCGCGGAGGATTTTGTATTTGACCTTGGCCTTGGTGACGGGGGAACCGAAGTAGTATTTGGCCTCGATCTTGGCGGTGATTTTTTCGCCGAGCAACACCGGTTCCGCGGGAGCCTTAATTGTGACTTCGAATTCGGGCTTTTTGTATTCTTCGACGCGGAAGTGGTTGCCACTCATCCCGCCGAGCGGCAGGTTGTGGCCTTGGTCGAGCTGAATCGTGTACTGGCCGAGCGTGGCGTCTGCGGGCAGTTGGTATTCGGCCTCCAGGCCGCCGTATTCGTCAGCCTGCAGCGCCTGGTTGAAAATCTTCTCGCCCTTGGGATTAAAAATGACAATTGGCAGCGAGAGGCCGGCGAAATCGCTTTTGTCGTTGTCGTACTGAGCTCGCTCGACCCACAGTTTGAATTGCACCTTCTGATCGGGCCGATACACGGGCCGGTCGGTCATCGTGAAAACTTTGACCTGGTTGTATTCGGCGTCGTGGTATTGACCGGTCCAGACGTGGGTAAAGCCGAGGAAGGCCAAACGCGTATTCTTGCCGCGAGCGGTGATGAGCCACTGAAATTCGGGCTTGAGGTCGCGCGGGTCGGGCGTGAGCAGCCCGTCGCGGTTGGTCACTTCAGCGAAGTTGGAAGTGGTGACTTGATAACGGTTGTTGCCGAGGTGCCGCTGTTGCCAGCCGAAGAACTCGACGTTGGCCTGCTCGATGGGCTCGCCGGTGGCGGCGTCGGCGACGAAATACAGCGTTTTGCCGTTGAGGTGTTTCTGGACAATAGCCGTGTCGGCGACCCAGAGGACGATTTTGCTGACGTTGCCGCCTTCCATCGTCGCGGTGACGAGATAAGCGCCGGCTTTTTCGAGCGGCGTGGTGACGGTGATGCGGCGGTCGAAGTGATTCGGTCGCGGTTCCAGGGGCAAATCCCATTTGGCGGCAACATCGCCGAGATATTTGGCTTCGTTTTGCGTGACGAGGCGATGGCCGATGTTGCCCAGGTCGATTTTGTTCCAGTCAATGCGGTTGCCGGGGTCGGATTTTAGATAGGCTTTGAGGTCGGCGAGCAGCAGGTCGATTTTGATCGCGCGGGCATCGAAGCTGACTTTTTTGCCGTTGCGGAAGCGGAAATCGACGGTAGCTTTGTCACCGGCTGGCTGTGTCGAGATGGATTCGAACGCGCCCCAGTTGCCGATGATTTGGTCGAGGCGTTGCTGCTTAATGCGGCCTTGGCCAGCGCCGAATTGCCGAATCGATTGCCGCCAGTAGTCGGCGGCCTTCGGATACTGGCGGCGGTTTTCAAAAATTTCGGCCAGCGCCTGCAGCGTTTGCTCGACCAGGCCGGTTTGCGGCTCGGCAATTATCTTTTCTGCAGCGATCTGCTGATAGATTTTGATGGCGTTGAATTCGTCGGGCAGCTCGAAGCGTTTGATTCCGGTGGCCAGCTTGGCGATGGTTTCGTTTTCTTTGAGCGTGTGCAGGGCGTAGGTGCCGCTATCGTCCTTCTTGGTGTCGTCTTCGGACGGCACACGGAGTGTGCCTACTACATTTCCATATTGGAGCGATTCGACGCCGTATTGCTGCTCGAAGAATTGGGCCAGGTGAGTGCGAACGCTATTCAGCCGGACGGGCGCGTTCTCGATCGCCTGAGAAAGTGCCCACCGCCAGCGTTGGCCGTCGGTTTCGGCGGCGTCCCAGCTCTTGGGCAGCTTTTGAAAAATGGGTTTGCCTTCGGCATCGACGGGGGCGCCGTTGTATTCGCGGTAAAAACTATAGCCCTCGTCGTAGTCAGGCAGCGTGGTGAGGTCAGTCAGATATTGCAAACGCCAGGCGTCAAGGAAGCCGCGATTGTTGAGCAGCATTTCGGCCAGATTCATCCAGAATTGTGAAACGTCGTCTTTGCGATCGTCTTTTTGTGCGAGCGGCATCGCATCGCGCATCAGTTGCAGTGCTCGGACGCGGTCGCGCTCTTCGCTGTTGATTGGCTCGCCGCCGCCACGATGCGAGCCGCGCTCATATTTGCCAGCGATGCGAAAGCCCTGGTGCTCGACGGTCAAATACTGCTGCGCGGCTGCCTGCAACAGCCGCCAAT
>DASXLL010000362.1:0-7486 GCA_036496265.1 Pirellulaceae bacterium | reverse complement strand
TCTCGAATCCTCCGGCGGCGACGCGCTCACCGATTTCCCGCCGCGATTCAGCCTCAACTAAATCCACTCAAGAAAAGGCGGTCGGCGCTAATTACTTTCTGCCGAAAACTATTGCCAGTCCGCTTTGTCAGCAGTTAGTGTGATGAACAGATCGAGCTCATCTGTTCGCGGTTCGCTTGTTCGAAGTGGGGGGGGCCTGGAATGAATTGGCAGCGCTCCAGCATTTGGCTGGCGATCGGATTATCCGCGTCTGTCTGGGGATGTGGACCCAACTACGGCGGTCGCCAGGAGATCAAGGGCACCATCAAGCTGAAAGGCCAGCCGCTTGACCAAGGCTTGATTACGTTTTTACCGATCTCGGGCAACGGCACCACGCAGGAGGGTGCGCCGATTGCCAACGGCCAATACAATATTGATCGCGCGCACGGGTTAATGCCTGGCAAATACCGGATTAGCATTACCGCTGGCGACGGCCAAACGCGGGCTGATGCGCCGGCCGACCAGCCGCCTGGTCCGACAGGCGCCAACATCATTTCCAAAGATCGCATTCCGCCGGAATACAACACGAAGTCCGAGCACGAAGTCGACGTGGCCGAAAAAAAGCCGAATGTTTTCGATTACGATATTCCGTAGGACGATTGAGTGGTGAGTAGATGAGTGGATGGTAGTCGATCGCTTTGTTTCTAAGTGAGGCAGCCATGCGTCATTTGCGGTCCGCTTTTACTCTGGTCGAGTTGCTGGTGGTGATTGCGATCATCGGCGTCCTCGTCGCGCTGCTTTTGCCGGCCGTCCAGACGGCTCGCGAGGCGGCCCGCCGTAGCCAATGCACGAACAACCTCAAGCAGCTCTCGCTGGCGATGTTGAATTATGAAGACGTTTACAAGGTTTTACCCGGCGGCGTCGGGCGTTACGGCTGCTGCTGGGGGACGTGGGTCGTGCGCGTATTGCCTTATATGGAGCAGGGCGCTTTGGCGGGTTTGTATCTCAATTCCGATGGCAATGATGCCAGCAGGACCCCGCGCGCCCGTTATATCGACCCTCCAAACACGACGAACGTCACGACCAAGCGTATCAAGTCGCTTACCTGCCCGAGTGACTTTCCCAACGCCCCCAGCAGTGGCGTCACCGCGCACAATTACGGCGTGAACTATGGAAATACAAGTTTCTTTCAAGTTCCGCTGACTTCCGGAGGAATCACCATCCAGTTTCAAGGCGCCCCCTTCATGGCTTATACCGCGTCGAGCGACGGTGGTGATGGCCCCAACGGTGCCCCGGCTGCAGCAACCTTCAAGGATGTATATGGTCGCCCCGTTCGACTTGCTGAAATTACCGACGGCACCAGCAACACGCTTATGGCCTCCGAATTGATCCAAGGGCAGGGAACTGCGACGCATGGATTTTCCTGGTGGGGAGGCGGCACAGGTTTTGTGACATTCATGCCGCCAAACAGCAGTCTGCCCGATGTCTTGGTTGGCGGTACTTGCATGCCGTTGGACAAAAGAAATCCGCCGTGTACAACTGTCGCCACAACCACGGCCCCTCGCATGGCCGGCGCGCGGAGCCGGCATCCTGGCGGCGTTCTCGCGGCCTATTGCGACGGCCATGTCGGTTTTGTCCCGAATAACATCAGTTTCGTGACCTGGAACGCCATCGGCACTTCGCAAGGCGGCGACAGCACTGCCGGCGACCTGTAACTTGAAACCTGGAACTTTGAACTGTTCGCATGTCCCGCATTGTCCTAGCCATGTCCGGTGGCGTCGATTCCAGCGTCGCCGCCTGGCTTTTGAAAGAAGCGGGACACGAAGTCATCGGCGTCTTCATGCGCCACGGCGAAGAGGCGCAGGAAGCCTGTGCTGCCGACGGCCCAGCCGGCTTTACGCTGCCGATTTTTCAAAAGCGATCAGATCACAAGCAGGGCTGCTGCTCGGCCAGCGACGCGGACGACGCCCGTCGCGTCGCCGATCGCCTCGATATCCCGTTCTATGCGCTGAACTTGCAAGCCGAATTTCGCCAAATCATCGACTATTTTGTTGCCGAATACTCCCGTGGCCGCACACCGAACCCCTGCGTCCAGTGCAACAACTGGCTCAAGTTCGGCAAGCTCTTCGACTACGCCGACAGCGTCGGCGCCGAATTCGTCGCCACGGGCCATTACGCCCGTGTAGGGTGGGCTGTGCCCACCACGCGCGACGAATCGGCTTGCCCAACAGAGGTGGGCTCAGCCCACCCTACGCTGCTTCGCGGCATCGACGGCAAGAAAGACCAATCGTATGTGCTGTTTGGTATTAAGCAGCAGCTGCTCTCGCGCATGCTCTTGCCGGTCGGCGAATTTCGTAAGCCGCAGATTCGCGAGCTGGCGGCGAAGGTGGGCTTGCGCGTGGCGGAGAAGAAGGACAGCCAGGAAATCTGCTTTGTCGCGAGCGGCAAGCACGACGAATTCGTCCGCGAGCGCCGCAGGCGCGCGAAAAACGCCGGCGAATGGGACTTGTCCGGCGAAATCATCACGACCCAAGGCCGCGTCGTCGGCCGCCATCCGGGAATCGAGCGATTCACCATCGGCCAGCGCAAAGGCCTCGGAGTGGCAATGGGCGAACCCTATTTTGTCGTCCGCATCGACCCTGAAACCCGCCAAGTCGTGATTGGAAAAGAAGAAGATCTCGCCATGAGCGAGCTAACCGCCAGCGATTGCAATTGGCTGGCCGATCCGCCCGCTGGCGAATTCCTCTGCACAGCCAAAATCCGCTACAACAGTCCGCCCGCCACTGCGACCGCTACGCTGCTTCTGGAAGGCAAGCTGCACGTCCGCTTCGAAGAGCCTCGCCACGGCGTCGCCCCCGGTCAGGCCGTCGTCCTCTACGATGGCGACCGCGTCCTCGGTGGCGGTTGGATCGACTGATTGTTGTAGGTCCTGCCGGCCCGGCGGGACCTCTGCCTCGCGATTCATCGAACCATCAGGTATGATTCGCGGTCAATACCTCGGAGGCTTTCATGCTGCATTCTGCGTTGATTTTGCTGGCTCAAGCTCGACTCGAACAAAAACAAGGCGCGGCCGGCAGCTTTGTTTACATCATCGCCCTGGGCTGCGCGGCCCTCGCCTGCCTGTTTTTCCTTATCATCGCAATCGCGTTCGCGGCTTATGGCAAGCTCTGGTTTCGCGCCTATATGTCGAGTGCCGATGTGAGCATGCTCAGCCTGATCGGCATGGGTTTTCGGCAAGTCAATTCGCAGGTGATCATTCAGGCGAAGATTATGGCCGCGCAGGCGGGGCTGGATATCAACCGACAGACGGGCATTAGCACGCGGCGATTGGAGGCCCATTATCTAGCGGCCGGCAATGTGACCAACGTCATTCTGGCGATTATCGCAGCCCACCGCGCCGGCATTCCGCTGGACTTTGACCAGGCCGCGGCCATCGATCTCGCCGGCCGCGACGTGCTCGACGCGGTGCGGACAAGCGTGCTGCCCAAAATCATCGATTGCCCGGACTCGCGAGCCGGAAAGACGGTGCTCAGCGCCGTCGCTCGCAATGGCATCGAGCTGCTGGTAAAAGCCCGCGTCACCGTGCGAACGAACTTAGCGCAGCTCATTGGGGGCGCAACCGAGGAAACGATTATCGCCCGCGTCGGCCAGGGCATTGTCACCTCGATTGGCTCCTCAGCCAGTCACGAAGAAGTGCTCGCCAATCCGAACAAGATCTCTAGGGCGCTGCTTGATCGCGGACTGGACGCTCAAACGGCGTTCGAAATCGTTTCGATCGACATTGCCACGGTTCAAGTCGGCCAGAACATCGGCGCGCGCCTGCAAGCTGATGCCGCCGAAGCCGACACGCGCGTCGCTCGTGCCAAAGCCGAGCAGCAACGGGCCGAAGCGATTGCGCTCGAGCAAGAAATGAAGGCCAAAGTCGCCGAGAACCGCTCGCGGCTCGTGCAAGCCGAAGCCCAAGTGCCCATTGCGATGGCCGAAGCCTTCCGCAAAGGGAATATGAATGGGGCGGGAGCTTCCAAATAGGCCGCTCCCTGATTTTTGACGTCTAAGCTTCGAGAACTGGGCCAGGTTCTACCGGCGATCGCCGCGTCCGCCGTAGCCACCGCGACCACCACCACCACCGCCTCCGCGTCCGCCGCGACCACCACGGTCGCCGCCGCGCCCGCCGCCGCCGCCGCCACGACCACCACGGCCGCCGTAGCCGCCGCCACCTCCGCCGCCGCCATATCCACCACCGCCACCACTGCGGCCGCCGTATCCTCGGCCGCCTCCGCCGCCTCCGCCTCCGCCGTAGCCGCCGCCACCACCACCGGCATAATCACCGCGACCTTCGCTGCGACCTTCCCCGGAGTATTCCCCACGATCACCTCGGTCACCGCCGCCGCGATCGCCTCGATCTTCCTCACCGCGGTCGCCACCACCGCGGTCGCCGGCGCCGCGATCGCCGCCGCCACGATATTCCCCACGCTCTCCGCCACGTTCGCCGATGTCACCGCCGCCTTCGCGGAATTCGTCCTCGCCGCCTTCGTCCATCTCGCGCTCACCGCCGCGCGGCGCACGCTCGGCGACTTTGGCGGCCATTTCGTCCGGAATGCCGAGCTCTTCATAGGCGCGTTTGCGGCTCAGTTTCACGCGGTCATGATCATCGACGTCAATGACGAGCACCTTCATTTCATCTCCCATGCGGCAGACATCACCGACGGAGTTGACGTATCCGGCCGAAAGCTCGCTGATGTGAACCAGACCATCGCGGCCGGGCAGGATCTCGACGAACGCGCCGAAATCCTTGATGCTCGTTACACGGCCGTGATAAATCTTGCCGATTTGGACGGTGGCGGTGCAGGCTTCGACCTGCGCCATAGCCGCATCGGCCCATTCGCGATTGCTGCTGGCGATCGTGACAGTGCCGTCGTCTTCGACCTCGATGACGCAGCCCGTAGCTTCCTGAATGCCGCGGATGTTCTTGCCGCCGGGGCCGATGAGCGCGCCGATCTTTTCGGGATCGATGTGCGTGCGGATGAGCCGCGGGGCATATTGCGAAATGTCTTCCTTCGGCCGCGAAATGGTTTGCAGCATCCGGCGGAGAATTTGGATGCGGGCCTCACGCGATTGATCGAACGTCGCGCGAATGATCTCAGGGCTGATGCCTTCGATCTTGAGATCGAGCTGGATGCCCGTGATGCCGTTCTGCGTCCCGGCGATCTTGAAATCCATGTCGCCGTAGTGGTCTTCATCCCCGATGATGTCGGTGAGCAGAACCCACTGATTGTCCCCCTCTTTCACCAGGCCGACCGAAATGCCGGCCACCGGATTGCTGATCGGCACGCCGGCTGCCATCAGACCCAGCGTAGCACCGCAGACGCTGGCCATGCTGGAGCTACCGTTCGATTCGAGGATGTCCGAAATCACGCGGATCGTGTACGGAAATTCCTCGGGGTTCGGCAGAATCGGGGCGACACTGCGTTCTGCTAGGGCTCCGTGCCCGATTTCGCGTCGACCAGGGCCACGAATCGGCCGCACTTCACCGACACTGAACGACGGGAAGTTGTAATCGAGCATGAATTTTTTGCTGTACTCGTCGAACAGCCCATCGACCCGCTGCTCGTCGCGCGTCGTGCCCAGCGTGATGGTAACCAAAGCCTGCGTTTCGCCACGCTGAAACACGGCTGAGCCGTGAACGCGGGGCAACACATCGACGGCGCAGTCGATATTCCGCAGCGTGCGATAGTCGCGGCCATCAGGACGCGTGCCGCTCAAAATCAAGTCGCGAACAACGCGCTCTTCCAGATCGTGCCAGGCACGAGAGAATACTTCGGCTTTGATCGCGTCGGCGGCAGCCGGATCGGGAATCAGTGCCGAAAGAGCCTTTGCCTTGAGCTCTTTGACGGCTTCCGCGCGGGCTTGCTTGCCGCTCGTTTGCTTGGCCGACTTGAACTCGTCGTAAAAACGGCTCTTGAGACGGTCATAGACGGTAGTGTCCTCGACAGCGGTGAAGGGAGGCTTCTCAACACCGACCTTGCGGGCAAGCTCGCGCTGAAGCTCAATGATCTCTTTGATGATGCCATGGCCGAAGAGAATCGCCTCGAACATGTCGTTTTCGGCCATCTCGCGGGAGAAGCCTTCGATCATCGCGACGGACGAGTCAGTGCCCGACATGATCAGATCGAGATCGCTCTCTTCCAGCTCATCGTGCGTCGGGAAGGCGACGAAACGCCCCGCGATTCGACCGACACGAACGCTGGCGATTGGTCCGCCAAACGGCATGGGCGAGATAAACAGGGCAGCCGCGACGCCATTCATGGCGATCACGTCGCCGTCGTTTTGCTTGTCGCTGGCCAGCACAAAGCTCTGACACTGCACTTCGTCGCGAAAGCCCTTAGGAAAGAGCGGACGAATGGGCCGGTCGCAGAGACGCGCGGTGAGCGTCTCCTTCATCGTCGGGCGGCCTTCGCGCTTAATAAATCCGCCAGGAAACTTGCCAGCTGCCGCCGTTCGTTCGCGGTAATCGCAGGTGAGCGGAAAGAAGTCGATTCCGGCTCGAGCCGGCCCGCTCGTGGCGGCGTTCATTACGACCGTTTCGCCGTATTGCGCCAGCACAGCCGCGTGTGCCTGCTTGGCGAGAAAACCCGTTTCAAAAGAGAGGACGCTGCTGCCAATTTGCTTTTCAACTCGTACCTTCACTAGATTTGCCTTTGCAATTGCGTCCGCGCCGCGAGAGCTCAGGAGAGAATGCTGCCGAGCGAGCTAGTGCTTCGACTCAAGACGCGATTCATTTCGCGCTGCTAATAAATAGCAATCGAGGCCCACAAAAACTAGCACTGTCGAAATCTGCCCGCTGCCGGGAAAACGCCCCGATTTCTGAATCGCAATCGCCAAAGTGCGCCGTCAAACCACGATCTGACAAACCGCTTTCAACCGCCTACTTGCGGATGCCCAGCTTGCCGATGATATCGACATAGCCCTGAGCGTTCACGCGACGCAAATAATCGAGGAGACGCCGGCGGCGGCTGACCATCGCCAACAGGCCGCGCCGACTGGCATAATCTTTCTCGTGCGTCCGCATATGCTCCGTCAGATTGTTGATCCGGGTCGTGAGGATGGCGATCTGGACCTCCGGCGATCCGGAATCCGATTCTTCCCGCCGATACTCTTGGATCAACTCGCGTTTCCGCTCTTTGGTAACTGTCATCGCTGGCCGATTTTCCCTCGCACGCCGCCCGGCCCCATTGCCGGTGGTTAGTGGCGTGCGACGAATCTCCTTACGCTACTACGACTTCGGACTATTTCTTCAAAAACTACACATACCTACAAGGGGTCCAATGTAGCGATGTGGCCGGGGATTGCAAGGGCGAGTGGCCCCCGGGGTGCATTCCCGTATCTGCGCTGCGTGGTTTCTCGTAAACTTGGGGGCGGTGGCGGCTGTAGGGAGCTTGCACAACGGAGGAAGCCATGGACGGCACGAGGAAGGAACTTCGGCAGCGGTGGAAGGAACGGACCGACG
>DASXLL010000361.1:0-5014 GCA_036496265.1 Pirellulaceae bacterium | reverse complement strand
CGCTAGTTTGAGGGATTGATTTTAACAAAGTGGGGCCGGGCTGGGGCGGGTGCTACAGATCGATTAGAGAACGCAAACGTGCGATAGTGAGATACGCGGTTTGGCGTTTAATGGCTGTTGGGGACGGAAGGATGAAGACGTTGGTCACGATATTCGCCGCCGCGGTTCTTGCCGGCTTTAGTGCACGTGGCGACGACGCGGTAGTGAGCCACGACATATAATGAATGAGGTGAGGCCCTAAGCCGCGGTTTTGGTGTGAGAGCAGGAAAATGAGCGTCACGATTCAAGTTGATTTGCCGGAGGAGATTATTCGGGAGGCCCGCCAGTTGGGGCTGCTGGAAAGTAAGCGAATGACGGCGATGCTTGAGGAAGAGGTGAGACGGCGTCGTGCGGGTCAGGAGCTTAAGCGGGCACTCGATCAGGTGCGATCGGCTCCTGGGGACGCGATGACGATGGACGAAATCAACGCGGAAATCGAGTCGGAGCGAAAGGAGCGGAGCAGTCTGCTTGCGGCGCTCGATAAAGGCCGCAACGTACATTCTATTGGTCCGCTGTTGCGGGATGTGTTGTATGATGGCAATCAGCCCGAAAACAATTGACATGCACGAGAGATACGGATGTTCGAGCGCATTACCTCAGATGCAGCAGTTTTGAGCGGCAAGCCAACGATTCGCGGGACGCGGATTAGCGTGGAGATGATTTTGGAGTGGGTCGCTTCCGGCGCGTCGCGGGATGAGATTCTCAAGCGACATCCCCATTTGACGGCAGAAGATGTTGAGCAAGCTCTGGCCTATGCGGCTGCTGCGGTTCGCAACGAGGTGCAGTTTACGGCGCGAGTTGCAGGATGAAATTGCGAGAATTTGGCCTACTCACGGACGAGAACGTTGAAGCCGATGTTGTCGATTGGCTGCGTCAATCCGGCTTCGATGTGTATGACGTTTGCGAACAAGGATTGGAGGGCTGTGACGATCGACACGTTCTGCAGATAGCCGTTGCGGCGAATCGCGTCGCGGTTACGCACGATGCAGATTTTGGGACGTTGGCGGTATTGCAAGGCGAGCCGGTACTCTGGATTTTGTACTTGCGGCCGGGCCATATCGATCCGCAGTTTACGATCCGCACGATCCAAACCGTGTTGGGGATCGATCCGGATTTGACGCCGCCGTTTATTCTTGTGGCTCGGCAAGGCGGGAATGGCGTGACGGTTCGAATACGGCAGATTGTTCGGTAATATGGCAGGCGAGACGCCTGCCCCACGGAAAGCGGAACGCCACAGAGGGCGTTCCCTACAGAGATGGGCAGGAGGACGGCCTACCCTGCGTGGGAGTATGGCAGGCCGGAGGCCTACCCCACGGTCAGATTAGCCGCGTTTGGATTTGAAGTCGCGCATGAAGGTGGCGAGGGATTCGACGCCATTGAGGGGCATGGCGTTGTAGATGGAGGCGCGGATGCCGCCGACGGAGCGGTGGCCTTTGAGTCCGTCGAGGTTGTGGTCGGTGGCTTCGGCGACGAATTGCTTTTCGAGGTCTTCGGAGGGAAGGCGGAAAGTGACGTTCATCAGGGAGCGGCAGTCTGCTTGCGCGTGGCCCTTATAGAAGCCGTTGGAGGAGTCGATGACGTCGTAGAGGAGTTTGGCTTTGTCTTTGTTGCGCTGGTGCATCTTGGCCAGGCCGCCGACGTCGTCCCGCAGCCATTCGAGGACGAGCTTCATCAAGTAGATGGCGAAAGTGGGAGGCGTGTTGTAGAGCGAGTCTTCTTTGACGTGGTTTTTGTAGCTGAGGTAGCCGTGGAGGTCGTCGGAGGAGCGATTGACGAGGTCGTCGCGGATGATGACGGCGGTGACACCGGCGGGGCCGGCGTTCTTCTGAGCGCAGGCGTAGATGAGGCCGTATTTGGCGATTGGCAGCGGGCGGTTAAGGAAGTCGGAAGAACAATCGCAGACGAGGGGCGCGCCGTGCGAGTCTGGTTCCGTTGAAAATTGGACGCCTTGGATGGTTTCGTTCGAGCAGCAATAGAGATAGCTGGCATCGGGGTTGAGCTTTAACTCGCCGGATTTTGGCAGGCGGTCGAAGTTGGTGGCTTTGCCGTCCCAGGCGATGTTGACTTTGCCTTCGCGCTTGGCTTCGTCGAGGGCCATCTTGCTCCAGGACCCCGTGACGAGGTAGTCGGGCGGCTCGCATTGGCCGCCGAGGGCTTGGGGCTGGCCGCGCATGAGGTTGAGCGGGACCATCGAGAACTGCAGACGTGAGCCGCCTTGCAGGAAGAAGATTTTGTAGTTGTCGGGGATGCCGAGTAGCTCTTTGAGCAGGCGCTTGGTCGTGGCGAGGATTTCGAGGAAGCCGTCGGCCCGATGGCTCATTTCGAGGAGGCTCATGCCGTAGCCGGGGAGGCAGACGAGCTCGCGGGCGGCCTGCTCGAGGACGGGGAGCGGCATGACGGCCGGTCCGGGGGAGAAGTTGAAGACGCGCTCGGTGGCAGTGGCGGTGGGCATGGGAGAGCGAGGGGGCAGGAGTCAAAAGTCCAAGGTCCAAAGTCCAATGTCAGGACAGACCGTGAGTTTAAGTGGTTCGGGAAAATGCGGGTAGGCGGTAGAGGCGGTGTAGGTCGTGCAAGCGTTGTTAATGGAGCTGCCGTTCTGAACGTTAAAACCCTCACCCTAGCCTTCTCCCAAAGGGAGAGGGAACGGCGTTTTGGTGATGGGAACCGATGCGAGCGATTTTATTGTTTCAATCGTTGGCAAAAATGCAGTTGGGGAGTGCGGGAAAGCGGCGCGGTTTATTTTTCGCAGTCGGCAATGTTGCGTTTTTTAACCTAGCGTTGTGCAGCGTGCTGCCTGGGGGCGCGCGGTGATGGATTGCGTGTTCGTAGTGGTCCGGGAGCAGGTTTGCTCGCGGCTGAGGGACGCAGAGCGTCCGAGACGTGCGTTCCCACGCAGAGCGTGGGAACGAGAAAAGGTCCCGCCGGGCCGGCGGGACCTACAGCAGAGGGACGTACAGGCGCTACGACCGTAATTTTTTCGCAAGTGACGAGAACAACTCAAGAAACTGTTGACGTGGCGTGCGCGGCTCGCTCTAACCGAATTGAGCGTGCGGCGCGTGCGGCAGCAGGGGAAGATGTTTCCATGTCGGGCCGAATTTTGAAAACGGCGATTGAGCTGGTGATTGCGGCGCAGTTCGCGGCGGCCGTCGCGCAGGGCGGCGATTATCGCGGCGCGGCGACGGGTTGGCCGGCTTATAGCAATGGCACGAATGCAGCGAACTATCCGGCGAATTATGGAGTCGGTGCGACGTATTATGTCGCGCGGCCGGTGACGGTTGCTGGTTATGCACGGAACGCCACAGAGGGCGTTCCCTACAGCGCTGGTTATGCGGTGCAGCCGACGGCGGTGCAGTATGTGCCCGTGCGAGCGGCTTATGCGAACCCGACTTATTATGCGGCTTACGGTCGATCGCCGGTGGTGTATCGGCCGGCGGGATATACGGCTGGATATGCGCCGACGACGGCGAATTACGGCGGAGCGGCTATACCTGCCACGGCTTATTACGCGCCTGTTACAGCGAATTATGCTCCGGCGAATTCGTATGCAGTGACGCCGGCGGGATCGACCTCGGCGGGGAGCGAGGCGGCGGCTTACTATCAACCGACGATGAATTATGTGGCGCCGCAGTATAGCTATCGCACGACATATGCGCCGGTGCCGGTTTATATGTATCGGCCAGTGACTGCATATCAACCTGTCACTGGCCAGCCGGTGACGTGCATGCAGGCTTCGACGTGCAACACGTGTCAGCCACAGCGGTCGCGGTGTTTTTCGCTGTTCAATCCGTTCACGTGGTTCAGCGGTTCGTCGTGTGGCCGAAGCAGTTGTGGTGCGCCGCCGAGCTGCGGAACGACGAACTATTGCCAGACGAATTATTGCGGGCAGGCCCAGAGCGGTTGTGGTCAGCCGTATTATCCTGTGCAGCCGATGACGCCGGTGGTACCGGTCTATCCCGCTCAGCCGACGGTGATTCCGGCAATGCCGCGAGGAATCATTCCGGGTGGGACGACGACGATTCCGCCGCCGCCGACGATCGCGCCGGGAACGCGACAGATTATTTCGCCAGCGGATGCGCCGCCGAGCCTGGCGCCGCGGCCGGGGACGTTTGTTGCGCCGCCGACGGGTGGCACGTTCACGCCGCTGCCGGGTACGGTGTTTCCGTCTCAGCCGGCGACGCCTGGGATTCCAGCTCAGCCTGGTTTTAGTACGCCGGCTCCCGGAAGTTTTCCCGCCCCGCCGCCATCGAGTGGCAGCTTTGGAACGGGAACGAATTATCCGCCGGCGAGTGATCCTTATACGACGCTGACGCCGGTCGAGCGGCCGAGTCAGAGTGGTGTCCAGAGTAATAGTCCGATTCAAGCGCCAGTGGCACCGCAGAAAACGGATGCGAGTTCGGATGGGATGGGTTTGATCCGGCCGCCGGGATCGTCGCGAACGTTGGCGCCGGGCGTGCAGACGGTGCCGGATTTGGATTCCCCAGTTACGCCGAAGCCGGTTAATTCAGCGCCGAAGCTGATTGATCCGCGCGATAAGACGGCAGGAATCAAGAATCGCTGGGCGGCGGTGCCGGCGAAATGGCCGGAGAAGAATGCGGGCAGCAATCAACTGAGCCAGCGGCCGGTGACGCAGATGCGGGCGTATGAGGCGGCGCCGGTGAGTGCGTCGATGAAGTCGCCGTATGTTTCGACGCCGAATGTATCGATGCCGCCGAATCCGGCAGATTATGATGATGGGGGTTGGAAGACGGCGGCGGGGTTTTAGGCGGCACCTTGGGCAGCCCGACTCTTCCGAACTGTGAAGGGAACACTAATCGGCACTAATTTTCACTAATTAGTTCTGATAAGCAGTGATTAGTGATTCGTTTTTCCTCGGTGATGTTGCAAGCGAATGCCCGCTTATATCCATCACTGCTTCAAGCAAAATAGCGGACGGCGTTTTCGAAGATGGCGAGGCCGTCGCCGCGGTCGTGCTGCT
>DASXLL010000360.1:0-2947 GCA_036496265.1 Pirellulaceae bacterium | reverse complement strand
CTTCCAACATCGCCGGCTGGCCCGCGATCTGGATATCGTGCTGCTCGACGCCACTGAGCCATTCGGGTTTGATCACGTTTTCCCGCGTGGCACTCTGCGCGAACCTGTGACCGGAATTCAGCGAGCGGCCGTCGTTTGCCTAACTCGCTCTGACCTCATTGACGAACACGGCCGCGCCGCCATCCAGCAACGGGCTGCCAACTTGGCACCTCACGCGGCATGGTGCGAGGCGGCACACGAGCCGCACGAACTGCTCAATTCAAACGGACTCACGCAGCCCCTTGTGGCGCTAACTGGCGATCGAGTCGCCGCGTTTTGCGGCATCGGTAATCCGGCCGCCTTTCGCCACGCACTGGAGAACGCCGGCGCCAACATTGTGTTTTGGCGCGAATTCGCAGATCACCACGCCTACTTCGACGCCGACCTGGCCGAACTTGCGAGCGGCGCAGCTGCCGCAAATTCCGAGCTTGTCGTCTGCACGCACAAAGATCTGGTCAAGCTGTCGAATGCCAAAATTGGCTGCCGCGAGCTGTGGGCACTCACCGTTGAAATGCAGATTCGTGCCGGCCAAGATGCGCTTGAAAACGCTTTAGATCGTGCCGCGAAAATGGTTCAACTTCAGCGCAAGTAGACTGCGATTTCCATTCGTCGCGCCCGTAGCGGAACTAACTGTTAGCGATGCTCGACAACAATCGCGTTCTCAAGCTGCTCGTCTTCGAGCACTCCGAGGGCTGCGTGTTGAGCGAGCTGCTTAGTGTAGTAGGTCGCACAGCTTCCTTCGAGCACAATCGTGTCGCCCTTGATCCGCACCGCCAAATTGCGCACTCGCCCGACCAATCGCGTCTCGATTCGTTGCCGAATGGCAATGGCCAATTGCTGGCGCCGCTCATTACGCTGATCCGTCGCATTGAAGTGGGAATGTGTAAAAGTTCCCGCCGGGCCAAGTATGACTTCCGTCTCATGATCACCGGCAGTCGACGAAATCGTATCAAACGTCGAGATGCGCAAGCGTGGCGGATTGCTTGGCGGCGTGAGCGGATTCATGGCAGCGGCCACGGATTGTCGGTGTGCAGCGTTGTGCATGGACCGTCCTTCTCCGCCGTTGGTGAGCCCGCGACGCGTTTCGTCCAAACGCAGCCGCGGGAAATCGCGCCCCTGAAACATCAGTACTCGCTTCCGCCATCGTCAACAGATTCCGCCTTTCCTTAGCGTTTGACGAGCCATCATGACTCTTCGACATCTATGCCCGCGACCAAACCCCGCGGACCGTCATCGCCGCTCGTTCCCGTTTCAGCACGAACCAACTCGAGAAAAATTTCGTTCCGAATCTCCGGCAGGAAACGAGCGACATACGGCAATCTATCGCTGTCAAACCAGCAGTGTCAACACGAACTCCACAGTGACAATCAACTTATCGTCAGGATTTTTACCGGGCCATTCTGAGGGATTAAAACCAGCAAATTTGGATTCCCGTTCCAGCGGCTGGCAGAATGCCGGACCATCGAACGACCAAGCTGGCATCTAAGAATGCACCGAGGCATGTCATCGTGCTTTTGACAGACGATTGCTGTGTTTACTCACCGATTTCACGGCCGATCGTCCGAACCACCATGGCTTAATCGAGAATCCCTGCCAGTTCGCAGAGATTCGCCGCTGCCACAGGTTGTGGACAGCTCCAAACCAGGAAGAACAGCGCTTCCCGACACCAGCGCCCGGCGGGATGTCCGACGACATATCCCGACCCTTTTGCGGCCGAGAGCGCAGCCTGGGTTGCGCGCAGCACAAACGTATTTGCCCGCTGCCGCAGCGACTCTTTCGAGCAGGCGGCATCGCCGCGAACCAGCCCCATGAGGTCGTCCTCCAGTTGTCGGTGCTCGGCTGCAATCGCCTCCAGGGGCCCTTGAATTTCGCCGCGGCGCGTGGCTTCGGCGGCCAGACAGTCGATCGCCGCCCGAGCCAGCCCAATGGCCAGCGCCGAGGTCTCATATCCACCGGAGTTGCCGCCTACACCGCTTTGCATCACTTTCGGAGCAGGCCCCGCAATCAGCCACTCCCGCGAAAGCTCGACGCCGTGCAAATGGACGGGGCCAGTCGAGCTAGCCGACAGCCCCACCAGCGGCAACCGTTCGGCGGCCGACAATCCAGGCGCGTCCTTCGGCACCGCAATCAGCAATTCTCGATCGGTGGCCGCTCCGGCTTCCATCAGCGTGGCCGCCATTACGATCACATCGGCCGCCGCCCCGCCCGTGACCCAAGGCGAAAGGCCGTCGAGCCGAAAGCCGGCCGCTGTTTCCTCTGCTATCAGCACGGGCCGACCCAAATGCCGCCGACTGGTGGTCAAATGCGAAATGCCGACCGTGCCAAATAGTTCGCCGGTTACCAATCCCGGCAGCAACCGTTCTTTGAGTGATTCATTCTCGCTTCCGGCAACTCGACGACAGGCGCCGGTCCGCTGGGTGAGGATAAATGTTGTCGTCAGGCAGGCGGAGGCCAGCGCCAAATAGCCGCGGACCGTCTGCTCGTCGTCCCAACCCTGGCCGCCCCAACGCGGATCCATAAACCATTCGTAGACGCCCGCCTCGCCACACCATTGCAGCTGTTCGGCCGGCCAGCGACCGCTACGATCGAGCTCCGCACCCGCTTCCGCTAGTCGCGCGTAAAGCTCGGCTAGGGCAGGGGAATCGGGCGAGGTGACCTTGGCGAGTGGCATAAGAGGGATTCGCTCTACAAGTCGGTCGACCTCAATGTATCACTGCGGCCCAGCGAAATGCTAACCCTGCGCCACCTCGGGAGTCAGCAGGTTTGCATCTCTAGCAATGACCCAACCGCCGTCGGAGTTCTTCCGCAAGATTGTCAGCACATAGCCGGAATGGACGACCGATTTGCCGCCCGGCGGCGAAAACTTTACTCGCAGCCGATTCCGCATCCAGGCCCAATCGCCGACTAC
>DASXLL010000359.1:0-18031 GCA_036496265.1 Pirellulaceae bacterium | reverse complement strand
ACAGTGGGCCGCCCTCATAACTCCAGCAGCCCAGCCAGTCCCTTTGCTTTTGACCGCCTCGACTTTTTTGAGGTAGTCGCGGATGTTTCTGATGTCGTGTTTAGGATGCTCCTTGGTTTCGTGAGGAAAGAGGTGTGCGGGGAAGGGGGCCAACTTTGTGAAGTCCTTGAATCCTTGGACAAACCTGTACTGCCACCCGTCAACAACTGACGGCGGGAATACCACATAGCCATTCCCTTTGATGTCCCCCACTCGCGTACCGTCAATCACAATCTTGCGGGTCTTCGCCGTCCCTGAGAAATAGAAATGGATTCCCCTGCGGGTCTCGACCATTACTTTACAAATATCCTTATTCACCCTGTAAAACTCTCTGGAGAGGTCCATCCCTGAAATCTTCTTCTCCTTGTCTCCGTCAAAATCAGCGACAACAACAGTGTTCTCCTCCAGTGGAAAACCGATGTTTTTATCCCTCATCCACTCCTGATGCAGACGGGGATCATCACTGATGGTGGATTTAATCGTGGTCCCCTCTTCGGGAACCTTGGAGTCTTCTGCTAGAGGAATGAGCTTCATGGCAAAAGCTTACTCCTACGGTCCAGCAACCTGAGCTGGTTGCTGTCTTGCTCGCCCAACGGTGTCAATGACAAAAAAAATCACAGCCACCACCAACACAGCCGCCATGAAGCCAGCGAAGATGTATCCTGCGATCTCGCCATTCGGTCCCTGAGCTGGACGGCCCATACCGCTCCCGGATTCAAATGGACCTGAATAACTGAATGTTGGTCGGTCCCGCTGGATGTGCGTTTCGCGGGTGAATTTGAAGGTCTTCTTCATTAGTCCTCCTCCGAATATTCGCCAGAGAATTTGTCGCTTATAGACTGCCCTTCCGGGCAATTCTGGGCCATCTTCAAAAAATCGTTCTGCATCTGCAAAACCTGATTCGCCATCCCAGCCACAAAGTTCAAGGACGGCATGCAATTCATCATCTGTTGAGCCATCGCCATGGGGTCCGTCGGGACCGGAGCTGGCAATTGAGGATTGCTCGGGGCCACAATCTGTGATTGAGGTGGCGTCAACGGTGAAGGGTTCATCCTCGGCGGACGAATCCTCGAATGACCATTGCTGTTCATTCATACGATCCTTTCAAAAAAGTGGTGAAACAGAAAAAACGGAGTACAGTGATTTAAAAGTTTGGGGAGCGTGTTACGGCACGCTCTCCCGACTCTCTTCATCTGCCAAAAAGCAGAAGTTTCCACACGGGCCGGTGATGTGCGTACCGAACGTCTTCAATCGACGAGATGACCGACTGCGGGTGCTCTTTGATCTGCTTGGAAACAGACTTATGAGCGTCCCGTGGCGATTCCGCATCGACGTTGACGCAGTACACGAATCTCACGCGGTAGAGAGTCATGGGTGTGGGGTGTAGCTCTCCTCTGAGGCCGTTACCAATTTCTTCACATGTGCCTCAGCTCCAGCGAGAGCCCTGTTCATCAACGTCTGACACCTCTTCGTGTCCTTGATCGGAATAGCGACCGTCGCAAAATTCACGTTGAGTACGATCTCGTACTCCGTGCCTTCTGCACGGGGCCATTCGACCAAGGTGGTGTTAACGAGTCCGTCCTGCCAAATGCCGATGATGTTCCAAGGGGCTTTCATGGGTTGGGTTGTGAAAAGGAATGCCTCAAATGAGGCTGCACAAGTCTCTCCGTAACGAGACAGGTGTACGGGTATTAAGCCGCCTCACGAGTGCGGGTAGGTCAGCACCATTGCCAGAACAATCGAACACACGTTGAAAGCGGTGACGATTGAGAGCGAAATGAGGGGCTTCACCGCAGTTCCGTCATACGACGAGAACCGAAGAGAAGCGTTGTTTTGTCCTTTTCCCTCTCCAAGCCGTTTCAGGCGGCGCGTTGCTGGTGAAGGACGGCTACCCCGTTCAAATTGAGAAGGAAGTGTGGGGTCAGAGTTGGTCGTCATCGACGTTTATGCCGAGACGGGCCGCTAATCGCTTTATCAGCGGCGGGAGAAGTCTTTTAAGGTCTGGGAGCTTCGTGACTTTCAGAAGGCGGATATAGCCTTGTAATCTTGCCAGAGGCGTAACAGTCGTTTGAGGTTGCGGCATCGCTGAACCTGTGTCGTAGTGACCAACATCACCAAGCTTCACAAGGTCCGGTTGTCGGTAGATGCCGTACTTCGCAAAAATGTTCGCCGCTTGGTCGTAGGTTCCCTGTTCCATCACGATATCGAACGCTAAACGGGCCGTATGTCTGCTGTGATGGGTCCATGTGACGATCTTTCCCGGTGTCGTGCGTCCCTGTGCGTAGAGCTGATCCTGACGGGCCTGTGAGCGATACACGTCAGCTACGGCGAAGAAAATACCGCTGTTGAAGCACTCCTGAGCCCCTGCGTTCGCCGCCCATTGTCCGTTGAACTGTAGTTCTGAGAACTGGCCTCTGATCTTTAGGAGGTCCATTTATTGCTTGATGACAAGAGCTAAAAGGGCGATGACAACGCCCGTGAGAATCAAGCCAACTAAACCGTAGGCAATCGCACGAACTGGACTGAACTGATCCTGGTTGGGGAATTCCGACTGTGCAACTCTGCCGATGTCGGCGCTAAAGCTCGAAACTGGCTGGCTCGACTTCCCACGCATCAAAACCGGTATCGAACGAAAGATTCCGTTGTGGCCGGAAACAATTGAGGCGCTAAAGGCGGTTATTGCAGCCCGGCGCCAGCCGGCAGGCAAGGCACACGAGGGGCTAGTATTCCTTACTCGCCTCGGCGGCCAGTCGTGGGTCCGCTTTGAGTTGTCCGAAACAAAGAACGACAAGGGCAAGATCTAGGTGGCCGGCAAAGCCGACGACGCGATCGCGAAGGCGACAGCCAAGCTACTGAAGGATTTGGGCATCTATCGCAAGGGCGTCACGTTTTACGCGCTCAGGCATACATTCGAGACGATCGCCGGCGGCTGCCGTGATCAAGTTGCTGTCGATGCGGTAATGGGGCACGTCGATGCGTCGATGGCGGCTGAATACCGCGAGCACATCGAGGATGAGCGGCTGAAAGCTGTGGTCGAACTTGTTCACGGCTGGTTGTTCGGGAGGCCGGCCGCTGGCAAAAAAGCGACTCCAAAGAAAAAGTCGCAGCCGGCGAAGCCAAGCAGCCACGAGGAAACGCCGCTGCGTGTCGTCGGCTAATCTGTCCCAGGCAACCCACATCGCGGACGCGAGCCAGCCTAGCCCTTGCACTTCGGGCTAGCTAGGGATTCTCAATGTCGGGCGAGGTGGACACATGCGTTTGTCGAACTATTTCCTCCAGCGTGGCCATCTGATGCCGCAAGATTTCGTTCGTAACTTTTAGCTCGTCAATCGTGAAACGCATTGCCTCTTCCTCTTTGGCGGTGCGCTGCGCGTCCAACTCAGCCGCTTGATACCACCTGTCAGCCATTCGTTCCGAGTGGACGTGGTTCGTGTAGATGACCGCTGCTAGTGCCGCGACTACGGTGAGCCAGAGTAGATCGCGGGTGGTGAAGCGCATGGGCTGATTCTACCTCCCCGGCTTCGGCGAAAGCGCCCAGCCAATCCCAAATAGCCCGGTAGTCGTCATGCTTACCAAGGCGACCAGCGCCACGAGAGCACGGACGCCGAAGTAGGTGTCGCTAGGTTCGTCCGGCATCGCATGTTCAATAGCCTGGCTGAGCATAAACGACATCGCGGCCACCATCGCGCCCTGGATGCAGAACCGACGGAAGCGTGCCCGCCATGTTCCGCGTGGGGACGTCTCTGGAGCAGTGCTTGGGGATTCGTAGGGGTTGAGGTACACGAGCGGATTGTAGTCTCGGGCGGATGAAAAGGCCCCGCGATCTAATCCATTGAGCGTGTAGAAGCTGGTGCAATCGCTGAAATGTCAGCGTCGCCGCTAGACAGCTCAACGGCTTGCCATCCTAGATGTTTGCAGCCCTTGCAGCGACGGAGTAGCCGTTTTTTGCCGGAAGCTAAATAGCGGATTCCGCCCATGTCCCAGATGATCCTAGACGTTCCGCATTTGTCGCACCGCATTATCCATCGCCGCGATTCGCTCTCCATCGCCTTGAATGTGCTTGCCGGCAGCACCGCCGCGAAGAATCTCTGAATGGCGCTCATCGTTAGTTTCCGATTGTGCTACAGGCCATTTTACCCGCGAAGAAGGAACTTCGGCTCGGAGCGGTTCTGGCCGCCGAGTTGAGTCGCGTGTTCGGACCTATTCCTTCCTAGGACGTACCTCATTTAGTTTGTCCCTCAGGATCACGACCTCGCTGGCGCTTAGCGCAGGGCATGCCGCCGCTAGCGCCGTGAAGTATTGCTCGATCTCCTGCGGCTGAAACGGAAAGCCGATGTTCTTGTCTTGATCGCCTGAATCCGCGAGCACCTTGCCGTCCGAGTCCAAGATTGAAAATGCCGGCACACCACGCTGTTTTCCGTATTCCAGGTACAGCTTATCTCCGCCGGGATTCTCGTCGATGCTGACCTTCACGAAGACCAGGTACTTGCCAAGCACACGGGCGACTTCAGGATCAGAGTGATAGTTCTCGAAAATCTTGCACCAGCCGCAGCCGCTTGATCCAAAGACGAGGAACACGCGTTTCCCTTCGTTCTTGGCTTGCTTCAGACCGTCCGCTCTTAGTTCGATTGCCGGCGGCCCCTGGGTAGGCGGCTCGTCCGCCCGGACCAAAGTAACTGTCGTCGCGATTAACGTTCCGAGAAGGATGCTGGCGAGTCTCATGATTTTGCTCCTTTTTCGCGAGTGACTGGCAACCTGCATCGCGTAGTATCGAGGCTGAAATGCTCAATCGCAATCAGCAGCGACTGATGGCCCTCCACGACTGCCAGGTCGAAGAAGCCGGCAGCCGAGCGCGCGGAGGACGAGGCAGTTGGCGAGCGTGCTGAGCGCCACGGCAACTACGAACGCTTCGTTCTTCATGAGTTCGCTTGTTGCCGGCCCAATGAATTGCCAGAACGCAACGGGCGTCATCCATCGCCCGAATACCCACTTCGCGCTCGCGTAAACATCAGGCACAGCGAACGCAGCACCGATCAGCAGCACAGTCAGAGAGAGCCAGAGTCCGGTTCGTATTCTCCGCCGTGTAGAAAACGCCGCAACGCTCGCGCAAATCGCGGCGAGGAGGCTGCGAACGGTGAGCAGCGTCAGTTCGGGTAGTTGGTCCTCGAAGGCATTAATTGACGCAAGAAACCGAACAGCGGCTAGACCGGCGCTAATCAGCGTCGTCCAAAGCAACGCGTCGGCAATTTGAAATTGTGTTGTCGGGATGATGATAGTTGCTGCCTGAAATGTGAGTCGCCAGCCACGGAAGCGGCGCAGCATCAAGCCGCAAATAGCCGCGGCAAGCATCATCGGAATCAGCACGAAGGCGACGGAAGCCCAAAACGCCGGATCTTCGTTGCGGCTTTCTTTAGGGCTGAGCACCGCTGCAATGTTGAGCGTTCTCGCGATTGAGATTGTTAGCGCGGTGGCGATTGCGCCGCGTACATACCAGCGACCGTCCCCTAAGCCCATCCACAAACCTACGAGCATCACCTGACCAAGAAGTAAACCGATCGCGGCTTCGTTTAATGGGCTCCAGTGCTGCAGGATTTCGGAACTTAGCCACAGCAGGCCCACGTCGGCGGTGAGGTTGGCGAGCACGAGTGCGGCTATTGAGATGCCGATGACAAGATGTTGACGGCTGGGCATGCGGTCGATCCGTCGCTAGTCCGTACTGAATCAGGGCAGCAGGTGAAGGAATAGGTCACGCCAGAAACGAACGGAGAACCGCCCCCACGTGAAGGCGACTTCAATGCTTCCGAGCACTATGGATGCAATTCCAAAATAGTGCAGCCAATCGCGCCGCACACGTTTTGCGGTGTCAACGGCTAACGCCACGACTGCGGCCACGGCCGCAAGAATCTCGAAGGTTGTGCTGATCGCGATTAGATGCTGACGCCAAGGTGACGACATGGGCCAGTAGCCCAATACGTTCGCAGCGTCAAGCATCAACCAGAATGCCATGGCTGTGAGCCAGGCGTAGATCAAGCCGATACAAGCACGCCAGCGCCATTCCAGTGCTCGCATTGCCGGCAGCGACAGCACGATCGAGCAGCCGATGATCGCCACGAAAAAGAGATTGTCGGTTGCGTGAGTGCCGGGTCGGCCGTTGGATACATAAGCCAAAATCAACGGTCGTATTAGAAGCGATCCGAGTGCGCACACCGAGTAAGGCCCAACTGCAACCAAAACCCAGTGGCCCGGCGAAAGTGGGACCGCTTCGTGCCGAATTCGTTGACGCACGAGTACGATCAAACCGAAGAGCGCAGTGCCGATCGCCAGATAATCGAACAAATCTGGCATCGCCTGCCACGCAGTTATGTCGCCTCGTTGCAGTGCTTCCTGGTAATTCTTGGCAATGGGTGCCAGAGTGAAGGCGACGCAGAGCGTGAGGATCAGGAGATCGCTAATTGCGAGGGGCGGGAACGGCTGCTCATTGCGGTCAACCATGCCGTCGATTCTACGCTGGCTACGATCAACAACACGAATGCACAATGACTAACCTACTCTCGGCACTGCCCGACGCGGTTTCCAGTGAAATCAACGAGGTATTAGCCCAAGCTGAGCATATTCGCATTGAGCGCATCGTCTCGCAGGGGCAGGCTTCGCGCGAAGAATTCTGGTACGACCAGGACGAGAACGAATTTGTACTGCTCGTCCAAGGCTCAGCGCGGTTGCAGTTCGAGGATGAAACGGTCGAGATGAAGGCCGGTGATTGGATCAATATCCCTGCACACCGCAGGCATCGGGTTGACTGGACTACGCCAGATGGCAAGTCGGTATGGTTAGCGGTCTTCTACGAGTGAGCGCGAGTCGTCTTTGCGCCCTACGGTTTTGCTTCACCGAAAAATGCGAAGTACATCGAGTTGAAACGGATGTCCATTCCAGGCGGGCCCAGCACGATGCGGCCACCACCAGACTTGCGAACGAACACTTGATAGGCGGCATCGGTTTCCGCCATTACAGGCTCGTCTGTTTTGATCGTCTCGCCGGTTGGCTCATACTCGCTCAGCCAACCCGGCGTGCCATGCTGCTTATAAATGTCGATAACGCGATCATCGAGTGCCAGGAAGACCAAGCAGGGCTTCGGAGTTGACACCGTAATTGCGTATGTCGCATCGACAATGGCTTTGTGGCCCATTTTGGTCTGCAACAGCGTCAGCCCCTCGAAAGCCTTGGGCACCTTGGAGAGTTTGTACTTGCGATCCCCAAACGGAGTTATGCCATTTGCGAGCCCATTCTGGACAATCGCGTACCCGCCATCCATCTCTGGAACGAGGACTTTCAGGTCGGCTCTTGTGGGCACGAAATCGGCAACCGGGACTTCCTCGCCGGTTTGGAGCAGGATCATTCCACGTTGCGTGTCCGGCGCGGCGACTAACTTCACTTCGGCGGGCGTTAGCGAGTTAAGGCCAACCGTGGATTTCGGCAACTCCCAGAACGGCACTGGTTCGGCGCCGTGGCATGTCAGAGCTGAGACGATGGCAAGGAATAGCCAGCCGACCGAGCGCGCGGTTTTCATGACCGACTCCTTGTAGCGGGTAACGTTCAGTGAATTTCCGGAACGTAGTCGTCTAACACGGCGTCGTCAAATCAATTCATGCGATCGTGGCCGCTGGTGTGCTATTGCGTGGCCGAACAAGCCGGCAGAAATCGCGTGAAGGGCAAGGCAATTAACAAGCGTGCCAATCGCCGCCGCAACACAAAACGCCTCGTGCTTGAGTGTTGGATTTTTCCACGCCCCAGCGAAGCGCTGGAATGGAACTAGCGATGGTTATGGCATAGCAACGCGCACCAGCCGGAAGCCCAAATCGTAGTGTGTGTAGGTTGGTTGGCCGCGGCTGCTGGTGGAGGCTTGGCACTTTTCGCCGATTTCGAACCAGCCACCGCCTCGGACGGGCTGGTCGGTTCGTCCGGGGACGGCACCGGCGCACCATTCCCAGACGTTGCCGTGCATGTCGCATAGTCCGAGCCTGTTGGGTGAATAGAAGCCGACGCGAGCAGGGCGACGTAAGTATTTTCCGTCCGGAGCGCCGCCGAAGGGAGCATTGCCGTTGAAGTTGGCTTGGTCGGAGGACAATTTGTTCGTCGGCTCGGCGAAATAGAAGCGATACGAGCATTCTTGCTCGGACGTCGCTGCGCAGCGGCAAGCGTATTCCCACTCGGCTTCAGTCGGTAGACGATACAGATAGCCGCGGCCGCGCTCGCGCTCGTTGAGCTTCCGGAGAAATTCGCGTATGTCGTGCCAGGACACTTCTTCAACGGGAAACAGCTTTAGCTCCTCGTCTGAAACGTCGGCAACGTCTTGCCAATTCTTTCCTTCGCGGGAAAAGCTACTCGGGTTGGATTTGATGAGGGCTTGCCACTGGCCTTGCGTCACCTCATGCGTGGAAATCTCAAAATCGTTCTGAATCTCCGTCCACACGTTCTTCTGTCGGCTCAATTGAACCCACGGCCGGAAGAATTTTCCCTTGGGAACTCTTACGAATGTTAGCGGAATGCGAGTGTCGCGCTCCAGCACGGCAGTAGCCGGTTCCGAGCTGCTAAGGCCAATGGTTACGTTCGTGCCGGGCGCGAGGCGCTCTTTGTGCATGTCGGAGAGGAAGACAATTTGCACGGCTGCGTCGGATGCCAGAGACAGGCGATCGTTCAAGAATAACAGCGTGTTAGCGGCGGCGGGCCTTTCGTCGTCCGCGCCGGATTTCATGCGGACGACGCCGCGAGCTTCCAGAATCATCGCCCGGGGGGCGCGTTTTGCCATGCCCCGTTTGACGTCAGCGGTTACCTGGAGGAGCTCCGCTTGCAGTTGCGGCTGATCGGCGAACTCGCGCGGGATGCGCTTTTCGGCGTCGTTCAAAATCTGCCGCGCGGGAACGCTGCCTCCACGATCGTCGGTCTCCGAAACCCGCAAGATGCTTACCAAAAAATCGCGGGCGCGTTTGGCCTTGTCGGCCTCGTGCTGGGCACCGACATACATCCAGAGGACACCGATGAGGCCAAGGACTAAGCTCGCGGTAACGGCGCAGAAGGCCACGACCAGAGCTTTGTAGCGGCGGACGAATTTGTGCATCCGATAAACGGCTGTTGGCGGCCGCGCAACGATGGGCTCATCGGCAAGAAAGCGGCGAATATCCGCGGCCAGCTCGCCGGCAGACTCGTAACGCCGCGATTTGTCCTTCTCGATCGCCTTCCCCACGATCGTCTCGATGTCGCCACGAAAAGCCTTCCGAAGTGTTCCTAAGCGAAGCGGCTCGTGCTCCTGAACGACGCGCGCGACCTCGGTTAGCGACAAAAACTCCAATTGGTATGGCCGCTGATCCGAGAGAATCTCGAATAGCATCAAACCGAGTGCATAGACGTCGGAGCGTTGGTCTACCGCGCGCGGATTTCCGGCAATCTGTTCCGGACTCATGTACTGAGGTGTGCCGATCAACTGGCCGGTTTGGGTGTAGCCATCGGCTAATTGCCAATCGGCGCCTTGGGCGCGTGCCACGCCAAAATCTAGGACTTTGGGTTGGCCCGTATCATCGACGATAATGTTCGTCGGCTTCAAATCGCGGTGAACGATGCCGCGTTCATGGGCGTGTTGAACCGCGTCGCAGACGCGGGCGAACTGGTTGAGGCGGGCACGCGCATCCGACACGCGGCTTTTGACATATTCGTCGATCCGAGTGCCAGATACATATTCCATCGCGAAATAGGGCCGACCATCCTCAGCCAATCCGGCTTCATAAACCTCTGCGATGCCCACATGGTGCAAGCGGCCCAGAATATTTGCTTCCTGAGCAAACCGCTGGACCAGGCTTTGGGATAATAGACCGGGGCGAATCACTTTCAGCGCTACCGTGCGGCGCGGGTTATCTTGCTCGGCTTCGTAGACAATGCCCATGCCGCCTTCGCCCAAGCGGCGCAAGATTCGGTAATGGCCAATGTGAGTCGGAAGTGCCGGCATCTCACCTGGCAACTTCTCATCAGAGAATGAGGCAAGATCGGCCGATTGGCGGACGACAGGGCTGTTTAGCCATTCGTCGGAACATGCTGACTGTGCGTCAGACGCCAAAAGACTCTCAACCTCGGCACGAAGATTGACATCGCCGCGGCAAGCAGCATCTAAAAAACGGCTACGCTGATCGGGGGAAAGTTCGGCTGCCTCGTGGAAGAGGGCCTCGACCTGGTCGAGCGGTGCTTCAGGCATTGGGCGGCTCCGCGGGTTCGGGAGCGCTTTCGCCCAGTTCCCTTGCGAGCCACGCCCGGGCGAATCGCCATCCGCGCTTGACGGTGCTGACCGAACTGCCGACGACGTCGGCGGTTTCTTCGAACGTCATGCCGGTGTAATAGCGGAGCATGACGATTTCGGCCAGGTACGGCTTGGCGACTTGAAGTTTTTGGATGGCCTCGTCGAGTGCGAGTAAGTCGTCAGCCGGGGGAACGATCATGGCCAGGCCGTCGCTCAATTCGACGCGGGCGTTGGCCCCGCCGTGCTTGAGCGAAGCTTTGCGGCGGGCCTGCTCGATGAGGATCTCGCGCATCGCTTGAGCCGCCGCGCCGAAAAAATGCCGCCGGCCGTCCCAGCCGGGGTCTTGGTTCCGCACGAGCCGCATGTAGGCCTCGTGGACGAGGGCAGTCGGTTGGAGCGTCTGCCCCGGCTGCAGCCGACCAGAAAGGACCGCGGCCAAATGGCGCAGCTCGGCGTAAACCTCCGGCAGCAGGTCGGCCGCCGGCTGCTTTTGGAAAGCGGGTCCAATGATTCGCTGATCGGAAATCGCGAGTTTCCTTGAGTTGGCAGGCTCGCCGAATTTTTTGGGGATTTTTGACCCTAGTTGGACCCCATTTTCAGATGAATATAGGACAAGAGCAAGTTCGTCCCTGGAAATTTACGAGGTTGGCTTGAATTTCTCGCGTCGCAGCCCGGAAAAAGCAGTTAAACGCAGGCGGCCTGGGCGGCGTCCGGGAGGGCAGCGGTTTCGTCGGCTATTTCTGGAGCCATTGGAGGGGCGGGAGTTGCTGGCAGTTATTACCGTGACTCGGGTTGATGATGCAGTGGGTGTGTTCGATGGGGTTACGCTGCGGGAGGCGATTCAGGCGGCGAATACGAATCAGAGCGTGGATGGATCGACGGCGGGGCAGCCGGGGAATGATCGGATCGAGTTTGCTCCGGGGTTGTCGGGGACGATTTTGCTGGGAGCGGGGGGAGCGCTGAGCATCACGGAGCCGGTGTTCATTTTTGGCAATGGCGCGGATGTGACGATCATCGACGCGCATTTGGCGTCGCGGGTGTTTGACATTGGGGCGACGGCGGGCGATGTGACGATCAGCGGATTTTCGATGATTCGCGGCAAGACAACGGCCACGAATGACCATGGAGGCGGCGTTCGTTCGCAGTCGAGCGGGACGCTGACTATTCAAAACAGCACGCTGACCGGTAACACGACGGCTGGCAGCGGCACGATGGGCGGCGCTGTGTATGCAATGGGCAATCTTGTCATTGAGACTTGCACGATCAGCAATAATTCGACGGCGGCTTCGGGCGGAGGAATTCGAGCGGATGGCGTCCTCACCGTGAGCGGCAGCACGATCAATCAGAACACGTCGTCAGGCAGTGGCGGGGGCATCAGCGGCTCTGATCAGGTGAATGTGACGGGCAGCACGATCAGCGGAAACACGACGGCGATGTCCGGCGGCGGAATTCGAGGAAATCAGGTCACGCTAAGCAGCAGCACCGTGACTAAAAATAACGCGAGCAGCGGCGGCGGCGTGTTTGCCGTCGAAGTGGCTACGCTCACGAATTCGATCGTGGCTGGGAATATTACGCCGGCCGGCACGCCGACGGACATCGCCACGTTTCGCGTGACCGCGAAGTTCAGCCTGATCGGGGACAACACCGGCACGACGCTGAACGCCGCGCCGGTGGGGTCGCCGGATGCCAACGGGAATCTCGTCGGCACGCAGGCTGCGCCGATCGCGCCACAACTTGCGCCGCTGGCCAATAACGGCGGACCGACGCAGACTCATGCGCTGCTGCCCGATAGCCCGGCGATCGATGCCGCGACCAACGAAGCGTTGCTGATCAATCCGGTGAGCGTGACCTCCGCGACCGATGCGACCGACTTGTGGAAAGCAACTCGGCTGATCGACGGCAGCGCGCTTTCCGCAACACCGACGATCGACAATTACACGACCGTCACGCAGAGCGCGACCCAAGACACGGCCTGGGTGACGGACGCTTTTTTTCCGGACTATTACAGCGGGGGCGGGCCGGTTCCGGAACTGACATTCACCTTGGACGGGACGTATAGCCTGTCGGCGCTGGCGGTGTGGGGTTACAACCCGTTCGGGGTCAATGACAACGAGGCGAAGAATCTCGATGTGTCGTTCTCGACCGATGGCGGCGCGACGTTCGGCAATGCGTTTACGCTGCTGCACGCGCGGACGGCGGCCGACGAGGAAACGCTGTTTTTTGACGGCGTTTTTCAGGCGAATGTCGTGAAAGTTCGCGTTCTATCGAATTACAACGGCGAGCCCGGAGCGGCTGGCGGCGACCGTGTGGGGCTGGGCGAGATTCGGTTTCTGGGCTCTGCGGCAAGCGACCAGCGCGGCTTGCCGTTCGATCGCGTCGTCGCCACAACATTGGACCAGGCCGACATGGGGGCCTATGAGCAGCAAACGTTCAACCTCGTCGTGACCACGGGCGACGATGAGGCGGATCCGATTTATGATCCGACGGATTTGAGCCTCCGCGAGGCGTTGATACTGGCGAACGCCAATCCGGGGACGGATACGATTACGTTCTCGTCGCGACTGAATCGTCAGGGCATCAACGTGACGGCTGCGCTCCTCATCACGGATTCGGTCCAAATTGTTGGCAATGGGCCTCTTAATACGTTCATCGACGCTCAGCAGAAGTCGCGCGTCTTCGACATCACACCGGAAGCCGGGGATGTGGAAATCGACGGCGTTACGGTGGCGGAGGGCAAGACGACCGGCGCTACGGAGCCTGGAGGCGGCATCCGCTCGCTATCGACGGGGATGCTGACGATTCGCGGGAGCGTTTTCACCGGCGACGAGACGACCGGCGCCAGCGCCAACGGCGGGGCGATTTATGCCGAGGGAGACGTGAATGTCACGAGCAGCACGTTCAGCGGCAACGGCGCGGGCCTCGACGGCGGCGCAATTTATACGACGGAAAATCTGTACCTGACCGACAGCACGTTTAGCGGAAACTCGGCTGGGGGTGACGGAGGCGCAATCCACGCACGGACCGCCATTTTGTCGAGCAGCACGATCGCCGGCAATTCGGCCGTTCATGACGGCGGCGGCATTTTTGCGGCTATCGCGGTGGTTACGAATACGATCGTGGCGACCAACATCGACGACGATGGAAGCTCGCCGGATATTCTCACCACGGCTGCCATCGCACCCTCGTACAGCCTGATCGGCGACAACAGCGGCACGCCGGTGGGCGCATCGCCGGCTGATGGCTCGCCCGACAGCGACGGCAACCTGATCGGCCAGCACACGGCGCGGATCGATCCTCGTCTCGCTCCGCTGGCCGATAACGGCGGCCCGACGCAGACGCGGGCGCTCTTGTCGGATAGCCCCGCGATCGACGCGGGCAACGACTTTCTGGTGAAGGACGCACTAACGCAGGATATGTTTTTCAGCGACCAGCGGGGCGGCGTTTTCTTTCGGATCGCCAATTTCGCGGTTCCCAACGCGCCCGGCATCGTCGATATGGGGGCTTACGAGGCGCAGTCGCTGAGCCTGGTCGTCACGACGGCAAATGACGAACTGGATTCGGTTTATGACGCGGCTGATTTGAGCCTCCGCGAGGCGCTGGCGCTGGCGAACGTCAATCCGGGGCCGGATACGATCACTTTTTCGTCGGCGATAGATGGCCAGCCGATCGTTCTGGCGATGGGACAACTGGAAATCAGCGACTCGGTCACGATTGAAGGCAGTGTTGCGGCGAGCACCACGATCATTGGCAGCGAAGTGGCTTCCCGGCTGCTGGACATTGGCGAAACGTTCAGCGATGTGACACTGGAGAACTTGACGCTTACCAACGGCGCGACGACCGGGGCCGGGCAGGACGGCGGCGCCATCCGTTCGCTCGCGCTGGGGACCCTGACGATTCTTAACACCACGCTGTCGAACAATGGGACCTTTGGGGCCTCGAAGGGCGGGGCGATCTATTCGGAAGCCGACTTGTTTCTCATCGGCTGCTCGATCTGGGGGAACTCGTCGGGGCTGGATGGCGGCGGTATTCACGTGGCCGGCCGGCTAACCGTCGTCAACAGCACGATCAGCGGCAACGGGGCCGCACGTGACGGCGGCGGAATCGAAGCGATAAGTGATGCGACCTTCATCAACAGCACCATCACCGACAACAGCGCCGCCGATGAGGGAGGCGGCATTTTTGCCAATAATACCGTCAAGGTGCGGAACACAATCGTCGCCGGCAACCACGATACGGGCAACGGTAGCTCGCCCGATGTTTCGGCTTTCACGATGAGCGCGGAGTCCAGCTTGATCGGCGACAAGAGCGGATCGCCGCTCACTGCCGCTCCCGTGGGGCAGCCTGATGCTAGCGGCAATTTGGTCGGCACGGCCGCGGCGCCGATCGATCCCAAGCTCGCTCCGCTGGCCATGAATGGCGGCCCAACGAAGACACATGCTCTTTTGCCGGGCAGTCCGGCGATCGATGCCGGCAACTGCTTTTTGGCGCTTGACCCGATTACGCAGGGCTCGCTGCCGACCGATCAGCGGGGCGTTCCCTTCCGGCGCGTGGTCAACGCGGCCAATCCCAATGGACTGGGCACGATCGATATGGGCGCTTTCGAGCGGCAAACGCTTAGCCTGGTGGTGACGACCAATAGCGACGAACTCGATGCGGCTTTTGACGCGACTAATTTGAGCCTCCGCGAGGCGCTGGCGTTCACCGACGCCAATCCCGACGCGGATACGATCACGTTTTCGCCGGCGCTGAACGGCCAGCCGGTGTTGCTGACGCTGGGCCAATTGAATATCAACGATAGCGTCACGATTCGGGGCAATGGGGCGGACAACACGATTGTCGATGCTCAGCACAACTCGCGGGTATTCGATGTCGCGCCCACGGCCGGCGATATTACGTTTGACGGGCTGACTCTTCGCGATGGCCAATCAGCGGCGGGCGCGGATGGCGGCGGCATTCGTTCACAATCCTCAGACACGCTGACGGTGCTTAACAGCCGCGTGGCGGACAACAATGCTGATGGCGACGGGGGCGGCGTCTGGGCAGAAGGCCAAGTTTTCGTCATCAATAGCGAGTTTAGCGGTAACTTCGCGCCCGGCTCCGGCGGCGGCGTCAAAACGTCGGATGCGGTGAGCATTAGCAATAGCTCCTTTATCAATAACCAGGCCAATCTGGTCGGGGGCGGCCTGGACATCGATTTCTTTCAAGTCGGTGTGACGGTGACCAATAGCACGTTCAGCGGCAATTTTGCGACAGAGCTGGGCGGGGCGATGTACACGAGCATGGCGACGATTATCAATTCGACCATTACGGACAATGATTCGCAGGACGAATGCGGCGGCATCTACATGGCCTCTGGCGATCTGAACTTGTTCAATTCCATCGTCGCGGGGAACCGTGACGACGCGGCCGGAAATCCCGACCTGTCCGTCGGCGGCAGCGTGAATGCTCAGTTCAGCCTGATCGGCAATAACAGCGGGACCGGGCTCACGCCAACCGCACCGGGCACCCGCGACGGCAACGGCAATTTCATTGGGTCGCACGCCGCGCCGCTCGACCCGCAACTCGCCCCGTTGACTTACAACGGCGGACTGCTGCGAACGCACCGGCCGCTGGCCGGCAGCCCGGTGATCGACGCGGGCAAAAATAATCTGGCTCTCGATCCTGTAACGCACACGGACTTGCCCGAGGATCAACGGGGCTTTCCGCGCTTTATCAACGGCACGGTCGATATGGGCGCGGTCGAAGTGGGCGCGGTTCCGTTTCCCCTGGTCGTCACGACAGCCGACGACGAGCTGGATGCGGTGGCGACCGCCAACGATCTGAGCCTGCGCGAGGCGATTGGGCTGGCCAACGGCAGCTTGGGCAGCAACACCATCACGTTCGCCCCCGCGCTCAACGGGCAGCCGATTTTGCTGTCGCTGGGGCAATTGGAGATCAGCGATAGCGTCACAATAACCGGCAACGGGATCGACAATACGGTCATCGACGGTCAGCAGCAGTCGCGCGTGTTTGACATACTTGCAACATCGGCGGACGTGACTTTCAACGAATTGACCGTGAGCAGCGGGAGAACTGATTCGCAGGACGAGGCGGGCGGCGGGATTCGATCCTTTACCAACGGCCAACTGACGATTCTCAACAGCGTTGTTTCGGGGAACATGACGGTCGGCGACGATAGTCCCGGCGGCGGCATTGCGTCCAGCGGTCCCCTGGTGATTCTTAATAGCACGATTGCGGGCAACCAGGCATTCGGTATCGACAGTCCCGGCGGCGGCATTTTCGCCCTGGATTCCTTGGCCGTGCTCAGTAGCACGATCTCCGACAACTCAACCGCTGGTCTCAATGCCACAGGCGGCGGAATTTACGCGGGAGGCTTGGCCCGGGTGACCCGGGTGACGAACAGCACGATCTCCGGCAATTCGACCATCGGCGAAAACGCGTCGGGCGGCGGGATTTTTGCCGCGGGCTACGTGGCAGTCACCAATAGCACGCTCATCCGTAATTCCGTCGCGGCGCTGAACAGCGACGGCGGCGGAGCATTCCTCAGCACGACCGCGACGTTCCGCAATGCAATTGCTGCGCAGAACCACGATTATGAGAACAGCAGCCATCCCGACTTGGCGCACGGCAACATTCCCCTATTCATTACGGACAGCCTCATCGGCGATCGTAATGGCTTGAATGACTCCGATTTTCAAACCGGCACAGGCAATCTTGTTGGCACGCACGACGATCCGCTCGACCCGCTGCTAAGCGACTTGGGCAACTTCGGCGGGCCGACGAAAACCCATCAGCCGCTGAGGGGCAGCCCCGTCATCGACGCCGGCGACAATAGCGTGGCGATCGATGACGAGTTGGGCCCGCTTACCACCGACCAGCGCGGTTTTGCGCGGATTTTTGGCGGCACGGTCGATATGGGAGCGAGCGAAGTGCAGCCGGTCAGCCTCGTGGTCGATACCGCGACTGATGAAGACGACGGCGACGTTGGGCCGGGGAATTTGTCGCTGCGGGAAGCGATCCAGTGGACCAACGCCAATCCCACCGCGGACACCATCACGTTCGCGAGGGCGCTGGCCGGGCAGACGATCACGCTGAGCTTGGGCGAACTGCATGTCTCCAGTTCCGTGACGATTCAGGGCCTGGGCGCGGACAAGCTGGCAATTTCCGGCGGTAGCGGCGCGACACAGTCGCGGGTATTTTTCTTCGACGGTGGCGGCGCAAACACCTATAACTTGAGCGGGCTGACGATTCGGGACGGCAATGGCGTGGGGAACGATTTTCCGGGAACTGGCGGCGCAATTCTTTTCAATGCCGCGGCCGAGCGCCTGGTGATTACGGACAGCGTGATTCGCGATAGCCACTTGGATACGGCTGAGACCTCGGGAGGCGGCATCACGGCGATATTGGGCAGTCTGGAGCTGACGAACGTCACGATCATGAATAATAGCGCCGCGAGTGGCGGCGGACTGGCCATTGCGAATGTCAATGCGGCCCTGACGAATGTTACCCTCAGCCGCAATAAGGCGAGCCAGCAGGGCGGCGGCATTGTGATCGCGGGCGGTACCGCTTCAGCTCAGCCCACGAATCTCCGGCTGATCAATTCGACCGTCGCGGAGAACGACGCGCCTCTCGCCGCGGGAATTTTCGAAGTCGTGGATGGGACATCGGCCACGCTGACACTGGGCAATTCGATCGTCGCCAACAACACGGGCG
>DASXLL010000358.1:0-12291 GCA_036496265.1 Pirellulaceae bacterium | reverse complement strand
CCGCAATCGACTCCCGACCCCCTAAATGCAGCGGCCCCTAAACGCAGCGGTCCAGGCATTGCAGAGACCGGGAGCGCTCAACTGAGGAAGTTACGTGCGGGCGGCAACGATTACGAAGCGGAACGGGGCATCACGGCAGATTTATGGCAAAACGAACAGCAGCGAAGACGGCCAACGGTAAAGCCTTGGTAATTGTGGAGTCGCCGGCCAAAGCGCGGACGATATCCAAATTCCTGGGTGGCAACTATACCGTCGAAGCGAGTATTGGCCATATTCGCGATCTGCCGCAGGGAGCGAAGGAACTGCCGGCAGAATATAAAGGTGAGAAATGGGCTTACCTGGGCGTGAACGTGGATGACAACTTCACGCCGGTCTATATCGTGCCGCATGATAAGAAGACGCAGGTTTCCAAGCTCAAGCAACTGCTGAAGGAAAGCAGCGAGCTGTTTCTGGCGACGGACGAAGACCGCGAAGGCGAGGCCATTAGTTGGCATCTGTGCGAAGTGCTCAAGCCCAAGGTGCCGGTGCATCGGCTGGTGTTTCACGAAATCACTTCCGAGGCGATTCACGACGCGCTGGAAAATCCGCGGAGCATTGATGACGGGCTGGTGCGGGCCCAAGAGACGCGGCGAATTCTGGATCGGCTGTATGGCTACGAGGTTTCGCAGCTGTTGTGGCGGAAAATTGGGCCGAAATTGTCGGCTGGCCGCGTGCAAAGCGTCGCCGTGCGGATGATCGTCGAGCGCGAGCGACAGCGGATTGCGTTTCGCGCGGCGACGTGGTGGGATTTGATTGCCCGGCTGGCGGCGGGCGACGGGAAGCAATTTGAAGCGGACCTGGTGAGCGTTGGCGGCCGACGCATTCCGGCGGGTAAGGATTTTGATGCAGCAACGGGCAAGATCAAGGACCCGCAGTTGGCATTGCTGAATGAGCAGCAGGCGAGGGAATTGGCCGAGCGGCTGATGCAGTCGAAATTCCGTGTGACGAATCTGGAAGAGCGGCCCTATACGCGGAAGCCGCCGGAACCGTTCACGACGAGCACGCTGCAGCAGGAAGCGAACCGTAAGCTGGGCTTCGGCGCGCGGCGGACAATGGATGCGGCGCAGAAGCTGTATGAGAACGGCCACATCACTTACATGCGAACGGATTCGACGAATTTGGCGCAGGTAGCCATCGAAGCGGCGCGCGAGTTGGTTCGTCACGAATATGGTGGGGAATTTTTGCCGGAGCACGCGCGGGTTTATAAGTCCAAAGTAAAGAACGCGCAAGAGGCGCACGAAGCGATTCGACCAGCCGGCCATCCTTTTGAGCTGCCAAACGTCCTGCGCGATCAATTGCCGCCGGATCAGTTCCGGCTGTTCGAATTGATTTGGAAGCGGACGGTCGCGAGCCAAATGGTGGATGCCCGCGGGCGGACGATGACGATCACGATCGAGGCTGACGACGCAGTGTTTCACGTCAGCGGTAAAACGATCGATTTTGCGGGCTTTTTGCGAGCTTATGTGGAAGGGTCGGACGATCCGGAGGCCGAGCTGGCTGATCAGGAGCGGATTCTGCCGGCGGTCGCGATCGGCGATTTGCTGGATTGCCGCGAGCTGATTGCCAAGGACCACACGACGCAGCCGCCGGCGCGGTTTAGCGAAGCTTCGTTGACGGCGGCATTGGAAGAGCGCGGGATCGGCCGGCCGAGCACATATGCTTCGATCATCGATACGATCTTGGAGCGGCGATACGTCTTCAAAAAAGGCAACGCGCTGGTCCCGACGTGGACGGCGTTTTCAGTATCGAAACTGATGGAGCTGCATTTGCCGAATCTGGTCGATTATGAATTCACGGCGCAGATGGAAGATTTGCTCGACGCGATCAGCCGGGGCGAGTCGGAATCGAACGCTTATTTGAAGAACTTTTATTTTGGCGACGAACACAAGCTGCCCGGACTCAAAGCGCAGCTCGATTCGAAAATCCAAACGGTCGATCCGCGCGATCTCAGTCGCTTTACGCTTGGTGCGCCGGACAGCGGTGAAGAGGTCTTTGTCCGCGTCGGTAAATTTGGCCCATTCATCGAGCAGGGCGAGCGGAAGGCGAGCATTCCGCAGGACATGCCACCGGATGAGATGACGCTCGAAAAGGCGCTCTCGATGCTTGAGCAGGCGAGCGTCGGTGAGGAGCCGCTGGGAATTCATCCGGATACGCACAAGCCGGTGTATCTCAAGCAGGGGCGGTTTGGGCCGTATGTGCAGATGGGCGCCGGCGATGAAGATGAGAAACCGAAGAACGCGTCGCTCTTGCCGAATATGCTGCCAAGCGACGTGACTTTTGAAGTTGCGCTCAAGTTGCTGACGCTGCCGCGAACGCTGGGCGATCATCCGACGAGCAAGGAGCCGATTGTCGCGTTTAACGGAAAATTCGGTCCGTATATCAAGTGCGGCACTGAGACGCGGTCGTTGCCGAAGGACGTTTCGCCGATTGATGTGACGTTTGAGCAGGCCGTCGAACTGTTGGCCCAGCCAAAGCAGCGCGGCCGCGGGCGGGGAGCGCCGCGGGAGCCGCTGAAGACGTTTGAGAACTCACCCGTCACGAATAATCCAGTGAAAGTATTAGAGGGGCGGTTCGGCAATTATGTGGCCGACGGCGTCACGAACGCCACGCTGCCGAAGGATTACACGCCGGAGACGCTGACATTCCAGCAGGCGCTGGATCTCTTGGCCGAACGTGCCGCACGGGGACCCGCGACGCCACGCGGGCGGCGGGGAAGGGGCGCGCCTAAGGCCGCAACGGCCAAGGCGGGTACTAAGAAAAAGGCGGCGAAGAAAAAGGCGGCCAGCGAGTAGCGGCTATTTCGGGTTAGGCTGAGTCCAGGCCCAGCGGAAGAGGTTGCGGGCATCGACGTAGCGGGAATCGGAGTGCGTCGCGCCGAGGACGACAACGATCAGCTCGCGGCCGTCGCGCTCGCCCCAGGCAACAAGGCACGCGCCGGCGGCAGTCGTCGTGCCTGTTTTCACGCCGCTATAGCCGTCGATCGCCAGCAGCTTGTTGGTGTTTTTCCAGACGACGTTGCGTTCATAGCCGCTTTCGCCGGTCACCGTAGCGCCGTGCTGCCGCGTATTGACGTATTGCCGGAAGAGCGGGTTTTGCATCGCGGCGTGGGCGAGCTTGACCAGATCACGGGCGGAGGATTGATGGCCTTTAGCCGGGAGACCGTGCGGGTTTTCGTAGTGCGTGTCGGTCATGCCGAGCAAACCGGCCTGGCGGTTCATCTCGGCGATGAAATTCTTTGTAGGGTGGGCTGTGCCCACCTTGTCTTCGTTGCCTCCGACGCCTGCCGTTTCAGCAGCGCTTTGGTGGGCGGAGCCCACCCTACTGTTGAAATGCTCGGCGAAAGCGGTGGCGGCGTCGTTGCCGGAGGGGAGGAGGAGGCCATAGAGAAGCTCGCCGACGGTCACTTTTTCGCCGGCGCGAACATCGGCGGTTGAACCAGATGTTTTGTCGGCGGCTTCTGAGAAGGTCATTGTCTCGCTCAGCACTTTGGGATCGTCCTTGGCCAGTTGGCAGACGATGTAGGCGGTCATCATTTTGGTCGTGCTGGCGATGTCGAGCTTGTCAGCCTCGTGGTGGCCCCAGAGCAGCTGGCCGGTTTTCGCGTCGGCGATTGCCCAGGCTTTGCAGGTGGTCAGCGGCGGGCCATCGAGCGATTCGCGCGGCTCGCGGGTGAGTTTTTCGGCGTTGACGTCCGCTGGCGAGCGACGCTTTTCGTCGGCAAAGAGCAGCGGGCCGAGCGCTTTGAGCGTCGCCATATCGGCAACGCCGGTGACGGCCATTTTTTTGCCCTCTTGAAACGCTTTCACGGCCGTTTCGGTGGCGGGGCCATAGTCGCCATCGACAGAAAGATTGGGCGAGGGAGTCGCCCGAGCGTTGAGCGTTCGCTGGAGAGCTTGAACCACTTGCCCTTCGGCGCCTTTCTTCAACTCCACTTGCTGATTCGCCGGCTCAGGCGTGCTGCCTTCGAAATAGTCATAAACCTCGCGGGCAATTTTTGATGTGAGCACTTCGCCGGCGTTTTCGGCGGTCCACCGCTGGTCTTTGTTGTTGTTTGTCAGGACGCAGATCGCGATCGGGCCGCCTTTGGCTTCGATCAGGCCGGCATCCGTGCGAACAACGGCGACGGAGCCCGTTTTGTGGGCGACTTTGACGCTCGGCGGCAGCAGTTTTGACAGCCGCTTGTCTTCGCAGTGCCGCAAATGATCCAGCATCGCGTCGCAGGCTTCTGGCGTGACGATCTTTTTCGCTTGAATCATCTCGACGAGGCGGATCATTTCATTCGCTGTCGTGCTGCCGAGGCCGAATTTCTTGCTACGTTCGGGAGCGATCGAAGAATTGGGACGATAGACGAACGCGTGCAGCCGGGTGTTGGGCAGGCCGAGCTTTTCCATGTACTCCGTCGTCGCGGCCAAGCCAATCGGTGCGACAACAAGATTGGTGGCGGAGTTGTCGGAATAGGCGATCATCAGGCGGATGGCGTCGCGAAGCGTGAACGTCGCGCCGGACGAAAACTGTGTCGAGAGGATGCCGCTGCCGGGCGTTTTGTCTTCTTCTTTGAACGTGACCGTCGAGTTCAAATCGATTTTGCCTTCCGCGGCCTGGCGATAGGCCTCGACCATGACCGGCAACTTGATCAAGCTCGCCGTCGGCATTGGCTCGTCGGCTTTGAAAGTGAACGAATCGCCCTTGGTGAGATGCTTGACGGCAACGGCCACGTCGCCTTCGTGGGCGGAAATGAGTGGCGTGAGACGCTCGGCGAGGGATTGGGCGAGTGCTGCCCGCGTCAGTGCGACAAATAGGACGATTGAGGAGATTGTCGAAACGATGCGGCGCATGAAGTGGTCCTCTCGCTAACTATGACACGACGATCATAGCATGGAGGCTGAAGCGCTGAGTACTCACAAAGCAGCTACCCGCCCGACGTTTTGCGGCCCTCAAAAGCGTCGATCGCTGCCCGCACATCGTCAGGAACAACCACTGGCCGCTGGCCCTGATAGTCGAAGAATACCAATACTGAATCGCCTTCGGCGGCGACGGCCTGCTGCGTCTGGCTGTAAACGCGGTGGGCCATTTTCATGCTGGTCCGGCCGATGGAAGTAATGCTGCCCGAGATGAGCAGCGTGTCCGGATACTTGAGCTGCCGGCGGAAGTCGCACTTGATCGAGGCGAGAATCGGGCCGACGCCGCTGTTGTCGGTCTTGCCCAGTCCCGAGCGGCGGAAGTATTCGATCCGGGCCGATTCCATCCAGCGGAAATAGACCACGTTATTGACGTGGCCGTAGGCGTCTTGATCGCCCCATTGCACGGGCCAGGTCAAAATCAGCGGATGGTCGGCCAACTCTGGCGGCATGGGCGGGTCAGACATGAAATTTTCTTCAGCCGCTTGTTGCGCGCGGCGCGTTGGAGCGCTATGATCAATGTCAGGGCAAATCGTAACGCACGACCCAGCATTGAGGCTAGCAATCGAAATTGGCACATCCGTTGCTTCCTAGATGGCAGTCTGTAACGCCTGGATGTGAATTTGGGTAATTTGCCATGTGGAAAGGGCCTTTTCAGCGGCTGCGAGATGGTTGATAACAATGCGGCGGGTATCTGACGGCAGGAGACCGGCGATGCCACATATCATGGACTGGCCTAAATCGAGCGGAGCTGAACAAGAGGGCTCAATGTACGTTTTGGAAGCTCGTGACCTGCGAAAGTCGTTCGGCGAAGGAGAAGCAGCCGTCGAGGCCCTGCGGGGCGTGAATTTGGGGGCTCAGGCCGGCGAGATGCTGGCCATCATGGGTCGCTCCGGCTCAGGCAAAAGCACGATGCTGACGCTGCTTGGCGGCGTCGATGTGCCGACCTCGGGGCAGGTGCTGCTCGAAGGCGTCGATTTGGCCAACCTGGACGACGACGGGCGCACGCTCGTTCGCCGCCGCCGCATCGGCTTCGTCTTTCAGGCTTTTAATCTGCTGCCGATTCTGACCGCAGAAGAAAATGTCGCCCTGCCGCTGGAACTCGACGGCGTGCCGTCGAAGATTGCCCTTGAGCGGGCCGTGAAGACTTTGGAGCTGGTCGGTCTTGCGGGCCGCCGCACACATCTGCCCGGCAAAATGTCGGGCGGTGAACAGCAGCGAGTCGCCATTGCTCGGGCGTTGGTCATTGAGCCGGCGATTCTGCTGGCCGATGAGCCGACGGGCAACCTCGACAGCGCCAATAGCAAGCGGATCACGCAGGCATTGCGGGAGCTGGTCGATCAGCACGGCCAGACCATCGTCATGGTGACGCACGACTCTGCAGTCGCCGAGCAGGCCGACCGCGTCGTGTATTTGCTGGATGGTCATGTCGAGCGTGAGGAAACGAACCGCGTCGTGCCGGTTAAGCCGCGGCGGGTGGCCGAAACCGTGCCGGCCAAGTAACCATCGCTGGCGGAGCCAATGACCAAATCACAAGCACCAAAACACAAACAAATTCGAAATCCAAAATTCAAATGATCAAAGCCGAGATCATTTGTTTCAGTGTGACATTTCGGATTGGAATTTGTTTGGTCATTGGTGCTTGGTCATTGATCATTTGATTTGGAAGAAATTGAATTTCCAGGAGCGCTTCAGGTGAGCCTTCGTCGTTATACCTATCGAGCCATGCAGCAGCGGCCGGGGCGGTCGATTTTGACGATGCTCAGCATCGTAATCGGCGTGACTGCGGCGGTGGCCGTGGGCCTGGGAACCGCGACGACGCGGAATGCCTATAAGCAGATGTTCGCCATGGTCACGGGCCGGGCGACGCTGGAGGTCGATGCGTCCGGCGGCGGCGGGTTCGACGGAGACGTCCTTTCAAAAATTGACGAGCTGCCGGAAATTGCCGCGGCCGCGCCGCTTGTTGACCGGCCCACCTCCATGTCCTTTGAGGGCGGCGAACGACGGGCCCGCATCGAAATTTTGGGAATCGATCCGGCCCGCGACTCGAAGGTGCGCGATTACGACATTGCCGCGGGCCGGCAAGTAAAAGACGGCGATGAATTAGTGCTCGACGAGTCGTTTGCAAAATATCTCGGCCTGGAAGTTGGTCAGGAAGTGAAGTTGCTGACCAAGCAGTTATCCAAGCCGTTCCAAATCGTCGGCCTGGTCCGGCCCAAAACTGGAACGGTCATGACGCAAACGGCGATGGCGTTCATGCCCATTGACCGGGCGCAGCTTCACTTCAATCCGCGTGGCAAACGGAGCCTGATCGACAAGATTCAAATTGTCACGGCCAATAACGTGGAACCCGAGAAGGTGCAGCCGAAGGTGGCGGCTTTATTGCCGGACGGGGTGCAGGTGCATCGTCCGGCCGGCAGCACGCAGCTCATGCAGGAAACGCTGTTATCCACGGAGCAAGGACTGACGCTGACGACTGCGTTCACTTTGGCGATGGCTTTCATCATCATCCTGAACACATTTTTGATGAATGTGAGCGAGCGCCGGCGGCACTTGTCGATCATGCGGGCGATTGGGGCGACGCGGATGGAGATTTCCGGCATACTGCTGCGCGAGGCGGCCATGCTGGGCACGGCGGGAATCGTGATTGGCATTGTCTTTGGCGTCCTTTTGGCATTCGTTGGCACGATCGTGGTCGGCCGCGTGTTCGACGTGCAGTTCCCGCGACTGCGGGAAGTGATGACGCCGTGGCCCTTTATTTGGGGCACGTTATTCGGAATCGTCACGTCCATATTGGGAGCCATTATTCCAGCGATTGTTGCTTGGTACGTCTCGCCACTCGAAGGCATGAACCGCGCGGTGCCCCAAAAAAACTGGAGGGTGACTTGGATTCTGTTGGGCGGCGGCGCAGTGCTAACCGTCGGCAGCTTGTCACTCATCTATGGAAGCATTTCCGGCTGGTTTCCAATCAAGGGTGCGACGTATTGCGGGGTTGCGTTGCTCATCGGCTTAGTGATGCTCGATACAGCCTTTCTTGGGCAGCAAGCGTCGCTTGTTAGCATTCCACTGCGGCTGTTGGGTACCGTTGAGTCACGGATGGCCCTGACGCAAGTGCTTCGCAATTATTTGCGCACTGCGCTGACGGTCGGCGTTCTGTTCATCGCGGGAAGTGCCTGCGTCGGAATGGCTGGTTCTATTATCGATTGCGTGCGTAACGTGCATGACTGGTTCGACCGGGCCATCACGGGTGATTTCTTCATTCGAGCGATGATGCCCGACATGGCGACGGGCACGGCGGCCGACTTGCCCGAAGCACTCGGTGACGATCTGCGAAAATTGGAGGCGGAAGGGTTGATTCGCGCAGACGCGGCGTCCTTCGTTGAAGCCAAGGTGCAAAAAGGCAAGGACCCTGACGACTTGTTAAACGTCATTGCCATTGCGCGAGAGTACAAAGATACGGAACCGCCCTCATTCGACTTAATCTCCGGCGATCTCCATAAACTGCGCGAGCAACTGCTCGCGGGCCAGGTGGTAATTGGCAGCGTGTTATCTCAGAAGCTCAATTTGGATCGCGGAGACGAGTTGCCTCTGGAAACCAAAGAGGGCGTAAAAAAAATACCGATCTGCGCTGTAACTAACGAGTATATGGTCGGCGGACTCGCCGTCCACATGGCCCGGCCATACGCGGAGCAGTGGCTAGGACTGCAAGCCGTCGATGGCTATATCATCAAGCTGCCTGATCTTTCCCTCAAGGAACGCGTGCGTTCGCAGTTGGCCGAGATTGCCAAGAATTACGACGTGATCCTGTTATCGAACGCAGACATCAAGGAGAAGGTCAACCAATTTGCCCGCGGCACCGAATGGAGCTTGTGGCTGCTGCTGTTGATGGGATTCGTCGTCGGGGCGTTTGGCGTTGTGAATACGTTGACGATGAACGTGCTGGAACAAACGCGGGAGTTGGGCCTGTTGCGGATCGTCGCCATGACGAAACGGCAGGTTCGGCGAACGGTCCTCATGCAAGCCATGATTATCGGCGGCGTCGGTCTGCCAGCCGGAATCGTGGTCGGAATCGGAACGGCCTATGTAATCAACTTGGCCATGATGAAATCGTTCGGCCATTCGGTGGCATTCCAGTTTCATCCCCAGATGTGGCTGGGAACTCTCGTTGCCTCGATGATCATCGTCATGATCGCCGGAATCATTCCGGCGCGGCGGGCGACGCAGATCAACGTCGTGGAAGCACTGCACTACGAGTAGGAAATTCCAAGAACCGAAGAACCAAGAACCACAAAGCTGATTTGAACGGTTCCTCTTGGTTCTTGGTTTTTTAGCTCAACTCGTTGGTGACCCCAGCCAGAAACTTTGCCAGCCGGTCGGATGCCTTGAGTGCGTCTTCCCGCAGCTTCCACAGGTCTTTGGCGGCGCTGAATCGTTTGAAGACCGCGCCGGCAGCGGCGCCGAGCTTCCCGGCGAGGCTTTTTTGCTTGAGCAGATGCTCGATTTCGGGCGGCAACTCGTCGTCGACGGCGTCGCTGATGATGCGGATGGCCAAAAAGGGAATGCCTTGTTGGCGGCAAGCAGCCGCGACGGCGAATGTTTCCATATCGCAGGCGATAGCCGCGTGTTTTGCCGCCAGATTGCGACGCTCGGCCGGTTCGCGGAGGATGGTATCCACGGTCAACAGCCGGCCGATGTGCAGACCTTTGGTCGCGGCGAGCGATTCACGATCCAACCGCAAATCGACGGGTATTATCTCGCCGGCTAAGTTGATTACTTCGTCCGCCATGACGATCTGTCCGCTGCGTAGCGCTTCATTGAGCCCGCCCGCGAATCCGGCGGAGATGACCCACTTCGGCTGATAGAACTTGATCGCCTCCGTGGTGGCGCGAGCAATCGCTTTTTGTCCAACACCCCCTTCGACGACAGCGACTTCGCGGCCGCCGAGCTTGCCAGCCCGTTCGATGCCGTGCGGATGGCTCGACGTTTCCGAATCGCGCAGTAAATCGACCAAGCCGCCCGATTCGATGCCGAGTGCGAAGATAATCGCCGCATCACATGAAAGAAAATCGGCCGTAGGCTTTCCCTCGACAGCCTCCGTGATGACGGCCGGCGGCGCGGCTGGCCCGGGGCGCTCGGTGGCCGCCGTGGCCACGCCGCTGGTCGTGATTCCACCGACCACGTCGCGCAGCTTGCCCTCGGCTGCATCGCGAAGGTACTGGTTGACGAGCCAACGAAGCAGCATGATGGAGTCGAGGGGTGCGCGGGGCCAATCGTGCTATCGTACCATGCTGAGCTCAAACGCGCATGACAAATGACAGTACTTCCAAATCCTCGCCGCCACCGGCCCTGTGCCGGTGGAGCGACGACTGAAAGCTACCATGTCGATCCTAAAATTATCCCGCCGCGGCGTGGCGGGATGCGGAAATCAGCTTAGTGGATTCTAAGTTCGCTGTAGCGATTTAGTCATGGCTCCGCCGACGCAAGGTCAGCGGTGGCGAAGGAGCGTCAAAACTTGGAACTACTGAATGACAACGAGCAGTGCTGCGGCGACGGATGAAGCGTGGCGCTTTTGCGTGCTCACACCGGCCGGCCGCGGCGCGATTGCGACCATTGGCGTATCCGATCCAGCGTCGCTGGCCGCAATCCAGCGTCTCTTTGCGCCGGCCAACAGGCGAGACTTGTCGTCCTATGACGTCGATAGCGCCGTTTTCGGTCGGTTTCGATCTTCGGATGGTGCCCCAGAGGATGTCGTCGTTGGAATTTTTGCTAACGACGAAGCCGAAATACACTGTCACGGCGGGCAAGTGGCGGTTGCAGCGATTTGCGAAGTGCTGATTCGCGAGGGCGGCATCCAAGTATCGCCGGCAGATTGGGTGCGCCGCCAAGCGGACGATGTGATCGCGGCCGAAGCGCTGCTGGCCCTGGCTGAGGCCCAAACCGAGCGGATGGCCGCTATTTTGCTTGACCAATATCGGGGAGCATTCAGGCGCGCTCTTGAATTCGTTGCCCGTTTTCTCGAGCAAGGCGATCGATCGGCTGCAAGCCAAACGATCAACGAATTAATTAGCCGGGCTGATTTGGGCCTGCATTTGGCGCGTCCTTGGAAGATCGTGATCACCGGCCGGCCCAATGTCGGCAAAAGCAGCCTCATGAACGCGGTTCTCGGCTATCAGCGGTCGCTCGTGTGGCATCAACCCGGCACGACGCGCGACGTGCTCACGGCCACGACGGCGATCGATGGCTGGTGGGTCGAGCTAAGCGACGTGGCGGGATTGCGGACCAGCGGCGATGCGTTGGAAGCCGCCGGTGTTGAGCGAGCCGAGCACGCAATCGCTGCAGCCGATTTGGTGGTCTTCGTCGCCGACTTGACCGCCGACTGGGAGGCTGAACTCTATCGGCGAGTCTGCGAGCGGATTGCCGCCACTGACATCGCTCGCCCGCCGATTATCGTCCATAATAAATGCGACGTCGCCGGAACGCCGTCGGCTGACCGCCCAACGGGCATAAAAACGAGCGCAATTAACGGCGTCGGACTATCGGAATTGTGCCAAGCGATTTCCAAATCGCTTGTCCCATCGCCTCCTGACGAAGGAACCGCGATTCCCTTTACTCAAGATCATGTACGACATCTGCAGGAAGCCGTTGCGGCCCTAGAGCGCGGCGACGTTTCCGCTGCATGCGATTCCATCCAGTCGCTTACCGACAGCCGGCACGCCTGAACCCTGTCCCCTGTCCCAATGTTCCACTTCGACAAAGGATTGCGAATCACGAGCATCGACCTGGGAGTCGATATATGCCGGCGGCAGGCGAGGGGGTTTATCTCGCACGCTCATACCGATCACATGGCGCGACACGAGCTGGCGTTTTGCACGCCGGCGACGTCCGAGCTTTATCAGCACCGCTACGGTCCACGGCCGACGAAACTAATGCCGTTTGGGGAAAGACTGGCATGGGGAGATTGCACGCTCAGCACGCATCCGGCCGGGCACGTTTTCGGTTCGGCCATGCTGGCGATAGAAGGTTGCCAATCGCTGCTTTACACGGGCGATTTCAAGTTGCGGGCGTCGGCAACGGCAGAGCCAGCTGCTCCGCCGCGCTCGCAAGTGCTCATTATGGAAAGCACGTACGGCCATCCGCGCTATCGCCTGCCACCGCGAGAGGAATCGATCGCTCAACTCGTGGCCCTGGTCACACGCGTGCTGAACGACGGCCGCACGCCGGTTATTCACGCGTATGTGCTCGGCAAAGCGCAGGAAGTGACGCGGATTCTGACGCTGGCTGGCGTCCGTGTCGTCCAGCATCCGCTGATTCATGCGGTGAGTGTTGTCTATCAGCGGTGCGGCTGCGATCTGGG
>DASXLL010000357.1:0-15976 GCA_036496265.1 Pirellulaceae bacterium | reverse complement strand
AGCCACAGCAAGTCTCGGATTCTGAAACGGAGCATGGGAACTATCCTACCGCGTGGTCCTCTTCCGCCTTACTCGACACGATTGTTTTAGGCCACCATTTCCAGGCCGCGAGCATGGCCACAGCCAGAATTGCCGAGTAAGTCGCGACTCGAATGTCCACCCAGCGTGCTTGATCGGGGACGCTGTTCGGATCATCCCAGACCAGCGCCCACGGACGATAGATGGCCCGGCTATAGCGATTGGCTAATATTTCGTGCTCGTGTGCCAAATGCCAATTCGTGAGCGTGTCTTCGTACTCTGGACTGCCGTATTTCCCAGGCAGGTCCGCGCCTATCGTCGATCCTCGTGCCGTTGGCCCAAATGTTCCTATATGTCTAACCTTTTCTCTTATATCGCGCACGTCATAGTTCTGAAATGTAGCAATTTGCGTCGCCAGCCTGTTTGCTTCCTGGCGGTGAAAATCTCGCTGCCGCTTGAGATATGCGACCCTGGCCAGCACTGCGGCCAACACAGCAATCACGATCAGCAGCGTGCGGAGGCGGTATCGCATCTATGGATTATAGTCCTGCACGAAGAGCGTAGAATGCTGGACATGAAAACGCTCACCAAAGAACTCTGGATGGAAATTCCCAAGCGCCGGGCCGTGGTGTCACTGCATCGCGAAGTCGAGCGACTAGTGCAGGAAAGCGAAGTTACCGACGGCCTGGTGCTAATAAATGCGATGCACATCACCGCCAGCGTCTTCATCAACGACAACGAATCAGGACTGCACCACGATTACGAAGTCTGGCTAGAGAACTTAGCGCCGTTCGACCCGTCGCCGCAGCGCTACCACCACAATCGCACCGGCGAAGACAACGCCGACGCTCATTTGAAGCGGCAAATCATGGGCCGCGAAGTCGTCGTAGCCATCACCGACGGCAAGCTACACCTCGGCCCCTGGGAGCACATCTTCTACTTCGAATTCGACGGCAACCGCCGCAAGCGTGTCCTAGTCAAGATCATCGGCGAATAGGCTCCTCAGCCCTACGCCTCAAGCCTTAAGCCTTAAGCCTTAAGCCTTCCTCGTCGAGATTTCTTCGAGTATATTGTATAATATACTCATGCCGACCAGCGTTCATATTCCCGGCGAGCTTTTGAAAAAGGCGGACAAACGCGCCAAACAGCTAGGAATCAGCCGCAATCGTTTGATCGTGAATGCGATCGAGCGTGAGCTTCAGTCGGGGGTGGAGTGGCCCAAGGAGTTTCTGGACGAGCTGCGTAATGTTGACGAGCAAGGAGTCCAAGCGGTGGATGAAATGACGTCGGTAATTCGCAAAAATCGCCGCTCCAAACCGCCGAGGCAGTTTTGACGCGATACGTTCTCGATACCAATGCGGCCTCAGCGCTGATGCGAGGCGACGAGCAGGTTCTCAAGCGCCTGACGCAGGTTTCGCCAGGCTCGGTTGCGGTGCCGCAACCGGTATGGGCAGAGATTGCGTATGGAATCGAAAGGCTCGTCGCATCCAAACGGCAGGATTTCTTGCGGCGGCGGTTCGAGTTGCTGCGAGCTCAATGCTCCGTCGCCCCGTGGACGGCTGACGTTACGGACGCATTTGGCCGAATCAAATCGCAGCTGGAGCGAATGGGAAAGCGGATCGAGGATTTCGATGCCGCCATTGCGGCCCACGCCAGCGGAAAAGGCGACGTCCTCGTGACGGCAGATGTCAGCGACATGTCTCGGATTCCCGGCCTTAAACTGGAAAACTGGTCACGCACCTAGTCGCGAATCAGGAATGGGAATCTGCGCTTGGGCCGTGGGAGCACATTCGGTTGAATTGGCGCGCGATTTGCCAGTGAACAAATGTTTCGAACGGCCTGCCACTTTTGCGCTCTTGCTCTTTCTCAACTTGGTTGACCTCCACCAAACAGCCGCGGCTGCCGAACCAGCCACCGGCCCCGGCTGCAGCAAGATATTCGTGCCCAAACTCTGCCTGTCCTTCGTTATCTTTGTTTTCTTCTGTTCATTTCCTTCTGCGTCTCCGCCTGCAAATCTGCCCCGCTCTCCAAACTGGGCTCGTGGCTTTGACTTAGACTTACGGCGATTCGAATCGCTAAATCAGCGCTAAACTTTAGCGCACTGGCCATTCACCCCAAAATCCAAAACTCATAACCACCAACCACTTACAACTTCCGCTAAAGCCCGCCGTAATGAAAAAATCTAAAACTTTAGCGCCCCACACCTCTCCCTAAGTCAATCAGGATCAATCGAACTGACGCCGCGGCGGGAAAATCATGGCATGCAGGTTGCATATCCCTCTTCCGTCTTTTCGGAGGGCCTAATCATGCTTGCCACCACAGCTTTTCGCGTTAGCAGGAATACGCGACCAGAACTTAATGATCGAATTTGGCACGAGACGGAGCAGCGGCTGCGGCGGGTGGCGGGCGCTGGACGAGGGGCGATCGAGCGACGGCTGCGCGAGTTGGATGAAGAGTGGGACGTAGAGCGGTGGGTAGAAACGTTGGCGCCGTCGTTCACGCTGCTAGGGCTGACGCTCGGCCTGACAAAAGACCGCCGCTGGCTACTCCTGCCCTTTGTCATTCAGTCGTTTTTCCTGCAGCATGCCCTGCAGGGTTGGTGCCCGCCGATTCCGCTGCTGCGGGAGCTGGGCGTCCGGACGACGCAGGAAATCGAGCACGAACGTTGCTGCTTGAAGCATCACTTGGCAACACTAGGCGGCCCGGAACCGACGTTGCGGCCGATCGATTGGCACTGCCACGAGCAATAGAGCCAGAGGTCGCTCGTCGTCCGGCGGTTGTCCTGGTTTCCAAGCTCAGCGAAGCAAGCGTTCTTGCAGAGCCCCTACATCGCGATGTTGATCGCTGGCCTGCCCATCTGGCCCCTTTTTCGCCCCTGTGCTAACCTCTGAACTTGCTCGATCACCGCATTTGCTGAACCACCTATGCCCACCCTGACTGCTGCCCCGGCGGCCACGCCCATCGCAGGCGTCGTCCCGGCCGAATTCCGCGAAACGACGGTGATGACGGTCTGGCCGTCGGTTGCGATGTATCCCCTAGGGAAGGCGATGGGCACGCTGTTCGCAATACGTTGGCCCGACGTGTATTTCTTCCGCGTCGGAAACTTGATTGCTCTGCTCTCGATCCCAATCGCGCTGGTCCTGTATTTCATGCGAATCGCACCGGGAATCGGCGTTCGCTACCGGCTGACCAATCGCCGGATCATCGTCGAGCGCGGTTTGACCAGCGTGCAGGACAAGGCGGTGGATTTGGACCGGTTCGACTCAGTTAATGTTGATGTGCAGCCCGGCCAGGCGTGGTATCACGCTGGCGATTTGGTTTTCAAGCTGGGCAATGTGGAAACGTTTCGGCTCGAAGGCGTGTCGCGACCGGAAGCGTTTCGCGAAACGTGCTTGAAATCGCATCTGGCTCATTCGATGGTTAAGAAGTTCCGCCGTTAGGATCGTGGGGGTGGGCGCGATCGCCTGCTGTAAGCCATGCATCGGCTTTTCATCGCTGGATTGATTGCCGCAACGCTGCCATTCAACGCTGTCGCCCTCGCCGGCACATACAACAAGCAGCTCAGCCTTGGCGATAGCGCGCCGACGTGGAGCGATCTCGTCGGCACCGATGGCCAGAAGCACTCGCTGGCTGAATTCGCCGATAAAGAAGTGCTGGTGATTTGCTTTACGTGCAACACGTGCCCGTACGCCGTCGATTATGAAGACAGACTCATCGGGCTGGCCAAAAAATTCGCTGCCGAAGGCAACAAGTGCGGCTTGATCGCCATCAATGCGAACAAGGTGAAAGACGATTTGCTCCCCGCGATGGAAGAGCGGGCCAAGAGCAAGGGCTTCAACTTTCCCTACCTGCACGACGAGACGCAGCAGGTGGCCAAGAGCTACGGCGCGACTTTCACGCCGGAATTTGTCGTGCTGAATAAAGATCGCAAGGTGGTTTATTTGGGCGCGATGGACGATAGCCCGGATGGTAAGAAAATCACGAAACGATACATCGAAGATGCAATCGCGGCCGCTTTAGCGGGCCGCACGCCGGAAGTTAGTGAAACGCCCGCTGTCGGGTGTGCAGTCCGATATGTGAAAGAGCGGAAATAGAGCCCGTCTAAATCTCCAAGAATTCTTCGAGCGCTTCCCGCATGATCGCTGCGTCGGGGTCGCGGCCGGTCCAGATTCTGAAACAGATAACGGCTTGATTGACGAGCATTCCGAGGCCGTCGATGGTTCGGCAGTCGCGTTCGGCGGCGGTGCGGATGAGCCAGGTCTGAGGGGGATTGAAAACGACGTCGGCGACGATCAGTTCGGGGCGGAGCGATTGGATTTCGACCGGTACGCGGGCTGATTCGTTACCCAAACCGACGGAAGTGGCGTTGATGAAGATGGCGGTGTTGTCGGTGACCGAATAATTACCCATGAGGGGCACGAACTGCGCTTTGACACTCGTTTTTGCCAGCAAGAGGTCCACGAGAGTTTGTCCACGCTCGGGTGATCGGTTGACGATCGTGATTTCGTTAGCACCGGCGAGCGATAGCTCGACTGCAATCGCTCGGGCCGCACCGCCGGCGCCTAGGATCGCAACATTCAGCCCGGCGGGATCACATGTTTCGCGGAGCGATTGATAGAAGCCTTTGCCGTCGGCATTGTCGCCGTGCAGCTTGTCGCCGACGCGGTTGACGCAATTCACAGCGCCGGCCAATTCGGCGGCGGAGCTCAACGAGTCGAGGTACTGAATTGCCGCGACTTTGTGTGGGATGGTAAAGTTCGCGCCTTTGAATCCGAGGGCGCGAATTCCCGCCATCGCATCGCCCAACTTTTCGGGCGGCACTTCGCAGGTGAGATACTTCCAGTCTTCCAGCCCAGCCGCGGCAAATGCCTTTTCCATCATGTACTGCGTCGGATTGCCAGCCACTGGCTGACCCAAGCAACACACGACGTCCTGCAGCGATGGTGACGACATAGAGCTTTAGGACGCGACCAATTGTTTCATTTCCCGCACGGCTCGCTCCAGGCCAACGAACACGGCTCGCGAAATGATCGCGTGGCCGATATTCAGCTCGTGCATTTTTGGTATTCGGGCGACGGGGATGACATTGTGATAGTTCAAGCCATGCCCGGCGTGCAATGTCATTCCTAAATCGCTTACGAGTTTGCCGGCCTTGGTCAACGAGACGAGGTGCTCGTGCTGGGCTTTCCCGCGGGCGAGAGCATATTGGCCGGTATGCAGTTCAACCGCTTCGGCGCCAAGTTGTTTCGCGGCCTCAATTTGCCGCGCGTCGGGATCGAGAAAAAGGCTGACCACAATTCCGGCGGATTTCAGTCGATCGATGGCCCTATGCGTCGCCTCGCGGTGCGAGATTACATCCAAGCCGCCCTCGGTGGTAACCTCCTCGCGACGCTCGGGCACAATCGTCGCCTGATCGGGCTTCGCCTGGCAAGCAATGCCGACGATTTCATCGGCTACGGACAATTCGAGGTTCAGCTTGATCGCGACGGTCTCGCGCAAGAGCCGCAAATCGCGATCGTTGATGTGCCGCCGGTCCTCTCGCAGGTGAATCGTGATGCCGTCGGCACCGCCTAGTTCCGCGAGTGCGGCCGCCGTCACCGGTTCGGGCTCGTGCGTCTTTCGCGCCTGCCGCAGCGTAGCGACATGGTCGATATTGACTCCTAATTCAGCCATAGCTCAAAAACCGTTGTTCCTCCGACGTTCGTCCAGAGACACCACAGCAGCCTTGCCGGTTCGTAATTGGCCATGGCTGTCAGAATACGTGGCTGTCAGAATAGCTTATTTTGAAGGTTCTACTCGGTTAAGTCGGCAAATCGCGGCCGATAAAGCTGACGGCGCGGGGGCCACAGTTTAGAATAGTGTGGCGGCGATTGGTTGAGTCAGCCGCAGAAAATAGGCGGCGAGCTGTTTATTCATGGACCCACAGCGCGAGCGAATTCAGGCTGATTTGCGCGGCCTGTTGGCGGGCGAAGTCTTTTGCGACGACCCGTTTACGCTGATGTATGCGTCGGACGCGAGCGTTTATCAGATGCGGCCGCTGGGCGTGGTTCGCCCGCGTGGCTTGGCCGATGTGCGGGCCCTCGTAAAGTACGCTGCCGAGCAAAATATCCCGCTGCACGCACGCGGCGCGGGCACCGGCCTGGCGGGGGAATCGCTGGGGAGCGGAATAGTCGTCGATTTCAGCCGTTCGATGCGTCGCATTGTGGGCATCGATGGCGAAACGGTCACGGTGCAGCCGGGTGTGGTGCTGGGGCAGCTCAATCGCTATCTGGCCGGATTTGGTCGCCAGTTTGGTCCCGATCCGGCCACCGGCGGCGTGACGACGATGGGGAGCGTGCTGGCGCTCGACAATTCGGGCAGCAACTGGCTTAGGCATGGCTCGGCTCGGCGACATGTGGTGAATATGCAAATGGTCATGGCCGATGGCGAAGTGCTGGAAGCAGGACGACATCCGATTACAGACGATCCCCTGCGCGATCCGGATCACCGCCGGCGCGACCTTGTCCGGCGGTTGGCAGAGCTGATCGATCGAGAGCAGCCGATTATTAAAGAGCGACAGCCGAAAGCGTGGGTGAACCGCAGCGGCTATCATCTTTACGATGTCGTTGAAAACGACGAGCTTGATCTAGCCCGGTTGCTCGTGGGCAGTGAAGGGACGCTGGGCCTGATCACGCAGGCGACGCTGCGTACGGTGCCGATTCCCAAGCACCGCGGCGTCGCGCTGCTGTTTTTTGATCGGCTCGAATCGGCAGCGACGGCGGCGATGGAGGCGCAGTCGCTAGGTTTGGCCGCCTGTGATTTGATTGACCGTCGCATTCTGTCGCTCGCCCGCGACGTCGATGATCGCTATGCCCGGGCGATCCCGCGCGAGGCGGAAGCGATGCTGATGATCGAGCAGCATGCCGAGGACGAGCACGAAGTGATCGAAAGTCTGCAGCAGGCTGTCATTCGCTGGCAACGCCGCAAGCGGCTGGCGTTTGGATTTCATATGGCGCTGGCACCCGAAGAATTCGACGCTTTTCGCCGCATGGCGCGGCGCGTTTCGCCGACGCTGTATCGAGTGCAAGGGTCGGAGCGGCCGACGCCATTCGTCGAAGACATAGCGGTTCCACCGGATGAGTTGGCCAATTTTCTCGTGCGGCTGCAAAACGTCCTCAAAGCGCACGATGTGACCGCTTCGTTATTCGCGCATGCGGGACATGGGCAGCTTCACGTCCGCCCGTTTCTCAATCTGACAGACCCGGCCGACGTGCGCAAGATGCAAGCGCTAGCCGATGAGCTCTATGACGAGGTGTTTAAGATCGGTGGGACGATGAGCGGGGAGCACGGCAGCGGGCTGAGCCGCACTTGGTTCCTGCGGAAGCAGTTTGGACCGCTGTATGACGTGTTTCGCGAGGTCAAGCGGATCTTCGACCCGAAGAACTTATTTAATCCGGGCAAAGTGATTGCGGATGTGCCGCAGCCGATAACCAAGAATCTTCGCGCCGGCGCGGCGGCGGGGATTCTCGCACACGAGCCGGTTCCCGCTCCGCCAAACAGCAACGGTCAGCAGCCGGCCGCCGTTCCAGCGAAGGGTCTGGAGTTGCAACTCGTGTGGAATGGTTCGCTCGAAGGCACCGCCAGCGGCTGCAACGGCTGCGGTCGGTGTCGGACGCAGTCGCCGGATGCTCGGATGTGCCCGATTTTCCGGCTCGCGCCGTCGGAAGAAGCCTCGCCGCGGGCCAAGGCCAATCTGATCCGGGCGATCATCTCCGGCGAGCTCGATCCGACGCTATTGGCCAAAGACGAGCTGAAGAGTATTGCCGATTTGTGTGTCAACTGCCATCAATGCCGCCTCGAGTGTCCGGCGGCGGTGGATATTCCCAAGCTAATGATCGAGGCCAAGGCGCAGTATGTGGCGACGAGCGGCCTGGGCACCGCCGATTGGGTGCTGACGCGAATGGATTCGGTTGCGCGGTGGTCGTCGCGGTTTGCGACGCTCACCAATTGGCTATTTCGCACGCGTTGGGCGCGGTGGCTGCTGGAAAAAACCGTTGGCATCGCGCAGGGCCGCAAGCTGCCACAAATCGCGTCGTCGAGTTTTATTCGCCGTGCCGAGCGCCGCCGGCTGACGCGCTCAACCCGCCGGACGGGCGGGAAAATCCTGTATTTCGTCGATCTTTATGCCAATTGGTACGACGTGCAGCTCGCTGACGCTTTCGTCGCCGTCATGCAGCACAACAATATCGCCGTCTATGTGCATCCGGGACAGGAAGCGTCCGGCATGAACCGGCTGGCGGTTGGTGACGTCGATCGGGGCCGGGTGCTCGCTGCCAAAAACGTCCGGCTGCTCGCCGAAGCGGTTCGCCAAGGGTACGAAATAGTCTGCACGGAGCCGACGGCAGCGCTGTGCCTCAAACGCGAATACCTCGACTTGCTCGACGATGACGACGCCCGCCTAGTCGCCGCCCACACGCATGAAGCCTGCGACTATTTATGGCGGTTGCACGAAACGGGGAAGCTAGAACTCAATTTCCAGCCAATGAACCTTACGCTTGGCTATCATTTGCCGTGCCACCTACGGGCTCTAGAAGTTGGCTCGCCCGGCGAGAATCTATTGCGGCTGATCCGTGGTGTGGAGGTGCGACGAATCGAGCGCGGCTGCAGCGGCATGGCCGGAACTTTTGGCCTGAAGCGAGAGAACTACCGGGCTAGTCTCCGCGCTGGTTGGGGGCTGATCAGCGCCATGCGCGATCCGGCGATTGAGTTCGGCACAACCGAGTGCAGTGCGTGTAAAATTCAGATGGAGCAAGGCACCACGAAGCCCACGATTCATCCGCTGAAGATTTTGGCGTATGCGTATGGCTTGATGCCGGAGATCAAAACCTTGTTAGCTGCGGACGGAGAAGAGTTGGTGGTGACATGAAAGTCTGTGTGAAATTATTTGCGGTCGCCCGGCAAAGAGCGGGCATTAGCACCATCGAAGTCGAAGTCCCTTCGACGGCCACCGCCGGCCAGCTCCGCGCAGCGCTTGCCGAGCAGTTCCCGCCGCTGAAAGATATTTTGCCGCATAGCCGATTGGCAGTTTCCAACGAATACGCAGATGACAGCGTCGCCATTTCCGGGACTGCCGAAATTGCGCTGATTCCTCCGGTTAGCGGCGGCTGAATTCTGAATGACCAATGACCAATGACCAATGTCGGTGTCCCTCACTAACGCGCCAATCAATACCGCCGCCGTGATTGCAGACGTTTCGTCGAACGAAGCCGGCGCGGTCGTTCATTTCCTGGGCACGACGCGGGAATTCACGCGCGGCCGACGGACGGCGTCGTTGGATTATGAATGCTATCCGCAAATGGCGGAGAAAAAACTGGCTGAGCTGGAAGCAGAAGCACGACGCCGGTGGCCGCTGACTGGCTGCTCGATCGTTCATCGCCTGGGGCATTTGGAGCTTGGTGAGGCTAGCATTGCAATTGCCGTGAGCTCGCCGCACCGGGCGGATGCCTTCGCCGCAGGGCAGTGGTTGATTGATACAATTAAGGAGGTAGTGCCGATTTGGAAATGCGAAAATTGGGCGGATGGAACGAAGGAGTGGGTGCATCCGGGCCTTGGCAGCAAATGACAAACGAACCGCTTATCGATACTCTGGGCCGTGTGCATACCAATCTGCGGATTAGTGTCACGGATCGCTGTAATATCCGATGCTTTTATTGCATGCCGGATGAGAATGTCCGGTTTTTGCCGCGGAGGGAGATTCTCACGTTCGAGGAGATTGAGCGTTTCGCGCGTGTTGCGGCTTCCCTGGGCGTGAACAAGCTCCGTCTGACGGGAGGCGAGCCGCTGGTGCGTTCGGGGCTGGCGGAACTGGTTGAGCGACTGGCGGCAATCGAAGGCATCTTTGACATCGCTCTGACGACGAATGGAATTCTGCTGGAGGAGCAAGCGCAGGCGCTTAAGGACGCGGGCTTAACGCGGATCAACATCAGCCTCGATGCTCTCACGGAGGAAACATTCCGTAAAATCGCCCGACGCGATGGGCTCGATCGAGTTCTGGCCGGCATCGCGGCGGCGAAAGCGGTCGGCTTCAAAAAAATTCGGCTCAATGCGGTTGCGATCAAAGGTGTCACGGAGCCGGAGATCGTTCCTCTGGCGAATTTTGCCCGGCAGCAAGGCATGGAGATGCGGTTTATTGAGTTCATGCCGCTGGATGCGGAAAACAACTGGCAACACGACCAGGTTCTAAGCGGCGAAGACATACGCCGCCAGATCGAAGCGGCGATAGGACCGCTGGAGGCTGCGGATCGCCCCGATCCGAGTCAGCCGGCGACTGATTTTCGTTTCGCCAACGGCGGCGGCACGATTGGCTTCATCAATCCGGTCACGCAGCCGTTCTGTGAGGATTGCAATCGGCTCCGACTCACCGCGGAAGGGAAAATTCGCAACTGTTTGTTCTCGGCGGTGGAATGGGACGCTCGGGCGTTGCTGCGCGGCGGCGGAACCGACAAGGACCTGGTACAACTCATTCGCGAGTGCGTCCGCGCGAAAAAGCCCGGTCACGGCATCGACTCCGCCGATTTTCATAAGCCGGAAAGGGCGATGTATCAGATTGGCGGCTGATTGTCATTTGTCCCTTGTCATTTGTCATTCGTAATGACCAATGACCAATGACCAATGACCAATGACCAATGGCACGCATTTATCTCGACAATGCGGCGACGTCGTGGCCGAAGCCGGAAACGGTTTATCGGGCGGTGGATGATTATCAGCGGAGGCTTGGTGCGCCGGCGGGGCGGTCGGCGTATTCCGAAGCAGCCGAAGCTGAGCGGCTCGTCACTTCGTGCCGGAAGAAGATTGCGGACCTAATTAACGTAGGTGATCCGATGCGGATCATCTTCACTCAGAATGGCACCGATTCGCTGAACCTCGCGCTGCATGGCATGCTGAAGGCCGGCGACCATGTTGTCACCACTGTCTGCGAGCACAATTCGGTATTGCGGCCGCTGTCGTTTCTTGCCGAGCGGGGCGTTACGACGACGTACGTGGCTTGCGATGGCCAAGGTTATATTGATCCGGATGCCATCCGCCAGGTGATCACGAAGAAAACACGCCTCATCGCCTTGATCCATGCGTCGAACGTGACCGGAGCGATTCAGCCGGCGGAGGCGGTCGGCAAAATCGCGAACGAACACGGAGTGTATTTTCTGCTCGATGCGGCTCAATCGCTGGGTTGCGTTCGTATCGACGTCGCAAAGCTCGGTTGTCATTTGCTCGCGGCGCCTGGGCATAAAGGATTGTTGGGGCCGCTCGGCAGCGGGATTCTTTATGTTGCCCCAGGCGTCGAGGATTGCTTGCAGCCGATACGTCAGGGTGGGACGGGGACGAAAAGCGATCAGGACCGCCAGCCCGAGGAATTGCCCGACCGCTATGAGTCGGGGAATCTTAGTGTTCCGGCGATTGTTGGCCTGGAAGCAGGTGTCACGCATGTCGCCGAACTCGGCGCGGCGCTGATTGAAGGTCAGACGCGCGGACTTATGCAGCGATTGTTAACGGGTCTGGCCGGAATGCCCGGCATCCAGATTTATGGCCCAGTGACGGGTAATAATCGTGTCGGCGTCGCCAGTCTTAACATCACCGGGTTTGACCCGCGGGAACTGGCGGCGATACTCGATGCGCAGTGGCAAATCCAGACTCGCGCCGGGCTGCACTGTGCCCCGCGGATGCACAGCGCGCTCAAAACGCTGCCGTCGGGCACGCTCCGTCTTTCGCTCGGCCACTTTACTACCCAAGATCAGATCGATGCGGCGATTTTTGCTTTCAGCGAACTGGCTGCGGGCTGAGCGCAGGACGACGAGAATTCGCGGAGCAGACCAGCGAGTTCACCGCCTCCCCAGGCTAAAAATGGCGCTGGCATGAGTCCCCAATAGAAATTCTCGGGCCGACCGATGATGGCAAAGGCGACAAGGTAGGCCAGAGCGGTCAGGCAGGCGAGTTGGCTCGATTCGTTTCGGCTGCGGCCGAGGCCCATGAGGGCCAACAAAACGTAGAGCCAGAGTAGCCAGCTGGGCGCGGCGAACAGCAGGCTGTTCATACGGGTTGTGAGCAGGATGAAGTCGAGGCCGCCGAAGCGAAGCCATTGGCTGAGGCCTGCGCCGCCCGCGGCGGCTATTTCCGTGCCGGCGAGTTGGGCTTTCACTTGAGCGACATGCCAGGCGAAAAAGGCGAAGAATAGCGTGATGCCGGCTGCCCAGGCCGCGGCCTCCCACCAGCGGCGCTTCCAAGCCGACATTAGAAATGAGATGCCGCAGTATGGCAACGCAAGTTCGCGGAATAGCAAGGCCGCGATGCCTGCGGCGATGGCAAGCCAGCGCGAGATTGAGGGTTGAGATCGGTGGGCCGGCGGATGCTGCGCATCCTTGTCCCACCCTACGTTGTCCCACCGTAGGAGAGCCAGTGAGATGACGATCAAGACCGAGGCCCATACCTCTTGCGCCAGGTAGGCGTAGCCGTCGAACGTCCAGCGGAGCACGCCGAACATCAAAAACGTCGTTAGAGCCGCCAGGCCGACGCTGTTGCGCCGGGAAGAGGCGACGAACGTCAGCCACATCCCACCGAGGGCGAGCAATAGCAGCACTAGTTGAATCCAGCATTTGTTTGGCAGCCGGGACAGCACCCAGGCATACGTCGGCAGCCGCCAGTTCAACGGTGAGGCGATTGGGAATCCGTAAGCCGGGATTGTTTCGCGTGCGACGTCGTAGTAATCGCGACCGTGGCGAACTTCACGGATGACCTCGCGATAGAGGGCCAGATCGGGGGCGATATCCGAGCCTATAACCGTTCCCACGGCCACCGGCTCCCGCTGTGGTAGCCGCCCTTTGTGCCAGCCGAGCGCCAATCCAGCCAGCGCGATCAGCCCAAAAACGATCAGCGGCAGTCGATTAACGGGACAGTTCATGAGTCGTATGCGGCCGCAGTTTGTACAAAACGACGCCAGCGCAAGTCTATGTCGTGTGGATCGCGTTTGTGGGCGGTTTTTGCGTTACAATCGTTCCGTTCCGATCCACCGTTCGCCCTTTTTGATCCTTCCCACTCCTGATTGGGCTCGCCAATGACGCGCTTCCTAGCCTTGATGATTGTTGCCGTGCTATTCGTGCTTAACCCGGTTAGCGCTCAAACGACTCCGACCAAGACGCTCATCGTCGATGGCCAGAACAATCATAAGAATTGGCCGGACACGACGAAGATGATGAAGAAGTATCTGGAAGACACGAAGCGATTCACGGTTGATGTGGCGACGACGGCGCCGAAGGGAAAGGACCCGAATTTCAAACCAGAATTCAAGAAGTACGACCTCGTCGTTTCCAACTACAACGGCGAGGCGTGGCCGGAGGAGACGCAGGCGGCGTTTGAGGCGTTCGTGAAGAGCGGGGGGGGCTTCGCGTGCATTCATGCGGCCGACAATGCGTTCCCGGAGTGGCCGGCGTACAACGAGATGATTGGGCTGGGTGGTTGGGGCGGCCGAACGGAGAAGAGCGGGCCGTATGTTTATCTGGATGACAGCGGCAAGACCGTTCGCGATGAATCGAAAGGGAGCGGCGGGCATCATGGACCGCAGCATCCATTTCAAATTGTCGTTCGTGATGCCGAGCACCCGATCACAAAAGGCATGCCGCGGACTTGGATGCATGTGACCGACGAGCTATACGACAAGCTCCGCGGCCCCGCTGAGAACATGCATATTCTGGCAACGACATATGCTGACCCGGCGAAAGGCGGCACGGGCCATCATGAGCCGATGATCCTCACACTCGATTACGGCAAGGGCCGCGTGTTTCATACGCCGATGGGGCACGGCAACGATTCGCAGTCGTGCGTCGGGTTTATCACGACGTTTATTCGCGGCTGCGAATGGGCGGCGAATGGGAAAGTGACGCAGCCGATACCGGCGGATTTTCCGACGGCGGATCAGACGAGTGAGCGGAAGTTTGAGATGGACAAATAGCGTCCAGCTATGCGAGACCTCTCGGTGAATCACACGTCTTCCTAGGCGGGGGACCTAGCCGTTTTAACGCAAAGACCGCAAAGAAATAGCAAAGGCCGCAAAGCTGATTTCCTTACTATGTGTTTCCCCTTTGCGGTCTTGGCTTCCTTTGCGCCTTTGCGTCAAAAAGGAGGGGGATTGCGCCACCGGTAACGTCTGTCCTTGTAAGCAGTTCTGAAACCGGACCAAAACGGGTTGTTTCCGACATTCGTTTTTGCAGTCATTTCAATAACATGACCTCTGCTGTTGAAAATAGCCCGCTGCTTTCTCCGCAATTGCTCGCGCAGCTGGAGCGGCTGGAGCTGATTAGCCGGAAGATTTTCCGGGGGCGGATGAAGGGGGAGCGGCGGAGCAAGCGGAAGGGGCAGAGCGTTGAATTCGCGGATTTTCGCCAATATGTGCCGGGCGATGATTTGCGATTTATTGACTGGAATGTGTTTGCCCGGCTGGAACGACTGTATCTCAAGCTGTTCCTGGAAGAGGAAGACCTACATTTTTACGCGTTAATTGACGCCAGCACGAGCATGGATTTTGGCGAGCCGACGAAGCTGCAATATGCGAAGCAACTCGCGGCGGCACTCGGGTTTATCGGCTTGTGCCGGGCGGATCGCGTGAAAATCGAGTCGCTGGGGACGACTGCCAAAAACCCCGGTCCAACGCTGCGCGGTCGCAGTAGCTTGTGGCGGATGCAGGAGTATTTGGCAGGAATTGAGTCGGGCGAAAATGTGTCGCTCGCCGATGGCGTCAAAAACTTCTGCCTCCGCAATCCGGGCAAGGGCATTTTGGTGTTGATCACGGACCTGCTCGACAAAGCCGGCTATGACAAGGCACTGCGGTTTCTCGTTTCGCAGCAGATGGACGTTTATCTGATCCACGTGCTGTCGCCGGAGGAGGTTGCGCCGGATGTGAAGGGCGATTTGCGGCTGATCGACGCGGAAGACAGCGATGTGGCTGAAATTACGGTCAGCCGGCCGCTCTTAGACAAATACAAACGCACGCTGGCGTCGTTCATCGATGGAGCACGCGAGTTTTGCACACGCCGCGGCATGACATATCTGATGGTGAATTCGCAAACACCGGTGGAAACATTGGTGGCGAATTATTTACGCAAGCGCGGCCTCGTCCGCTGATCGCAAAGATAACCGAGCGCCTCAAGCCTCAAGCCTCAAGCCTCAAGCCTCAAGCCTCAAGAAACGGCCGCGGGGGCCGCGATCGATTGATCGTGGCCCCCGCGTGTTGTTCCCTATGCGCCGGAGCGAGCAAGCCCGCTCCGGCGCACAGTAAAAGCTTCATCGGGAAGCTCCGAGCAGCGGCAATTGACCCAGAAACTGCCGCCGCCGGTTATTTGCTTCGACCCAGGAGGGAGGGTAGCCGCCGATTCCCGCAAACCAGCGGCCTCCGATGAAGCTCCTCAAATGGCTCAAGGAAAATGACCAATGACGAAATCCGAATGACCAAGGAGGCGACAGAGCCCGGTTGGTCAGTCGTCAATCAGGCCGCAGTTCGACACTTGGATATCGTCGAGCGGCATCTCGATTGGACGGGCGGAGAATTATCAGCGCGGGGGGCGGCACACAATTGCAATACTTTCAATTCTGGCGATTCGAGGGCAAATTTTTCACGGCCGAGTTCTTCCTCGGCTGGAAGCGATAGCTGCCGCGCGAGGCCTTCGACGAGCGATTGCAGGGCCGCGACTGGATCAGTGACCAGCAAGACAAACCGGCCAGGCCACGGATTTGCGGTCCGATCGGTGCAAACCACGCCTATGGCCCCGCGAAAAAACGCCAACTCGCCATCGCAGCGGTTGGCGGCCAGGCACCAAAACAGGTCACCTGACTCGATGGCCGTGGGCTTCAAAAGAATCCGGCTAATGGGCGTTAAGTCACCGGCTAGCGGCGGCATGGAGGCGAATTTGATTTCGCCGCCTGTCCATTCGGCCAA
>DASXLL010000356.1:0-2624 GCA_036496265.1 Pirellulaceae bacterium | reverse complement strand
GCGACGAATTGATGATCCTCGATCGACTCACCGAGAGCAGGTTTGCTCCCGGCTGTTGGAAGGGAACGCGAGATGGTGGGCACAACCCACGCTACTTGAAGCGCGTCACGAAGGTGCCGTTGTCGGCGACGTTGAAGAGGGGACGCGAGTAGTTGCCGCAGCAGTTGTTGCGCGGGCAGGGCGTCCAGACGAGCGAGATGCCGACGTTCCATGATTCGCGGGCAAAACGTGGATCAGTCGTTGTGTCGTCGCCGCCGGGTGCGACATACATGAAGCTGCTCCGCAGGCTCCAGCAAGGATTGATGGGCACGATCGCGTCGCCGCCGACGAGTGCCTGTGAATGACCCGTGAAGCCGCCGAAGAGCCGGCCATTTCCGCCGCAGGCGAATTGTCGGCGAAAAAAGAAGGCGTACAAGTCATTGACCGCCAAAGTCGCCGTGGTGTTTACCGAGCGAATCGTGCCGTTACCGAACACTGGCTGCTGAATTGCGATGTCGTTCGCGTCGTTCACTCCAATCGCGGCCCAGGCACCGATTTCGTTGCAGCCGCACCATTTCCAGCTCAGCTCGGCGCGAATTTGAGCGAGGTCAGCCGTGTAATCCCAATCGTCGTGGAGATAATCGAACACGACGCCGCCTTGCAGGCCCCAATCGGCGCGGCGAAAGAGGCCGGCGGTCGCGAAAAATTGGTTCCGCTGGTCTGGAGTGAGATAATTGCCGTCGAAATTGCTTTGTGTCCAGGCCGCGCCAATCTGCCCGGCCATGAAGCCGCCGATGGGAATGCCCCAATTGAAACCTTCGTGAAAACCAAAACTGCCGCTGCCGCCACGATTGGCAGGACCGGTGAATCCTTGCACGCCGCCAAAGGCTTCGAGGCAGTCGATGGGCGGCATGGGCAGAAAAATGCAGAGCGGCATCCAGGTGCAGCAGCCGCGACCGCACCAATTGCCAAGCCCGCATCGGGCGAGGCCGCATGTGGCGCAGCAATCGTCGGACTGAATGATCTCACCATCCATGACCGCGCCGCCATCGTCGTAGTACATTTCGGACGGGACGGGTAAGCCGTCGGGCGACGTAGGAGCTCCGCTCACCGAGGGTAGCGGCTCCGCACGAGTCGGCGGCTGCGACACATAGGTTCGAGAGCTGATTGGCGCCGGCCGCGAGAGCGATTTTGGCCGTTGGGAGATGAGCGATTTGCTCAGCGTGCCGCCCGGCGACTGCATGACGCTCGGCACGCCCTCAATAATCACCGCATCGTCACGGCTCGGCGACCAGGCCACTCGGTTTGATTCTGCCGCTAGCACGTCGGTCGGCGCCAGCACAACAGTCGCCATCACAGCGACCGCTGCTGTCACGCTCATGCTAGTCCGGCAATGATGCATTGAAATCCCTTAACAAATCGCAGTCACTGCGCAGACGGGCCTTTTGAGGCCTCATCTGGCAGGGCGATTATCGGCGGGCGAGAGACCGGAACTTTTGCCGAAGTGGAAGATTTTTCCGAGATGACAAAGTCAAAGTGCTATCAGCCGGGACCAAACTTGGTCCCGGAGAGCTGCGAAAGGTGGTTGACCCACGATTCTCCGGGAGCTGTTAGCTCCCGGCTATTTTGAAACCATGCCTCGTAGCACAATGTCGTCCCAATCAGCCGTGTCGTCAAACGTGCCGACGCCGATGCGGCCATACGCGAAGGTCTTGTCATTTGCGGTCATAACCGGCTTTTGCATATTGTCATAATAAATCTCGATTGTGCCGTCACTGGGTTTGCGGACGACCTTCACGGTGTGCCAGTTGTCATCCCAATCGGTGCCAGGTGTGCTGGTGATCGAAATCTTGGTGCGATCAGCGCCATTGACGATGAAAATCTGATTGGCATGATCGTCGGCTCTTTTGCCGAGATGCACATAGTAGAAGTGATCGGGGTCTTGGTAGCCGAAAACGACCACTGCGTCGCGATGGGGATAGTCGGGATGCGTACTGCGGACGCGGCCGGTGAATTCCATGTCGGAAACGATCACGCTATTCTCAATCGAGACGTTGGGCGGGCTCCGGTGCGGCGTCTTATACGTCGATTCCTTTTTGAACTGGCTATAGATATTGCCGTTTTCCGTTTTCTTCACCTGCCACTGGGCCGCATCTTTGGGCTCCCAACGATCGGCGCCGTGCTCGAAGTCTTCCTGGAAGACGATGGGCAGTTTTTCATCGGCGATTAAGCGGATAGCGCCACTTGAACATGCCAAGTACGCTGCGATGAGTAGCTGAAAACGAGGGGACGACGCCATGGCCGTGAATTCTCCGGCTGCTGACCGAGAGACGCCCGAACACATTGCGCGAGCACTGACGGCAGGAGAGTTGGAGTCTAAGTTGTCCACGTTGTCGTCGCAAGCTTTCCGCACTCGGATGCAGGAGGACTGCGAAGTCGGATTAGCCGAACCGCGTTGAGGCTGGCAGCGTAGTGAGTGGTTTGATGGGGGGCGATTCAGTTCTGGGGGGCTTTTTCACGGAGGTTCTCTATGTTGCCCCTGCGCTTGGAGTCGCTGGTTGAAGTTTTTGCCCAGGTTCCCGATCCGCGCAAGCCCCGCGGCATTCGCCATCCGCTGCAAGGAATGCTGGCGCTCGTGTTTCTCG